>CAIWHR010000255.1 GCA_903912485.1 uncultured beta proteobacterium | reverse complement strand
TCGACGCTGCGTCGCGGCTCAAACTGTCTTCCTTTATGCCAGAGCTCCTTGCGCTGGCACGTGCTGCAGCCCGTGGGGCCCCTGGAAGTCAGCAGCCAGCGCCTGTCGTGGACAGCTTTCGTGCGCCGCGCACCCCCTCCGGAGGCGATGATGTCCGACCTTGACGTCGTGCTGGCCAACCCGCGTGGCTTCTGCGCCGGCGTCGACCGCGCCATCGCGATCGTCGAGCAGGCGCTGCTGAAGTTCGGCGCGCCGATCTACGTGCGGCACGAGGTCGTCCACAACAAGTTCGTCGTCGACGACCTGAAGGCGAAGGGCGCGATTTTCGTCGAGGACCTGGCCGGCGTCCCGCCCGGCAGCACCGTCGTGTTCTCCGCGCACGGCGTGCCCAGGGCCGTGCGCATCGACGCCGAGGCGCGCGGCTTCAACGTCTTCGACGCGACCTGTCCGCTGGTGACCAAGGTGCACGTCGAGGTCGCCAAGATGCGTGCCGCCGGGCGCGAGATCGTGATGATCGGGCACGCCGGCCACCCGGAAGTCGAGGGCACGATGGGGCAGTGCGACGGCGGCGCGTACCTGGTCGAATCGGTCGCCGACGTGGCCGCGCTGGAGGTCACGCAGCCCACGCGTCTTGCGTACGTGACGCAGACCACGCTGTCGGTCGACGACGCCGCCGACATCGTCGCCGCGCTGCGCCGCCGCTTTCCCGAAATCGTCGGGCCGAAGCGGGACGACATCTGCTACGCGACGCAGAACCGGCAGGACGCGGTCAAGTTCATGGCGCCGATCGTCGACGTCGTGATCGTCGTCGGCAGCCACAACAGCTCGAACTCCAACCGCCTGCGCGAGGTCGCCGCGCTGCGCGGCACGCCGGCGTACATGGTCGACCGCGCCGACCAGCTCGATCCGGCGTGGATCGAGGGCCGAAAGCGCGTCGGCGTCACCGCCGGCGCGTCGGCGCCCGAGATCCTGGTCGCCGAAGTCGTCGCGCGGCTGCGCTCGTTCGGCAGCGTTAGCGTGCGCGAACTCGAAGGCACCGAGGAGCACGTCGTGTTCCCGCTGCCCAAGGGCCTGGGCGCCGCGCGCGCCGACAGCTGAGGCGCCGGGCGACCGCGCACGGGCCCTCTGGCGTCAGGCGCCGGGAACCCCTGACGCGGGAGCGGGGCCGGCTCGTGCCGCCGCGCGGAAGGCGGAGAGCAGCGCGACGAACGCGACCAGGGCGATCGCCGCGGCGCATCCGGCGACCCAGCGGTGACGGCCGGATTCGGTGAGCGCGCGAACGATGGCCTCGGCGCCGTAGAGCGGAAGCAGCAGCGCAAGCCACTGCCCCGGTTTGCGCCGACCGCCGGCGAACGCCGGCCACAGCAGCGCCAGCGGCAGCGCCTTCGCCGCCAGCCACGATCCGCCGGGCCGGATCGGCGCGAGCCAGAGCTCCCACAGCAGTTCCAGCAGCGCCAGCGCGGCGACGGCGGCGACGGCGAGCCTGATCGCCGTACTCGACGCTGCCGCCGTGGCGCTGCGCGGCGGGCGCGGACGGCTTGCCTCGATCATGCGCGCAGGAAGCGCAGGATCGGCTCGATCTGCCCGGGCGACAGCAGCATCGGCGCGTGGCCGACGCCGGCGAATTCGGCCACCGCCGGCTTCGGCCCGCGCGCGGCCATTTCGGCGGCGGTCGCCGCCGACAGCAGGTCCGATTGCGCGCCGCGCAGCAGCAGCGTCGGGCAGCGGATCGCGTCCCACAGCGGCCACAGGTCGGGCGGTGCGGGCGCGGCGCGGAACGGCACCGCGATGCCGGGGTCGTAGCCCATCCCCCACGATCCGTCGGCGCGCTGGCGGACGTTGCTGTGCGTGACGTGCGCCCACTGCTCTTCGGTCAGCTTGCCGAAGGGCGCCGATATCGCGCGCAGGTAGGCGTCGACCTCGGCGTAGGTGGCGAAGGTCGGATCCATCCCGAAGTAGGCGGCGATGCGCTCGAGTGCGGTCGCCTCGATGGTCGGCCCGACGTCGTTGACGACCAGCCGCGCGACCGGCGAGCGGGGCATCGCCGCCAGCACGATGCCGAGCAGCCCGCCCATCGACGTCCCGACCCAGCCGACGGTCTCGGCGCCGCTGCGCGCGATCAGCGCGCTCAGCACCGTCAGGTACGTGGGGAAGGTGTAGTCGTTGGGATCGGCCAGCCATTCGCTGTCGCCGCGCCCCGGCATGTCGACCGCCAGCACGCGGTGCGTCGGCGCCAGCGCCTCGCCGAGGACGTCGAAGTCGCGGCCGTTGCGGCCGAGGCCGTGCACGCACACGACGACGCGGTCGTTGCCGGGGTCGCCCCACTCGTAGTAGACGACGCGGTGGAAGCCGTGCGGCGACAGGCTCGACAGGTGGCGGCGGCGGGGGAGGGTGGCGGTCAGCGGCATGGCAGCTCGGCGGCAGCGCGGAAGGGGCGCATCAGCCGGCGCCGCGCAGCGTCCGGTCGAGGATGATCAGCATCGCCGCCGTCGCGCCCCAGATGTAGCGCTCGCGGTAGGGAATCGCCCAGAAGTCGCGGCGCATCGATCCCAGCATCCGGAAATGGCGCTGCTGGTTCGCCGGGTCGAGCAGGAATGCGAGCGGGACCTCGAACGCGTCGGCCACCTCGACCGGGTCGGGCGTCAGCGAAAACGGCGGCTCGACCCAGCCGACGATCGGGGTGACGTGGTAGCCGGTCACCGTCTCGTAATGCGCGAGCTGACCGAGAATGGCGATGCGATCGGACGCGAGGCCCACTTCCTCAGCCGTCTCGCGCAGCGCGGCGGCGGCGAGCGACAGGTCGGCGGGCTCGACCCGGCCGCCGGGAAAGCTGATCTGCCCGGGATGGTCGGGCAGGTCCGCGCTGCGCTGCGTCAGCAGCACGTGCAGGCCGTCGGGGCGGTTGACCAGCGGCACCAGCACCGCGGCGGGCCTCGGCTCGCCTTCGCGGCCGGGAAGGCGGAACCCGTCGGAGAGATTGCGTGCCGATGCCGGCGTCGGGCGCGCCAGCGCGCGGGCGAGCCAATCCTGTTGCGCGGGCGGGGGAAGATCGAACAGCGGAAGTCGCATCGGGGAGTGCGGCGCGCTGCAGGCTGCCGCAGGCGAAATTATAGCGCGGCAGCCGTGCGGTTTCCCCGCGCGCCGCCCAGGGGGCGTTCAATCCGGTGCGGCGGCGAAGTGCCGGACGCGCGTCGGCCGCAGGTACGCGATCGCGCCCTGCACCAGCGACAGCGCGCGAAACTCGGCGCGCGGGAGCTCGACGTTCACCGGCGCGTCGCGGCCGTCGACGGCGAATTCGAGGCGCGTCACCGGGCCGACGGTCGCGCTGTGCGCGAGGCGCGCGGGCCACGCCTGCGGCTGCGGCTGCAGCGACACGGCGATCTCGTGCGGCCGCGCGTACCGCGGCGCGCCCGAGGCGTCGTCGTCCGGCAGCCGGTTGACGTGGCCGAGGAACTCCAGCACGAACGGCGACGCCGGATGGTCGTACACCGCGTCGGGCGTGCCGATCTGCTCGATGCGGCCGTGGTTCATCACCACCACGCGGTCGGAAACCTCGAGCGCCTCCTCCTGATCGTGGGTGACGAATACGCTGGTCACGTGCACCTCGTCGTGCAGGCGGCGCAGCCAGCGCCTCAGTTCCTGCCGGACCCTGGCGTCGAGCGCGCCGAAGGGCTCGTCGAGCAGCAGCACGCGCGGCTCGACGGCCAGCGCGCGCGCCAGCGCGATCCGCTGCCGCTGGCCGCCGGAGAGCTGGTGCGGGTAGCGGCCGGCGAGCCAGTCGAGCTGCACGAGTTCCAGCAGCCGCTGCACGCGTTTCCGGATCTCCGGTTCGGCCGGACGTTGCCGGCGCGGCCGCACGCGCAGCCCGAAGGCGACGTTCTCGAAGATCGTCATGTGGCCGAACAGCGCGTAGTGCTGGAAGACGAAGCCGACCTGGCGCTCGCGCACGTGGGTGGCGGTGGCGTCGGCGCCGTGGAAGGCGATGCTGCCCGAATCCGGCGCCTCGAGCCCGGCGATGATGCGCAGCAGCGTCGTCTTGCCCGATCCCGAGGGCCCGAGCAGCGCCAGGAGCTCGCCGCTCTCGACGCGCAGATCCACGTCGTCGACCGCCGTGAAGCTGCCGTAGCGCTTGTTGATGCCGGACAGTTCGATGCTCATGCTGGCCTTTCTCCTGAAGGGGAACCGTCTTCGCGGGTCCGCCGCTCGACGGCGTACTTGACCGCCAGCGTCACCAGCGCCAGCAGCGCCAGCAGCGACGCGACCGCGAACGCCGCGGCGAACTGGTATTCGTTGTAGAGGATCTCGACGTGCAGCGGCAGCGTGTTGGTCGCGCCGCGGATGTGCCCGGAGACCACCGACACCGCGCCGAACTCGCCCATCGCCCGCGCGTTGCACAGGATCACGCCGTAGAGGAGGCCCCACCTGACGTTGGGCAGCGTCACCCGCCGGAATGTCTGCCAGCCGCTCGCGCCCAGCACGACCGCGGCTTCCTCCTGCTCGGTGCCCTGCGCCTGCATCAGCGGGATCAGCTCGCGGGCGACGAACGGAAACGTCACGAACATCGTCGCCAGCACGATCCCCGGGACGGCGAACACGACCTTGACGTCGTGCGCCGACAGCCACGGCCCGAACCACCCCTGGAGCCCGAAGATCAGCACGTAGATGAGGCCCGCGATCACCGGCGAGACCGAGAACGGCAGGTCGATCAGCGTGGTCAGCACGCTCTTTCCCGGAAAGCTGAACTTGGCGATCGACCACGCCGCCGCGACGCCGAAGACGAGGTTCATCGGCACCGCGATCGCGGCCGCCAGCAGCGTGAGCCTGACCGCGTCGAGCGCGTCGGGCTCGACGATCGCGGCGACGTAGACGCCGAGACCCTTCCTCAGCGCCTGGTAGAACACGAAGGCCAGCGGCACGAACAGGAACAGCGCCAGGAAGGCGAGCGCGGCGCCGATGAGCAGGCGCCGCAGCAGCGCGGACTCGCCGGCGCCCGGCGTTGCGGACGCGGCCGGGAACGGCAGCGGAAGGGCCATGGCGGTCGACATCGATGATCCTCAGGCGAGGCCGCCCTGGCGGCGGCGTGCCCAGGCCTGCAGCACGTTGATCGCCAGCAGCAGCGCGAACGAGACGACCAGCATCACGACGGCGACCGCGGTTGCGCCGGTGTAGTCGAACTGCTCGAGCTTGGTGATGATGATCAGCGGCGTGATCTCGGACACCATCGGCATGTTGCCGGCGATGAAGATCACCGAGCCGTATTCGCCGACGGCGCGGGCGAAGGCCAGCGCGAAGCCGGTCAGCAGCGCCGGAATCACGATCAGGAAGACGACGCGCAGGAACACCTGCGCCCGCGACGCGCCGAGCGTCGCCGCGGCCTCCTCGAGTTCGCGCGGCAACTCCTCCAGCACCGGCTGCACGGTGCGCACGACGAAGGGCAGGCCGATGAACGTCAGCGCGACCAGCACGCCCAGCGGCGTGTAGGCGACCTTGATCCCCAGCGGCGTCAGCGCCTGCCCCAGCCAGCCGTTGGGCGCGAACAGCCCGGCCAGCGCGATGCCGGCCACCGCGGTGGGCAGCGCGAACGGGAAATCGACCAGCGCGTCGACGATCCGTCGCCCCGGAAAGCGATAGCGCACCAGCACCCACGCGACCAGCAGCCCGAACACCGCGTTGATCATTGCCGCGCCGAACGACGCGCCGAAGGTCAGCCGGTAGCTGGCCAGCACCCGCGGCGCGGTCACGACGTCGACGAACGCCGGCCAGGTCAGCTGCGCCGTCTTGATGAACGCCGCCGACAGCGGGATCAGCACGACGAGGCACAGGTAGGCGACCGTGCAGCCGAGCGCCACGCCGAACCCCGGCAGCACGCGCGACGCTCTCATCTGGCGGCGGGCCGGTAGATCTGGTCGAAAGAGCCGCCGTCGGCGAAGTGCGCCTTCTGCGCCTTCTGCCAGTCGCCGAAATACTCCTTCAGCGGGAACAGCGCAACCTTGGCGAATTGCCGCTCGTACTTCTTCGCGACGCCGTCCAGCGTCGGGCGATAGTAGTGGCGCGCCGCGATCTCCTGGCCTTCGGGCGTGTAGAGGTAGTCGAGGTACGCCTGCGCGACGCGGCGCGTGCCGTGCTTGTCGACGACCTTGTCGACGAGCGCGACCGGCGGCTCGGCCAGGATGCTGTACGAGGGCACGACGATCTCGACCTTGTCGGGTCCCAGCTCCTTGACCGCGAGGTAGGCCTCGTTCTCCCAGGCCAGCAGCACGTCGCCGATGCCGCGCTCGACGAAGGTCGTGGTCGAGCCGCGCGCGCCGGAGTCGAGCACCGGCACGTTGCCGTAGAGTTTGCGCACGAACTCCTTCGCCGGCGCCTCGCCGCCGAATTTCCTCTGCGCGTAGCCCCAGGCGGCGAGGTAGTTCCAGCGCGCGCCGCCCGAGGTCTTCGGATTCGGCGTGATCACGGCGATGCCCGGCTTCACCAGGTCGTCCCAGTCCCGGATGCCCCTGGGATTGCCCTTGCGCACCAGGAACACGATCGTCGACGTGTACGGCGAGCTGTTGTGCGGCAGCCGGGTCTGCCAGTTGTCGGGCAGCAGCCTGGCGATCTGCGCGATCTCGTCGATGTCGTAGGCGAGGGCGAGCGTCACGACGTCGGCTTCGAGCCCGTCGACGACGCTCCTCGCCTGCTTGCCCGATCCGCCGTGCGACTGCTTGACGGTGACCTTCTCGCCGCCGTTGGCCTGCCAGTGCCTGGCGAACGCGGCGTTGAAGTCCTGGTAGAGCTCGCGCGTCGGGTCGTAGGAGACGTTGAGCAGCGTGACGTCGGCGTGGGCCGACGGGATGCTGCCGAGGGCTGCGGACAGCAGCAGGGCGGAGAGGAAGGTCGGAATGCGCATTAGTTGCTCCAGGAATATCGTTATGCTTTATTGCTAACTGTGAGTTATATATTGGCCCAATGAAAAGCCGCACGCGGCGGCTGGTCGCTGGGGCCGGCGAAAGCCTGCGTGCAGGACGCGGGGCCTATCGCCGAACCGGGGGCGAGGTGCGCCGACATCGCTCGCGCTTGCCGGAACGCCGCGTCGCCGCGGCGGCGAAGGCGAAGGCCGTCACTCGATCAACCCCGCGGCGACGGTGGCGTTGGTCGCCTCGTCGATCAGGATGAAGCTGCCGGTCGCGTGGTTGGCGCGATAGCGGTCGGGAAACAGGGGCTGCGCCAGCGCGAGCCGGACGCGGCCGATGTCGTTCATCGCCAGCGCGGCCGGCGCGGGCTCCGCCTGCTGCGTCGAGACGTTCCACAGGTGGTCGATGCCGGCGACCTTCGCCCGCACCTCGCGCGTCGTGTGCCGCAGCAGGTACGGCCGGCGCGCGTCGAGCGGGGTCTCGCCCAGCCAGCAGACGGTCGCCGCGACCGCGCGCACGACCTCGGGTGCCGCATCGGTCCCCACCAGCATGTCGCCGCGCGACACGTCGATCTGGGCGTCGAGCACCAGCGTGACGGCGTCGTGCAGCGCCGCGCGCGGCTGGCTTGCGTCCCAGGTCCGGATCTCGCGCACCCGCGCCGTCCGTCCCGACGGCAGCACCGTCACCGCGTCGCCGACGCCGATCGATCCCGCCTCGACGCGGCCGAGGTAGCCGCGCGGCGTCGTCGCCGTCGGCCGCGCGATGCACTGCACCGGAAAGCGGAACGGCGCGGCGGCGAGCGTCGGCGGCGCCTCGGCGGTTTCCAGGATCTGCAGCAGCGTCGGGCCGTCGTACCACGCGAGCCGGTCGCCGCGGTCGACCACCATGTCGCCGTCCAGCGCCGACATCGGGACGAAGCGCACGCCGTCGATGCCGGTGCGCGCGGCGAAGGCGACGAAGTCGGCGACGATGCGCCCGTAGACGTCCTCGCGCCAGCCGACGAGGTCCATCTTGTTGACGGCGACGACGAGGTGCGGGATGCCGATGAGGTGCGCCAGCGTCGCGTGGCGGCGCGTCTGCGTCACCACGCCGTGGCGCGCGTCGACCAGCACGATCGCGAGCTCGGCCGTCGACGCGGCGGTCACCATGTTGCGCGTGTACTGCTCGTGCCCGGGCGCGTCGGCGATGATGAACTTGCGCAGCGCGGTCGCGAAGTACCGATAGGCGACGTCGATGGTGATGCCCTGCTCGCGCTCGGCAGTGAGGCCGTCGGTCAAAAGCGACAGGTCGAGCTCCTGCCCGCGCCGGCGCGACGTGCGCTCGATCGCCGCCAGCTGGTCGGCGAGGATCGCCTTGGTGTCGTAGAGCAGGCGCCCGATCAGCGTGCTCTTGCCGTCGTCGACGCTGCCCGCAGTCAGGAACCGCAGCACGCCGTGGTCGAGGAGTTCCATGCGTTCGATCGCCGACATCAGAAGTACCCCGCCTTCTTGCGCAGTTCCATCGACGCGTCGTTGGTCTGGTCGTCGAGCCGCGTCGCGCCGCGTTCGGTGATGGTGGTGGCCGCCGTTTCGGCGATGATCGCCTCCAGCGTGGCGGCGTCCGACGCCACCGGCGCGGTGCAGGTCACGTCGCCGACGGTGCGAAAGCGCACCGACAGGCTCTCCACCGCCTCGCCGTCGCGCGGCGGCGTGAGTTCGGTGACCGGCACCAGCGCGCCGCCGCGCCGGACCACCGGGCGAACGTGCGCGAAATAGATCGACGGCACGTCGAGCCTTTCGCGGGCGATGTACTGCCAGACGTCGAGCTCGGTCCAGTTGCTGATGGGAAACACGCGGACGTGCTCGCCGCCGTGCACGCGGGCGTTGTACAGGTTCCACAGCTCGGGCCGCTGGTTCTTCGGATCCCACTGGCCGAAGGCGTCGCGGAACGAGAAGATCCGCTCCTTCGCCCGCGCCTTTTCCTCGTCGCGGCGCGCGCCGCCGATGCAGGCGTCGAAGCCGAGTTCGGCGATGGCGTCGAGCAGCGTCACCGACTGGTGCGGGTTGCGGCTCTCGTCCGGCGACTTCAGCAGGACGCGCCCCGACGCGATCGAATCCGCGACCGAGCGCACCAGCAGCCGCTCGCCCAGCTCGGCCGCGCGGCGGTCGCGAAACGCGATCACCTCGGGAAAGTTGTGCCCGGTGTCGACGTGCAGCAGCGGGAACGGGAAGCGCCCCGGACGGAACGCCTTTTCCGCCAGCCGCAGCAGCACCAGCGAATCCTTGCCGCCGGAAAAGAGCAGCGCGGGGTTCTGGCACTGGCCCGCGACCTCGCGCAGGATGTGGATCGCCTCGGATTCGAGCCAGCCGAGATGGTCGGCGTCGGCCGCCGCCCGCTGCGGCGGTGGTGCGTGCGCGTGCGACGGGCGGCGCAGGAGCGCGGTGTCGTTCATGACGCCGGCTCCGCGGCGGCGCGTTCCGCCGGACGGGCCGGCGACGCGAGCGGCCGCCGATGCAGCCCGCACTCCTTGTGCCCGGCGTCTTCCCACCACCAGCGGCCGGCGCGCAGATCCTCGCCCGGCGCGACGGCGCGCGTGCACGGCGCGCAGCCGATGCTGGGGTAGCCGCGGTCGTGCAGCGCGTTGTACGGCACGCCGTGCGCGCGCAGGTGGCTCCACACGTCGTCGTCGCTCCAGTCGGCCAGCGGATTGAACTTGGGCAGCGCGTGCACGCCGTCGAACTCCTCGACCGCGACTTCGCCGCGCGTCACCGACTGCGCGCGCCGCAGGCCGGTGATCCACGCGCGCTTGCCCGCCAGTGCGCGGGCCAGCGGCTCGGTCTTGCGCACGGCGCAGCAGGCGCGGCGCAGTTCGACGCTGCGGTGGAACGCGTCGACGCCGTGGTCGCGGACGAAGCGCTGCAGCGCACCGGCGTCGGGCACGTAGACATCCACCGTCACGCCGTAGCGCTCGCGCGTGCGCTCGATCAGCGCCTGCGTTTCCTCGGGCAGCCGCCCGGTGTCCAGCGTGAAGATCCGGATCGGCAGCGCGTGGCGCGCGACGAGGTCGGTGAGCACCATGTCCTCGGCGCCGAAGCTGCTCGCCAGCGCGGCGGGCGCGTGCGTCGCGCCCACGCGCTGCAGCAGCGCGAGCACTGCGTCGGTCCGCGCGGCGGCGCTCACAGCTGGGGATACCAGACGTCGGTCGCCGCGGCGTCGTCGCGGCGCCGGAACCACGGCTGCGGCGAGCGCGCCGTCGGCGCGTAGACGCCGTCGAAGTCGGCCAGACCCGCGAGCGCCGCGTCGGCGTCGCGGTCCTCGCGCACGACGAAGGCGTCGAAGCCGCATTCGGCCATCGCGTAGAGCTGGTCGCGCAGCACGTCGCCGACGGCGCGCAGTTCGCCCGCGTAGCGATGGCGTTCGCGCAGCAGCCGCGCGGTCGAGTAGCCGCGGCCGTCGGTGAACTGCGGGAAGTCGACGGCGATCACCGGCAGCGCCGCGAGGTCGCTGCCGAGGTCGGCCGGGTCGTTCTCCGGCGCCAGCAGCACGCCGACGTCGCCGCGCGCGCGCAGCGCGCCGCGCTCGGCCGCCCACAGCGCGAAGGGCACGATGACGGCGCCGCGCTCGGGGAGATCGGTGAGGCTGTACGCCTCGGGCAGCAGCGTCCAGCGGTCGTCGACCACCGCGCCGTCCTTAATGAGCCGGGGCATACACACGCTCCTTGAAGGGGTCGATCCCGATGCGGCGCAGGGTGTCGATGAACGCCTCGTCGGGATGCCGCCATTCGACGTAGGCGGCGATGATCGCTTCGATCACGCCGGGAACCTCGGCCGCCGCGAACGACGGCCCGATCACCTTGCCCAGCGACGCCTTGAAGCCCTGCGCACCGCCCAGCGAGATCTGGTACCACTCGGCACCGTTCTTGTCGACGCCGAGAATGCCGATGTTGCCGACGTGGTGGTGGCCGCAGGCGTTCATGCAGCCGGACATGTTGAGCTCGATCGCGCCCAGATCGTGCAGGTAGTCGAGGTCGTCGAAGCGGCGCTGGATCGCCTCGGCGATGGGGATCGACTTGGCGTTGGCGAGCGAGCAGAAGTCGCCGCCCGGGCAGCAGACGATGTCGGTGAGCAGTCCGATGTTGGGCGTCGCGAGGCCCTGCGTCTTGAGCCTCGTCCAGAGGTCGTAGAGGTCGGCCTGCAGCACGTCGGCGAAAACCAGGTTCTGCTCGTGCGTGACGCGCAGCTCGCCGAAGCTGTAGCGGTCGGCGAGGTCGGCGATGGCGTCCATCTGCGTCGCGGTCGCGTCGCCCGGCGGCACGCCGGTCTTTTTCAGCGACAGCGTGACGATCGCGTAGCCGGTGCGCTTGTGCGCGACGACGTTGCGGCTCGCCCACTGCGAGAACGGCCGGCTGTCGGCGAGCGCCGCGCGATACGCGAGGCTCGCGCGCGGCAGGTCGCGGTACGGGGGATCGGCGAAGTGCGCGGCAAGCCGCGCGATCTCCGCGGGCGGCACGCTGCCGGGACCGCCGCGCAGCCGATCCCACTCGGCCTCGACGCGGCGCGTGAACTCGGGGGGCGTCATCTCCTTGACCAGGATCTTGATCCGCGCCTTGTACTTGTTGTCGCGGCGGCCGAAGCGGTTGTAGACGCGCAGGATCGCGTCGAAATAGTTGAGCAGCTCGGCGCCGGGTAGGAACTCGCGGATCACCTGGCCGATGATCGGCGTGCGGCCCTGGCCGCCGCCGACGGCGACGCGGAAGCCGGTCTCTCCTGCCGCATTGCGCACCGCCTGCGCGCCGATGTCGTGGACGAGGATCGCCACGCGGTCGGCGGTCGCGCCGGTGACCGCGATCTTGAACTTGCGCGGCAGGAACGCGAACTCCGGGTGCAGCGTCGACCACTGGCGGACGAGCTCGGACCACGGGCGCGGGTCGATGAGCTCGTCGCCGGCGACCCCGGCATAGGGGTCGGACGTCGTGTTGCGGATGCAGTTGCCGCTGGTCTGGATCGCGTGCATCTCGACTTCGGCCAGCTCGGCCAGGATGTCGGGCACGTCCTCGAGCTGCGGCCAGTTGAACTGGATGTTCTGCCGCGTCGTGAAGTGGCCGTAGCCGCGATCGAAGGTCCGCGCGATGTGCGCGAGCCGGCGCAGCTGCGGCGACGACAGCAGACCGTAGGGGATCGCCACCCGCAGCATCGGCGCGTGCTTCTGGACGTAGAGCCCGTTCTGCAGCCGCAGCGGGCGAAACTCGTCCTCGCTGAGCTGGCCCGCGAGGAAGCGGCGCGTCTGGTCGCGGAACTGCGCGACACGCTGTGCGACAATGGACTGGTCGAAACTGTCGTAACGGTACATGGGTCGGGCCGGAGGCTTTCGAAGCCGAACATTATCCGGAGCCGGCTATTGCCGGAAGGACTATCCGGCGATTAGAGAAGCACTCCAGGTTATATATGGCTCGGCCAGGCCGTCCTGGCCGGCAATGACGCGACGCGATTTCCCGATGGATGGACTCATCCTGTTTGCCCACGGCGCCCGCGATCCGCGCTGGGCCGAGCCGCTGGAGCGGCTGCGCGAGCGCGTCGCGCGGTCGGCGCCGGGACCGGTCGGCGTCGCCTTCCTCGACATCATGCAGCCCGACCTGCCGACCGCCGCCGCCGAACTGGTCGCCGCGGGCTGCCGCGGCATCTGCGTCGTCCCGGTGTTCCTGGGCCAGGGCGGGCACGTCAGGCGCGACCTGGCCGCGCTGCTCGAGACGGTGGCGGCACGCCACCCGGATGTGGCGCTGCGCGCGGTCCCGGCGGTCGGCGAGGACGAGGCGGTGATCGACGCGCTGGCCGCGTACAGCCTGGCCGCGCTGGCCGGCGACACCGACAGCCGGCCGGACGGACACTGACCGAAGGAGACGACATGCCGAAGAAAGCCGCACAGACTGCCGCCAAGGGCGCCCGCAGCCGTGCCGAGAAGCGCCGGGGCGCCGTGCCCGCGGCGGTCGAGGCCGCGTCCAGCCTGACCGGATCGATCCGCAACCTGGCCGGCCAGGTCATCGACATCGCGGGCGCCGCCGTCGACGCGTCGCTGGGCGTGGGCGGCCTCCTGGCGCGCGACGCGATCCAGCGCAAGGACCTGGCCCGCGCCGGCGCCTTCCTGCGCAAGGTCCGCGAACAGGCGGGGCTTACCATCGCCGACGTCGGGCACGCCGTCGACCTCAAGGACGTCGTGCTGCTGGAACTGGCCGAGAACGGCAAGGCGGCGCTGCCATTCGAGGTGATCCTGCGCCTGGCGGCGGTGCTGGCGCGCAACGACCCGATTCCGTTCGTGCTGAACCTGACCAACACCTACAGCCCGACCATCGGCCGCACGCTGAAGGCGCTGGGCGTCGGCCGGCTGGTCGAGCACGCGCGGCGCGAGCACGACTTCATCAACGTCTACCGCTCGCGCGACGCCGCGCGCAACCTCTCCGACGCCCAGTTCGCCCGCGTGCTGGCGTTCGTCGAAGCGGCCTTCGACCTCGCGCTCGACTTCGCCGCCCGCGCCTCGCCGCCGCCCAGGCCGGCCCGGACGGGCGCGGGCGCGCCGGACGCCGCGCGCAAGCCGCAGGGCCCCGCGTGAAGCCGGCAGCGTCGTCCGGAATCGCCGCGCGCGGCGTCCGGGCCTGACCGGGGACGGCGCGCATGCCCCGCAGCAAAGCCGGAGGCGGCGAGCGGCCGCCGATCGACCGCGGCGTGCTCACCGGCCTCGTCGGCTTGCACCTGCGCCACGCGCAGATCGCGGTCTTCCGCGACTTCGCCGCGGCGATCGGCCCGCTCGAGATCACGCCGGGGCTGTTCGCGGTGCTGGTGCTGATCGAGTGCAACCCGGGGCTGAAGCAGACCGAACTCGCCAACGCGGTCCACCTCGACCGGTCGACGGTGGTTTCGGTGGTCGACAGCCTGGAGCGGCGCGGACTGGTCACGCGCCGCGCCGTCGCGCACGACCGCCGCTCCAACGCGCTGGAACTCACGCCCGCCGGCGCAGCGCTGCTGAAGACGCTGAAGCGCCGCGTGGCGGCGCACGAAAAGCGCCTGGCGCGCGACCTCTCCGAGGACGAGCGCGCGACGCTGACCGAGCTCCTCGGGCGCATTTTTCCCGAGCACCGTTAGCGCGCGCGGGCAAACGGCGGCGGACGCGGCCTGCGCCCGGCCGGCCGATGTGTTTGACATCAAACAATTGGATCGTTAACCTTTTGGCGTGGCGCGCGGGGATGCCGGGCGCCGGCAGCGCATCGGAGAACCGAGATGACCGACACCCAGTCCGCACCGGGCGGCGCGCGCCGCAACCTGCGCATGGTCCTGCACGTCAACGGCGAGGACACCGAGGTGCTGTTCGCGCCGTACAAGACGCTGCTCGAGGTCCTGCGTGAGGACCTGGGGCTCACCGGCACCAAGCACGGCTGCGAGCTCGGCGAATGCGGCGCCTGCGCCGTGCTCGTCGACGGGCTGCCGCTGCTGTCGTGCCTCGTGCTCGCCGTCGAATGCGAGGGCAAGGCGATCGAGACGGTCGAAGGCCTGGCGCGCGGCCCGACGCTGCACCCGCTGCAGGCGGCGTTCGCCGACCTGGGCGGCGCGCAGTGCGGCTACTGCACGCCGGGCGTGCTGATGACGGCGAAGGCGCTGCTCGACGGCGACCCCGATCCCTGCCGCGAGAAGATCAGGGAGGCGATCTCGGGCAACCTCTGCCGCTGCACCGGCTACCAGCAGATCTACGAGTCGATCGAGGAGGCCGCGCGGCGGATGCGCGCCGACGCGGCGCAGAGCGGGTCCTGCCCATGCTGCGAGGGAACGGCGCCATGACCAAGCGCACGCACTTCGACGTCATCGGCAAGCCGCGCCGCCGCGTGGACGGGCGCGCCAAGGTCACCGGACAGACGCGCTTCGCCGACGACATCGTGCTGCCGCGGATGCTCCACGCGCGGCTCCTGCGCTCGCCGCATCCGCACGCGCGCATCGTCGCCATCGACGCCTCGCGCGCCGAGCGGCACCCCGGCGTGCACCTGGTGCTGACCGGCAAGGATTTCCCGGTGTCCATCGGCATCCTCCCGGTGTCGCAGGACGAGTACCCGCTGGCGCCGGAGCGCGTCCGCTACGTCGGCGACCCGCTCGCCGCGGTCGTCGCCAGGGACGAGCAGACGGCGGGCGAGGCGCTCGACCTGATCGACGTCACCTGGGAGATCCTGCCGACCATCGGCTCGCCGCAGGAGGCGCTGGCGCGTCCCGACGTGCGCATCCACGACTACAACGACGTCGGCAACATCCACCGCAACCAGTCCTACCAGTTCGGCGACGTCGACGCGGCGCTGGCCGCGTCCGACCACGTGTTCGAGGACCTGTTCTTCTTCGAGGGCAACACGCACCTGGCGATCGAGCAGCACGCATCGGTCGCCGCGGTCGACGGCGAGGGCAAGCTGACGCTGTGGTCGTCGACGCAGGTTCCGCACTACGTCCACCGCCAGATGGCGCGCGCGCTCGCCGTTCCCGAAGCGCACATCCGCATCATCGCCTGCCCCAACGGCGGCGGTTTCGGCGGCAAGACCGACGTCTGCAACCACGAAGCGGTGGTGCTGAAGGCGGCGCTGATGCTCGGGCGCCCGGTGAAGATCTGCCTCAACCGCGAGGAGGTGTTCTACATGCACCGCGGCCGCCACCCGGTGCTGATGAAGTTCCGCACCGGTGTCAGCAACGACGGCAGGATCACCGGCATGCACTTGCAGACGCTGCTCGACGGCGGAGCCTACGGCTCGTACGGCACCGCGAGCACGTTCTACACCGGCGCGCTGACGCCTGTCACCTACGAACTGCCGCGCTACAAGTTCGAAGGCTGCCGGACGTTCACCAACAAGCCGCCCTGCGGCGCCAAGCGCGGCCACGGCACGCCGCAGCCGCGCTTCGGGCAGGAGATCCAGCTCGACAAGATCGCCGAGAAGCTGCGCCTGGATCCGGCCGAGCTTCGGCTGAACATGGTCGCCAAGCCCAACACGCTGACCGCCAACTGGCTGCGGATCGGCTCCATCGGGCTGGCGGAGTGCATCCGCCAGGTCGTCGACCGCTCGGACTGGAAGAACCGCCGCGGCAAGCTGCCCGAAGGCCGCGGTCTGGGCCTCGCCTGCGGCGCGTACATGAGCGGCGCCGGGTTGTCGATCTACTGGAACAAGCTGCCGCACTCGGGCGTGCAGCTGCTGATCGACAGGAGCGGCCAGGTCACCGTGTTCTGCGGCGCAACCGAGGTCGGGCAGGGCTCCGACGACGTCCTCGCCGGCATTGTCGCCGAAGTCCTCGGCATCGATCCGTTCGAGGTGCGCTGCGTGACCGGCGACACCGCGCTCACACCCATCGACCTCGGCTCGTACTCCAGCCGCGTCACCGTGATGATGGGCAACGCCGCGATCGAGGCCGCCGGCAAGCTGCGCGCGCTGCTCGCCGACGTCGCCGCGGCGCAGCTGCAGACGGCGCCGGAGCACGTCGTGCTGGCGCACGGCCGCGTATTCCGCGCCGGCGACCCCGGCAAGAGCCTGTCGTTCAAGGAGGTGGTCGTGCTGGCCGAAGCCAAACACGGCACGCTCGGCGCCGTCGGTTCGTACACGCCGCCCAAGCCGCCCGGCCGCTACAAGGGCGGCGGCGTCGGCCCGTCGCCCGCGTATTCGTACACGGCGTGCATCGTCGAAGTCGAGGTCGACCGGGCCACGGGCTGGATCCACGTGCCCAAGATCTGGATCGCGCACGACATCGGCCGCGCGCTCAACCCGGTGCTCGCGCGCGGCCAGGTCGAGGGTTCGGTGTACATGGGGCTGTGCGAGGCGCTGATGGAGGAGCAGTCGTTCCGGCGGCTGCCGCCGAAGCTCTCGCACGCGCTGGTCCACCGCGCGCCGTCGATGCTCGAGTACAAGAGCATCACCGCGCTCGACATGCCCGAGATGGACACCGTGCTGGTCGAGGACCCCGACCCCAACTGCCCGTTCGGCGCCAAGGAGGTGGGGCAGGGCCCGCTGCTGCCGGTGATGCCGGCGGTGGCCAACGCCATCTTCGACGCGCTGGGCATCCGCATCGACGAGCTGCCGATCACGCCGGACAAGGTGCTGAAGGCGCTGGCGCGCAAGGCGAAGGGCGAGAACCCGCGCGTCGGCCCGGACCATTTCCCGGAGGTGCCGTATCCGGAGCCGATGCTGGTGCCGCCGCCATGGGAAGGCGGCGACGGCAACTCGGTCGAGCCGGCAGCGCGCGCCGGTCGGGTCCGGGAGGTCGCGCCATGATGCGCCTGCCGTGGTTCCGTTTCGAGTCGCCGCGCTCGGTCGCCGAGGCGGCGCGCATCCTCGAAGGCGAGGGGCCGGGCGCGGTGCTGATCGCCGGCGGCACCGACCTCCTGCCGAACATGAAGCGCCGGCAGCAGGCGCCGCAGGTGCTGGTGTCCCTGTCCCGCGTCGAGGGCATGAAGGCCGTCGAGGACGGCGCTGGCCTGACGCTGGGCGGCGGACTGACGCTGGCCGAAGTGATCGGCACCGCAGGCCTGCGCGCCAGGTATCCCGGCCTGTGGCAGGCCGCGTCGCAGGTGGCGACCGCACAGCTGCGCAACATGGGCACGCTCGGCGGCAACCTCTGCCTCGACACGCGCTGCAGCTACTACGACCAGAACCACGAGTGGCGCAAGGCGATCGGCTTCTGCATGAAGCGCGACGGCGAGACCTGCTGGGTCGCCACCGCGAGCAAGCGCTGCCTGGCGGTGTCGTCGACCGACTGCGCGCCGGCGCTGATCGCGCTGGGCGCCAGCGTGCGCCTCGAGTCGACCGCCGGCGAGCGCGACGTTGCACTCGCCGACCTCTACCGCAACGACGGCATCGACTACCTGACGCGCCGTCCCGGCGAGATCCTGACCCGCGTGCTGCTGCCCGACGCGGCGGAGTGGACGAGCACGTACTGGAAGCTGCGCCGGCGCGGATCGTTCGACTTCCCGGTGCTGGGCGTGGCGGCGGCGGCGAAGCTCGCTCCCGACGGCAGCATCACCGAGGCGCGCGTCGCGCTGGGCGCGGTGTCGTCGCACCCGTTCCTCACCAGGGCCGGCGAATTCCTCGCCGGCAAGCGCCTGACCGACGAAGTGATCGCCGAGGCGGCGCGGATGGTCGCCTCGAGAGCGAAGCCCATGGATAATACCGACTTCGACGTCTACTGGCGGAAGGAAGTCGTGGCCGAGTTCACCGGATATGCCTTGAGAGAGCGTCGCGGCGACGACATGGACGCCGTCCGCCTGCGCACCGCACGGCGCACGCTGTAGTGCCGATCGCGGAGCCCGCTGCCGACGCGTCGGGCGCGCCGGAGCTTCCGGCGCTGACGCCGGGTTTCGGCGTCGCCTTCGACGACCTTTACCGGCGCGACGGGCTGGTCGCGCTCGACCGCGCCTTCGTCGACGCGCTCGCCGCGGCGGACGCCGCGCTGGCCGGCCGGCTGGCCGCGGGGCGCAGCGACCCCGCCGCGCTGTCGCCGAAGGAGGAGTCAGCGCTGATCCTGGCGCTGGCGCCGCAGCTCGAGCGCTTCCTCGCCCGGCTTTTCGGCATCGATGCCGAGCTCGACGCGCTGATCCGCCGCCACGAGGAGCCGGCGCCGATCTGGAGCGTCAAGCGCCAGTTCGTCCAGCGCCGCGCCGCCAACCGCATCACGCCGGACGAGGCGCAGGCGTTCGACGGCCCCGCGCTGGAACGCGAGTTGCGGCACGCATTCGGCGGACGCTTCGACGAGCTCGCCTACGCCACGCAGGTCGCGGCGTGGATGCAGGACGAGGCGGCGCACGCGACGGAGATCGACCTCGCGCTGCGCTACGCGGCGTGGGCGCTGCACACGGCCGCCGGCCGCGACCACGTCCGTCGCGGCGTGCTGTTCAAGGCGCCGGCAAAGACCGACCCGCAGCGCCTGGTCGCGCACGCGCAGCCGTTCTCGCTGCAGGGCGCCACCGCCTACCGGATCGACCCCGGGCACCTGCGCCGCCGCGAAGGCTTCGCGCTGACCGACCCCGGCACCAACCTCGTCGGCGCGCTCGACCAGGCCAACTACTGCATCTGGTGCCACGCGCAGGGCAAGGATTCGTGCTCGAGCGGCCTCAGGGAAAAGCCGTCGCCGGCGGCGCCGGCGGCGATCACGTACAAGAAAAGTTCCTTCGGCGTGGCGCTCGCCGGCTGCCCGCTGGCGGAGAAGATCTCGGAGTTCCAGACGCTGAAGGCGGCGGGCGTTCCGATCGGCGCGCTGGCGGTCATCTGCATCGACAACCCGATGGCCGCCGCCACCGGCCACCGCATCTGCAACGACTGCATGAAGTCGTGCATCTACCAGAAGCAGGACCCGGTCGACATCCCGCAGGTGGAGACGCGCACGCTGAAGGACGTGCTGGCGCTGCCGTGGGGATTCGAGATCTACAGCCTGCTCACCCGCTGGAACCCGCTCAACCTGCGCGCGCCGCTGCCGCGCCCGCGCAGCGGCCGCCGCGTGCTGGTGGTGGGGATGGGCCCCGCCGGCTTCAGCCTCGCGCACCACCTGATGAACGACGGGCACACGGTCGTCGGCATCGACGGCCTCAAGATCGAGCCGCTGCCCTCGCAGCTGTCGGGCGTGCGCGCCGACGGCACGCGCGTGCCGTTCGCGCCGATCCGCGACGCGATGAGCCTCTACGAGCCGCTCGACGAGCGGATGATGGCCGGCTTCGGCGGCGTCGCCGAGTACGGCATCACCGTGCGTTGGGACAAGAACTTCCTCAAGCTGGTGCGCCTGCTGATCGAGCGTCGCGGTGAGTTCGCGCTGTACGGCGGCGTGCGCTTCGGCGGCACCATCACCCTCGACGACGCCTTCGCTCCTGCCGACGCCGGCGGCTTCGGCTTCGACCACGTCGCGCTGTGCATGGGGGCGGGCAGGCCGACGACGCTCGACATCCCCAACGGCCTCGCGCGCGGCGTGCGCACCGCGTCGGACTTCCTGATGGCGCTGCAGCTGACCGGCGCCGCGCACCGCGATTCGATCGCCAACATGCAGCTGCGGCTGCCGGTCGTCGTCATTGGCGGCGGTCTGACCGCCATCGACACGGCGACCGAGGCGCTCGCCTACTACGTCGTCCAGGTGGAGAAGTTCCTCGACCGCTACCAGAAGCTCGCGGCCGAACTCGGCGAAGACGCCATCCGCGCGCGCTGGGACGCCGAGGAGCGCGAAATCGCCGAGGAGTTCCTGTCGCACGCCCGCGCCATCGGCCGCGAGCGGCGCGAGGCGGCCCGCGCCGGCCGCCCGGCGCGCATCGTGGAGCTGCTCAACCACTGGGGCGGCGCGACCGTCGCCTATCGCCGCCGCCTGACCGACAGCCCCTCGTACACGCTCAACCACGAGGAGGTCGCCAAGGCGCTGGAGGAGGGCGTCGTGTTCGCCGAGGGCCTGACGCCGCTCGCCGTCGACACCGATGAATACGGCGCGGTGCGCGCGCTGCGCTTCCGGCGCGCGGCGGCGGCAGAGGAGGGCGCCCGCTCCGACGCGGGCGCCGTGACGCTGTCGGCGTGCACGGTGTTCGTCGCCGCCGGCACGCAGCCCAACACGGTGCTCGCGCGCGAGGACGCCGCGCACTTCTTCGTCGACGGCAAGTATTTCCGCGCCTGCGGCGAGGACGGCGAACCGGTGACGCCCGCGCGCGGGAGCCCCAAGCCCGAGCGCGCCGACGTGCTGCTGACGCGGGTCCCGGACGGGCGCTTCGTGTCCTTCTTCGGCGACCTGCACCCTTCGTTCTTCGGCAACGTCGTGAAGGCGCTGGGTTCGACCAAGCAGGGCTTTCCGGTCGTTTCGCGCGTGCTTGCGCGGCGGCCGCCGGCCGATGATGCCGACGACGCCGCGTTCCTCGGCCGGTTGAATCGCGAGCTGCGCGCGACGGTGCACGAAGTCAGGCGGCTGACGCCGACGATCGTCGAGCTGGTCGTCAGGGCGCCCGCCGCCGCGCGCCGGTTCCGCCCGGGGCAGTTCTACCGGCTGCAGAACTTCGCCGCGCGCTCGCCGGTCACCGCGGACACGCTGCTGCAGATGGAGGGCCTGGCGCTCACCGGCGCCTGGGTCGACCCGGCGCGCGGCCTGGTGTCGCTGATCGTGCTCGAAATGGGCGGCTCGTCGAACCTGTGCGCGCTGCTCGAGCCCGGCGAGCCGGTGGTGCTGATGGGCCCGACCGGCAGCCCGACGCACATCCCCGCCGACGAGACCGCGATCCTGGTCGGCGGCGGCCTGGGCAACGCGGTGCTGTTCTCGATCGGGCAGGCGCTGCGCGCGGCGAATTCGCGCGTGCTGTACTTCGCCGGCTACAAGAAGGAGATCGACCGCTACAAGGTCGCCGACATCGAGGCCGCCGCCGACGTCATCGTCTGGTGCTGCGACGAGGAGCCGGGGTTCCGCCCCGACCGGCCGCAGGATTTTGCCTTCGTCGGCAACATCGTCCAGGCGATGGAAGCGTACGCGGCCGGACGGCTGGGCACGCCGCCGATCGCGCTGTCGGAGGGCAACCGCATCATCGCCATCGGCTCCGACCGGATGATGGCGGCGGTCGGACGGGCGCGCCACGGCGTGCTCGCACCCTACCTCGATCCGCACCACTTCGCGATCGGCTCGATCAACTCGCCGATGCAGTGCATGATGAAGGAGATCTGCGCGCAGTGCCTGCAGCCGCAGCGCGACCCGAAGACGGGCGAAGTGACGTACGTGTTCTCGTGCTTCGACCAGGACCAGCCGCTGGACTGCGTCGACTTCCACGCGCTGTCCGACCGGCTGCGGCAGAATTCGCTGCAGGAGAAGCTGACCGCGCAGTGGATCGCGCACTGCCTGCCGCGGCTCGCACCGCGCAGCGCGGCGGACTAGCCGCAGCGGGCGAGGGGGCGCGATGAACGCGGCGGAGTGCCTGCTTGCGGTCGGTGCCGACGCGGCGATCGCGCTGGACTGCGGCGAGCGCTGCGTCACCTACGCCGAACTGCGCGCCGCCGTCCCGCGCGCCGCTGCCGCGTGGCGCGCGCTGGGGCTGGAACCGGGGGCGCGCGTCGTCGTGTTCGCACCCGACAGCGACGACTGGGTCATCGCCTACCTCGGCGCGATCTGGGCCGGCGGGGTCGCGATCGGCGTCAACCCGCATCTGGCACTCGCCGATCTCGCGCCCATCCTCGCCGACAGCGAGGTGCGCCACCTGTGGTGCGAGCCGGACCAGGCGCGGGCGCTGTGCGCGCTGGCCCGCTCGCTCGCCGCCGGGCCGGCGATCGTCGCGGCCGGCAGCCGCGGCGACCGCGACTGGACCGCCGCGGTGCGCGACGCCGGTCCGGTCGCCGCCGGCGAACACGGCGACGAGGATCCGGCGCTGTGGATCGGCACGTCCGGCACGACGGGCACGCCCAAGGGGGTGATCCACCCGCAGCGCGCCGTCGTCCACGCGCAGGCTTTCGCCGAACAGGTGCTCGGCGCCACCGCCGCCGACCGCTTCTACTCGACGTCGAAGCTCTTTTTTGCGTACGCGCTCGGCAACAGCCTGTTCGCGGGGCTGCGCCTGGGCGCCACGGTGATCCTCGACCGCGAGCGCGCGACCCCGCAGCGGACGCGCGACGTCGTCGCGCGGCTGCGGCCGACGCTGCTGTTCACGGTGCCGACGCTGTACAGCAAGATGCTGCAGGAGAACGTCGCCCCGGCGCTCGCCGACGCAGGCATCCGCCATTTCGTCTCGGCG
Source organism: uncultured beta proteobacterium (assembly GCA_903912485.1). GTDB lineage: Bacteria > Pseudomonadota > Gammaproteobacteria > Burkholderiales > Casimicrobiaceae > CAIWHR01. The sequence continues at coordinate 3,753 of CAIWHR010000255.1, read as the reverse complement.
GGCGAAGCGCTGCCGGCGGGCGTGCGCAGCGGCTGGCTGCACGCCACCGGCAAGGCGCCCATCTCGGGCTACGGCACCTCCGAAACGCTCTGCCTCGCCCTCTACAACGACGACGAGACGAGCCTCCTGCGGCCGACGCCGCTGACGCTGATCCGCTACGTCAACGACGTCGACCCCGAACTGCCGCAGCGCATCGCCGTGCGGCTGCCGTCGCTGGCGCTGGGGTACTGGCGGCGCCCCGACGCGCAGGCCGACGCGTTCGCCGACGGCTGGTTCTCTCCCGGCGACATGTTCCTCCGCCGCGGAAGCCGGCTGGAGTTCGCCGGCCGCACCGACGACATGCTGAAGGTCTCCGGCCAATGGGTGAGCACGCTGTGGGTCGAGCAGGCGCTGGCCGAGGCGGGCGGCGACGCGCTCGACCAGGTCGCCGCGGTCGGCGTGACGACGGCCGACGGCCTGACCACGATCGCCGCGCTGGCGGTCGCCGTCCCCGGGCGCGAGCAGGACGCCCGCGCGCGCGTCGGCGCCGCCATCGACCAGCTGCCGAAGTACCGGCGGCCGCGGTGGGTGCACTGGGTGGCCGAATTGCCGCAGACGGCGACCGGCAAGCTGCAGCGCAGCCGGCTGCGGGCGGCGCACGAGTCGGCGGTGGCCGCGCACCGCTCCGCCTGACGCCAGCCGATGCTCACCGACAAGCAGCGCGGGGTGTTGCGCGGGATGGCCGCCGGACTGGGCCTGTCGGCGCTGGCGCTCGCCGCCGCCATCGCCGCGCCTCCGGCGGCGTGGCTGCCGGCGCCGGGCGCGGCGGAAGCGCTGGCGCAGGCGCTGCGGTGGGACGTCCTGGTGGCGGCCTGCCTCGCGGTGAACGTCGGGGTTCTGGCGCGGCACCGCTTTTTCACGCCCGAGGACATCGACGGCGGCGGCGTGTCGCGGAACACGCCGCGGGCGGGCGTGCTGCAGGCCACGCTCCAGAACACGCTGGAGCAGGCGGTGCTGGCGCTGGGTACGCACGCGGCGTGGGCGGCGACGATGCCCGCCGCGTGGCAGGCGGCGGTCCCGGCGGCCGCGCTGCTGTTCGTCGCCGGGCGCCTGCTGTTCTGGCGCGGCTACGCGCGCGGCGCGCCGGCGCGGGCGCTCGGGTTTGCGCTCACGTTCTATCCGAGCGTCGTCATGCTGCTGTTGCTCGCAGCCTCCGGGCTCCGGGGTTGCCACTGACGACGTGGCGGCGCGGCGGGCCGATCGACTTCGGACCTCACGGCTTCAGACCTCGTAACGATTCGCCCACTCGTATTCGACCGCGCCGAACTCGCGCGTCGGCCACTCGGTCCGCGACAGCAGCTGCATCTCCAGCCGGTGCCGGATTTCTTCGGCAAACAGGATCTCGTCCGGGGTCGGCACGTTGGGCGCCGCGTCGGATTCGGGGGAGTCGCGCCGGGGGTAGAGGTAGTAGGTCATGGCAGTTCCTTCTGTTCGCACTGCAACGTCTGCAACCATGATATCGACCTGCGGCGGGGGTTCGTGAGGGAATTCCGTGGGAACCCGGTCGCCTTCCGTCGGAATGCACGGGATTCCCAAGGGTCCCCGGACGCCACGTCAAGCCAGCCCGCGCCGGCGCCGGCTCGAACGCGCATGCGCCGGCGCGGGATGATGCTTGACGCTCGTCATGTCTGCGCTGTCATTCCGGGGGTAGTCTCGGGCTCACCAGCCGCCACCCGGCGTGCTGGCCGATCGCTTCACGTGGAGTCCGGGACCGGGCCTTCCGCGAGTCCGCCCAGGTTTCCGAACGGCGGTCGTCAGGTCGCAGCGGCGTGTCGGCGCAGCATTTGACGAGCGGCTCGGATCGGGACGATTCTCCGCTTGCCGATTCGGCGCGCAGAGAGAGTGCCAAAGGGGAGGTCGAGACAGATGAAAGTCGTCATTGTCGGTGGCGTGGCGGGCGGCGCCTCTTGCGCGGCGCGTCTGCGCAGATTGGACGAAAAGGCCGAGATCGTGATGGTGGAGCGCGGGCCGTACGTCTCCTACGCCAACTGCGGATTGCCTTATCACATCTCGGGTGTGATCGCGAAGGAGTCGAGCCTGCTGGTCGGAAGCGAGCAGATGTTTCGCGGGGTGTTCGGCATCGACGTGCGAACCCGTTGCGAAGCGATCGCGATCTCGCCGAAGGACAAGACGGTGGAGCTGCGCGATACGTCGACCGGCAAGGTGACGACCGAGACCTACGACAAACTGGTGCTCGCGCCTGGCGCGGCGTCGATCCGCCCGCCCTTGCCGGGCATCGATCTGCCGGGGATCTTCCAGGTGCGCACGGTACCCGACGCGCGGGCGATCCGCGAATGGATGGAGCGCGGCACCGAGTTTCTCGCCGGGATGTTCGGCTATTCCGGCATCCAGTTCGCCAAGCCGACGCGACACGCGGTGGTGATCGGCGGTGGCTTCATCGGTCTCGAGACCGCCGAGAACCTGATCCATGCCGGCTTCGACGTGACGCTGGTCGAGATGCTCGATCAGGTGTTGGCGCCGCTCGATCCCGAGCTTGCCGTCATGGTCCAGGAGCGCCTGAAGCTGCACGGTGTTCATCTGGCGCTCGACGACGGCGTCGCCGGTTTCAGGCAGCTCGACGGCGGCGCGCTTGAAGTGCAGACCAACTCCGGCAGGACCCATCCTGCAGACATCGTCATCCTCGCGCTCGGAGTGCGGCCGGAGACTGCGCTGGCCCGCAGCGCCGGGCTCGAGATCGGCGATCGCGGCGGGATTCGGGTTGACGGCCAGATGCGGACCAGCGATCCGGACATCCTCGCCGTCGGCGACGCCGTCGAGGTCAGGGATTTCGTGACCGGCGAGTGGAATCTCGTCGCGCTGGCCGGACCGGCCAACCGCCAGGGGCGCATCGCGGCTGACGTGATCGCCGGGCGCAACTCCGAATACCGGGGCACGCAGGGCACCTCGATCATCGGGTTGTTCGGCTGCGCCGCCGCGTGGACCGGCGCCAGCGAAAAGACGCTCACGAAGCTCGGCGACAAGGACTTCGAGAAGATCTATCTCTTCCCGAATGCGCACGCCGGGTATTACCCGGGCGCCAAGATGCTTGCGCTGAAGGTTCTCTTCAGGAAGTCCGACGGACGGTTGCTCGGCGCCCAGGCGCTGGGCGAAGACGCACCGGGGGTGGACAAGCGCATCAGCGCGCTGGCGGTGGCCATCCAGATGGGCGCGACGGTCTACGACCTCGAGGAGTCCGAGCTTTGCTACGCGCCGCAGTTCGGCAGCGCCAAGGACGCCGTCAACTTCGCCGGGATGGTTGCGGCCGATGTGCTGCGTGGCGACATGCCGATTGCGCATTGGGGCGACAGGTCTGACGCCATCCTGCTGGATGTGCGTCAGCCGCTGGAACTGGTGGTGGAAAGCGTGCCGGGCGCAGTCAACATCCCACTCGGTCAACTGCGGGCGCGGATGGGCGAACTTCCGCGCGATCGCGAGATCCGGGTGATCTGCCGTTCCGCGCAGCGCGCGTACTACGCCACCCGCATCCTGCTGCAGAACGGCTTCAACGTGCGCAGCCTCTCAGGCGGCATCCTGGCGCGGACCCTGCAACCGTGAACATGACACGGCAAAGGTGGACTCGAGCATGGACGCTCCCGCCAAGCCGGAGGGCAGGCGGAAAGCCACGGTGCGGCAGCTTGCACACGATGGCGGCATCCGTGTTGGTTGATTTGACATAATACACATTATGCGACATAGCGAAGCGTCGTCAATCCG
>CAIWHR010000254.1 GCA_903912485.1 uncultured beta proteobacterium | reverse complement strand
GACAACCTGAGACTCGCCCTCGGGGAGCTTGCCAGTCAAGTTCTCTGAGGGCGACCCCCCTGTAGACCCTCAGTTATTCTGATCAAGACCTGCTCGGCGCACATCAGTCTTCTTGATCGCGCTCATGCCTGCGGGTCGGCGGTGCCGTACCACGCCTCGTCGGAATACTCGTCCAGCCTCGGCTCGACGATCACTTGCAGCGGGGGTTGCAGGGGGTTCGCCGAAGACCAGGCGCCCCTGACTGCCGCGTGCGCGCACGCCTCGAGGTTGGTGGGCACAATCAGGTATCGCAGGCGCGCTCCGATCCGCTCGCCGTTGCTCGTCTGTTTCGCCAGCGCGGTACGCATTTCGCTGACCGAATCCATATTCAGCACCTTGCCGACCAGCAGGTTCCCGTGGTCCGCATGGAACAGCGTAACGCCGTCGCCCATTACCGGGTTCGTGGCGAAAGACCGCACAACGCCCCTGCCAACCGACCGCATGGCGGCGCGTCCGGCAGCGAAGGCTGTATTGACGAGCAAATTCAGATCATCGTTGAGGATGGCCTGCCGGGTTACGCTCCAAAACGCCCCCACGGTGCCGAGCTGGGCGATAACGCCCGAGTCGGCGAGCTTTAGGGCCGTAAACTCGGCGAGCTCTTGCACGCCGGGCAGGGCGGGGATCGCCTCGATGCCGACCGCCCGAGCCGGCTTAAAGTCGCGCATTGATCCCCGGCGGGTGTAGAGCGGATATGCCTCGTCCGCAGCGTCGCATCCCAACAGCGCGGCCCGCGCTCCGATGCTTTGCATGATGGCCGGGAAGTCGCTGGTGCTGTGTGCCAATGCCATGCCGATGTCGCTATGCGGACCCGACCCGATGCGCGCCAGGTTGACGCCCGCCGGCGCGCGCGCCTTGACTTCCTCCAGGCATTCGTCGGCGATGGCCGGCAAGGATGTAAGGTCGTATGGTCCCCGATAGGGGTCGGTCAGACCAGCGCGCGCAACAGCGGCGGCGGCGATACAGTCGCGACGCTGTGCCAGTTCGTCGTTCCTCCGTTGCAAATTGCCAAACTCAGCCATGCCGTTCTCCGGGTTGGTTGCTTCACTGGTCAAGGCTACGCGCGGCGCACGCCGGCAACTATGAGCGGAGGGAGGTTCGCGGCGTCGAGTCGCTTGGAACCTACCCGCCAGATGGCGGCGCCGTGTTCCCGCCCGATGCGCTCGACGGATACATCGCCCAACATCAGCCGCATTCGACTGAGGAACTTTCCCAGCGCGTGCGCGTCGACCGCTCCGCACGCTGCCGCCAGCGCTGCGCGCAGTGGTCCCCCGTTGGCGGACCCCGCATGGCTGATAACCTCGCGGGCCGTGAAGTTCATCCCGCGCGTCGCGCTATCTATTTCCCCCAGCAGCGCCCGCGCCCCAGCGATGTCGCGTCGAGACAGCTTGGGCGCGCGCGCGGCCGTGAGCTCGGCCCGCAGCGCGCAGACCTCGGCCCGCAGGGCGCGGAGCTCGGCCAGGATTGTTTCGGTCATGCCTTGGGGCGGAATGGCGGAAACCGTTTTTCCGCTGCCTGGCGGGCGATGTCGAGCAGCTTGTCGGGAACGGCGCACAGGTCGGCGATCACGTCGTCGGCGTCGATGCGGTCGGCCACAATCCCCCGCGCCGGGTCTTTGACCGATGCCGCCAGGCCGAGCAACTCGGCCACGCGCGAGACAAAAACCCCGCCGCCCAAGTCCTTCAGCAGGCGATCGGTTTCCTCCTTCACTGTCAGGGCGATTGCGGCGGAGCGTCGGCTGCGCGCCATGTTCTGCAAAGACTCAATGGTTTGTGCCGAGACGCCGTTCGCCTGAGCGGTGTGCGCCTGCTCGTAGGCTTGGCCCATGGCGGCGATTGCCGACTCGACTTCGGGCGAGTATTTCTTCGGGAACTCGGCGGTGGTCAGATTAAAGAATTTCGACATGCTTTGCGTCCTTGTGGTGAGGTGCGAATGTTGGCGCCTGGCAGACCGGGCGCCACTCCTACTCGTCTAGGCTTCCGGCGTGCAATAGGTATGCCTACAAGTCCCTTTGTAGTCGGTTTCGCTTTAAGAGT
>CAIWHR010000253.1 GCA_903912485.1 uncultured beta proteobacterium | reverse complement strand
GGGGGCACCGGCCTGGGGCTGGCGATCACCAAGCGGATCGCCGCGCTGATGGGAGGGGAAGTCGGCGTGACGAGCACGGTCGGGCAGGGCAGCACGTTCTGGCTGACGGCGCGTCTGGGCAAGGGCACGGGCGCTGCGCCCGAGCCCTGCGTGCCGACGGCCGAGAGCGCGGAGCTCCAGTTGCAGCGGGACTGGCGCGGCGCCCGCGTCCTCCTGGCCGAGGACGAGCCCATCAACCAGGAGGTGGCGCTGGAGTTGCTGCGGCAGGCCGGGCTGGCGCCCGATCTGGCCGCCGACGGCCGCGAGGCCGTGCGCCTGGCCGAGCGCAACGACTACGCACTGATCCTGATGGACGTGCAGATGCCGGTGATGAACGGACTGGAAGCTGCGCGCGCCATCCGCGCGCTGCCGGGAAGGTCCGCCACCCCCATCATCGCCGAGACCGCAAGCGTCTTCCAGGACGAGCGCCGCGCCTGCCAGGAGGCGGGCATGAACGACTTCATCTCCAAGCCGTTGCAGCCGGACAAGCTGTTCCCGACGCTGCTGAAGTGGCTGGATCGGCGTTCATCGACGGGACGCTGAACCATGGCTCGGGGCGATCTTCGGCACCAATGCGGATGCTGCCTACCGCGGCTTCGACTGCGGCAGACTGTAAGGAGCCGGTCACCGCCGTAGTGGGAATGCGAGCGATCGACCCGTTCTACCTCGAGTCGGGGACAAACCGGACGTTCCCGGATGCGACGCGTCGCCTCGATGCCGTCCGTGACCGGCATCTTCACGTCCATCAGGATCGCGGCGTAGCCGTTGCGGCCGGCCAAACTTCCCCACTTGTGGCCACCGGGGCGGGCGACGCCGCCGGGGTGCGAGCCGCACCGCGCCTGGATCGAGACCCGGGTCGAACTCGGACGCGACGCCGTGAGCATCTACCAGGACCTGGCGCAGACGCACGGCTTCACCCACGCCTACAACTCGGTGAAGCGGTTCGTGGCGACGCTCACGCGGCGGGCGCCGGAGCGTTTAGACGTGCTGGAGTTCCTCCCCGGATGGCTGTCCTTCGCAAGCGCCTGCAGCCCCCGGGACCGGGTTCGCTCACCGGGGTGAGATCTTCCGCGCTAGAATGAAAAGTCTCAATTCGTCATGACCCACTGCATCGCCTTCTCCGCCAGCGGCAGCCCGGCGCCGGCGGGGGGGGGGTTCTTCTTGAAATGCAGCCGTCCCTGAGCAGCATCCAACGCACCGGTTGAACCGCCAAGTCATTCCAGATCGCACCCCCACCGCAGCGCCGGAAACTCCTCCCCCACCCCCTCGGCCGCCCTTGCGCCGTGGCGCCACGCCTGATCTCCCAGCTCCGTCTCCCCATGCCCATCCAACCGCTCCTTCCCGCCGCTGCCATTGCCGCCAACATGGCGGAGTTGAAACCCGCTCTGCGCCGACAGGAAGCACTCGTCGAGGCGAGCCGCTGTCTCTACTGCTTCGACGCGCCCTGCATCATGGCCTGCCCGGCCGGCATCGACATCCCCGCCTTCATCAAGAAGATCGCCCACGGCAACCCCGCCGCCGCCGCCAAGAGCATCCTCAGCGCCAATATTCTCGGCGCCTCTTGCGCCCGCGTCTGCCCGACCCCCGTCCTCTGCGAAGGCGCCTGCGTGCTCGAGGACCGCGACGAGCAACCCATCCAGATCGGCCGCCTTCAGCGCTATGCCACCGACTATATTGCCGAGCGCGACATCAAGGTGTTCACCCCGCCGGCGCAGACTACCGGCAAACGGATCGCAGTCATCGGCGCCGGCCCCGCCGGCCTCGCCTGTTCCGCCGAACTCGCCCAGCTCGGCCATACCGTGGTCGTCTTTGAAAAGCAGGCGCAGCCCGGCGGCCTCAATACCTACGGCATCGCCTACTACAAGATGCGCCCCGAGATCAGCCTGGCCGAGGCCGAACTCGTCCGTTCCCTCGGCGTCGAGCTGCGCTGCGGCATCACCATCGGCAAGGATCTCACCATCGCGCAGCTCGAGAAGACCTTCGACGCGATCTTCGTCGGCGTCGGCCTCGGCGCGACCAACCGCCTGCGCATCCCGGGCGAGGAACTGCCCGAAGTCGTCGATGCCCTCGACTTCATCGACCAGATCCACACCCGCCCCCTTGACCGCGTCCCGGTCGGCCGCCGCGTTGTCGTCATCGGCGCCGGCAATACCGCGATCGACGCCGTCACCCAGTCGCTCCGCCTCGGCGCCGAACAGGCCACCGTCGTTTATCGCCGCAGCGAAGGCGACATGTCCGCCTACGATTTCGAATACCAGCGCGCGAAGTGCGACGGTGCCCGTTTCCTCTTCAACGTCGCTCCCGTGGAGGTGTGCGGTAGCGCCGGCCACGTGATCGGCCTTCGCCTCGTCCGCACCAACGCCGGCGCCGACGGCCGGCCCGAGCCGATTCCAGGGACCGAGACCATCGAACCCTGCGACCTCGTCCTCAAGGCCGTCGGCCAGGAAAAGCAGGTCGTGCTGCTCCGCCGGCTCTTCCCCGCGCTGCAGATCGATGCGCACGGCGTCATCGCCCGCGACCCGCTCACCGGCCAGACCAGCGTCCCGCACATCTTCGCCGGCGGTGACTGCGCCAACGGCGGACGCGAGGTCGTCAACGCCGTCGGCGAGGGCAAGAAAGCCGCTCACGGCCTCCACGCCTTCCTCACCCGGCAGACCGCCGCGCCGCCCGTCCAGCCCTCGCGCCTTGGCGCCAAGACCGGCCCCACCGGCTCCGGACTTCTCCACCCCGTCCGCGTCCACGAGCTGGAAGCCGCGCTGAAGAAGTAGCCCGTCACCCGTCACTTTTCACCCATCACTTTCCCCATGGCCGACCTCTCCACCAACCTTGCCGGCATCAAGTCCCCCAACCCCTTCTGGGTTGCCTCTGGCCCGCCGTCCAACACCGGCTATCAGGCCCACCGCGCCTTCGAAGCCGGCTGGGGCGGCGTCGTCTGGAAGACCATCGGCGAACCCATCGTCAACGTCGCCTCGCGCTACTCCGCGCTCAATCACGGCCCGGCCCGCATCGTCGGCTTCAACAACATCGAGCTCATCAGCGACCGCTCGCCGGAAACGAACTTCCGTGAAATCGCCGAGGTGAAGAGACGCTGGCCGCACCACGCCGTCATCGCCTCGCTCATGGTCGAGACGCGCGCGCAGTGGCACGAGTTCGTCAGGCGCGCCACCGACGCCGGCGCCGACGGCATCGAGCTCAACTTCGGCTGCCCCCACGGCATGTGCGAGCGCGGCCTGGGCTCCGCTATCGGCCAGCAACCCGCCGTTGCCGAGAAGATCACCGGCTGGGTCATGGAGACCGCCACCATCCCCGTCATCGTCAAGCTCACGCCCAACGTCACCGACATCACCGCCGTCGCCCGCGCTGCGCGCCGCGCCGGCGCCAACGCCATCTCGCTCATCACCACCATCACTTCGATCACCAACGTGAACCTCGACCCGTTCGTGCCCGAACCCACCGTCGCCGGCCGCAGCTCGCACGGCGGCTACTGCGGCCCCGCCGTGAAGCCCATCGCGCTCAACATGGTCCAGTCCTGCGCGGCCGACGCCGCCGTCGGCCTGCCCATCTCCGGCATCGGCGGCATCGCCAACTGGCGCGACGCCGCCGAATTCATCGCGCTCGGCGCAACGGGCATCCAGGTCTGCACGGCCATCATGCACTACGGCTTCCGCATCGTGGAGGACATGCACGAAGGCCTCAGCGCCTACCTCGACAGCAAGGGCATGACGTCCGTCACCGAACTCATCGGTCGCGCGGCACCCACCCTCCAGAAATGGGAGACGCTCGACCTCCATTGGCAGCGCGTCGCCCGGATCGACTACGACAAGTGCATCGGCTGCAACCTCTGCTACATCGCCTGCGAAGACGGCGCGCACCAGTGCATCGACCTGAAGACACCCGAGGAACTCGGCCTCGGTCTCGGACCCGGCCGCGTCCCGCACAAGCCCGTCCCGAAAGTCCGCGAAAACGACTGCGTCGGCTGCAACCTCTGCAGCCTGGTCTGCCCGGTCGATGACTGCGTCAAGATGACCGTGATCGAAAACGGCCGACCCCCGATGAGCTGGAGCAACTACCAGGAAAGACTCGCCGCCGGCGAAATGCAGCCCATCGCTCCGCATCCGTGACACTTGCCCCGCCAAGGCCCGGAGACACTGCGGCAGACCCTCGATTCAACCCTGCGGGACGTGATCGTTTCCCCTCCGGGGATTCCCGCAAGACCACCCTCACCGTTCGGAGACAGCGGTCCATGAAATCGGAGAACATGAACCACGAGTTCCTCGACGGCGTCATCGACGGAACCCACGAGGACGTCTACTACCACTACGGCGTGTCGAGCGCGGACCCCATCCTCGACAAGCTGAGAGGCATTCGGGCCGTGATCATGGCCGGCTCCGGCGGCCGGATCAAGGAATTCGCTCAGCGCTGGAGCGAGGCGAACGGCGGAGCCGAGATCGTTGCCTTCCCCAAGGAGGACCGCTTCATCACGCGCTACACCGCGGGCGTGCTGTTCTGCTCGCACGGGATGGGAATGCCCAGCGCCTCCATCGCCGTGCAGGAAATGATGCGGATGGTCTGCTTCCTCAAGCATGGCGATCCCGGGGCGATGGACGAGGTCTTCTGGGCGCGCGTCGGCACCTCCGGAGGAGTCGGGCTTCCGGGCGGAACCATCGTGGTGTCCTCCGAGGGGCTCATGGCCGACCTCAAGCCCTATCGCCTGCTCCAGGGCGGCCGCGGGACCTATTGGTTCGACGGCACCTTCCCCGCATCGACCCGTGAGGCCATTCTGCGAGCCAACGAGGGCTCGGGAATCAGCATCGTCACGGGCAAGACCGTTGCGACCAACGAGTTCTTCCTTGAGCAATTCCGCCTCGACGGCGCCATCCGGCTCGAGACGCTGCAGACGAAACGGGAGTTCCTCCAGTGGCTGCACGAGAACGACGTGCGCAATATCGAGATGGAAGGCGCCATGCTCGCCGCCTATCTCAACTTCTGGGGCTTCTCATCCTTCGCCATGATCTGCACGGTCCTGCTCAATCGACTCGAGGGCGACCAGGTGGCCTCGACCGCCGAACAACTGCACAAGTTCAGCGAAGACTCCGGTGTCGTGCTGTTCAACTACCTCACGTCCCTGCTCCCCGCCCGGAGGTTGCCGTGACCGACTTCGCCGCCGTGATTGCGGCCGCGCAAGCCAGGGTCGAGGATGCCCTGGGGGTTGCTCCCGCCTGCGTCGATCGACCGCGCGCCAGGCGCGACGCCCCGAGGATGGCTGGCCGCATCGATCACACGCTCCTGAAGGCATCGGCCACCCAGGTCGAGATCGAGCAACTGTGCGCCGAAGCCATCGCCAACGGCTTCGCCTCCGTGTGCGTGAACACCCGCTGGGTGCCACGGGTCGCGCAGGCGCTGGCCGACTCCGAGGTGCTGGTGTGCACCGTCGTCGGCTTCCCGTTGGGTGCCACGACGCGGCGTGCCAAGGCCGAGGAGGCACGCATCACCGTCGAGGAGGGTGCGCAGGAGGTCGACATGGTGATGGATGTCGGCGCGCTGCTCTCCGGGGATCTCGCGGGCGTCTACCAGGACATGGCGGGCGTTGCCGACGCAGCGGGGGATCGACCCGTCAAGGTCATCCTGGAGGCCTGCCTGCTGACCGGCGAGCAGAAGGCGATCGCCTGCCTCATTGCACTGCGTTCCGGGGTTGCCTACGTGAAGACCTCCACCGGTTTCAGCACCGGGGGCGCGACCGTCGAGGACGTCGCTCTGATGCGCGCGTGTGTCGGCGATGCCCTGGGAGTGAAGGCATCGGGCGGCATCCGGACCCGGGCCGACGCCGACGCGATGATCGCGGCAGGCGCCGATCGCATCGGAGCCTCCGCCTCCATCGCGATCGCGAACGGAGTCGGCGGCGGCCGATCGGGCTACTGACCGCGATGAGCGCAGAGCTGCTGCAGACAGCAACTCGATGGGCCGCCGATGATCCTGATCCGGCCACGGCCGCCGAACTCACCGCACTCATCGACAAGGCGTCTGCCGGCGACGCCCAGGCTCTCGCCGAGTTGACCGATGCCTTCGACGGGACGCTGCAATTCGGCACGGCCGGACTGCGCGGACGCCTCGGCCCCGGAACCAACCGCATGAACCGCGTCGTGGTCGCGCGTGCGGCAGCAGGACTTGCGGCGTACCTGCGCTCCAGGGGCGGGACGTCGATCGTCGTCGGCTACGACGCCCGCCGCAACTCCGAGGTGTTCGCGCACGACACCGCGCAGATCATGGCGGGCGCGGGCCTCTCGGCGATGGTCCTGCCGCACGCGCTGCCCACTCCGGTCACGGCGTTCGCGATCCACTTCCTGGGCACGGACGCCGCCGTCATGGTGACGGCCTCGCACAACCCGCCCGATGACAATGGCTACAAGGTCTACCTGGGAGACGGCAGCCAGATCGTGCCGCCCGCCGATGCCGCGATCTCTGCCTGCATCGCGCGCGCAGGCCCGGTCAAGGAGATTCCGCGATCCGCAGGCTACGAGGTGCTCGACAACGGCGTCGTCGACGCCTATGTCGCAAGATGCGTGGAGCTGCTTGCACCCGGGCCGCGCGACATCGGCGCGGTGTACACGGCCATGCACGGCGTCGGCGGCGAGGTGTTCATGCGCGCGGCGAGGGGCGCGGGCTTCCCCGCGCCTCATCCCGTTGCTGCGCAGTTCGATCCCGATGGTCGCTTCCCCACCGTGCATTTCCCCAACCCGGAGGAGCCAGGCGCCATGGACATGGCGGTCGCCGACGCCTTGACGTACGGCGCGGACATCATCATCGCCAACGATCCCGATGCCGATCGACTATCCGCGGGCATTCCGGTTGCCGACGGCTATCGCATGCTCACCGGCGACGAGGTCGGGGCGCTGCTCGGGTGGTGGATCGTCGAGCGCATGCGCGCCAGTGGCGAGCCGATGCTCGGGACCCTGGGCCAATCCATCGTGTCGGGGACGCTGCTCCAGCGCATCGCCGAGGATGCCGGCCTCGGCTATGCCGCAACGCTGACCGGCTTCAAGTGGATTTCGCGTGTCCCCGCGCTGGTCTACGGCTATGAGGAGGCCCTCGGCTACTGCGTCGATCCTCGCCATGTGACCGACAAGGACGGCATCAGCGCGGCGCTGCTCATGATGGAGATGACCGCCCAGCTCAAGACGCAGGGCCGCGGCATCCAGGACGTGCTCGACCGGCTGGCCGAACGGTTCGGCCTGCACGTGACATCGCAGGTGTCCGCGCGCGTCTCCGACGTGTCGCTCATTGCGGACGCCATGCGTCGACTGCGCGCGAATCCGCCGACCTCGCTCGGTGGCAGTGCCGTCGTCGACGTGGTCGACCTGGAGAAGGGCTGCGACGGACTGCCTCCGACCGATGGACTGCGCTTCAGCATGGAGCGAGCGCGGGTCATCATCCGCCCGAGCGGGACCGAGCCCAAACTCAAGTGCTACCTGCAGGTGGTGGTCCCCGTCGACGGCGACCTCGCTGCGGCACGGACGACCGCTGACGCCGAAATGACCGCGTTGCGCACCGGCGTGTCGGAGGCACTCGCGCTCGGGTAACTTCGGCACGCGGCGTTGCCGTATTCCCGACGACGACGGTCCTACCCCCTCGTGAGGTCGGTTGCCGGCAGGCGATCCGGTTCGCGCCGCTTGCCGATGATCACGAACGCGAAGATGGCGCCCACGAGCGCCACCACACCCAGGACGAGCATGCTCAAGGCGATCGATGACGCCTGCGCGTTCTCGACGGCATGCTCGACGGCCCTGGCGGCTTCGGCGGGCAGGCCCTGGAGGATGCTGTTCGCGCCGGAGATGTCGCCGTTCTGCATGGCTTCGGCGTACTGGATCGCCCGATCCGCGTACGGCTGACCGGCGAGTTCGGTCTGCACCTTGCCGAGCGACAGGGTGCCGACGATCGAGGTGACCACGGCCATGCCAAGGGCGGCGGGGATGTTGAAGGTCATCTGCATCAAACCTGAGCCCATGCCCGCACACTTCGCACCGACCGCGCTCATCCCGGCCGTGTTGCAGGCGGGGAGAGCGACGCCCACCCCGGCACCCATGAGCGCAAGCGGGATGATCATCTGACCGAGAGTGGTGCCGGCGTTGAAGGAGCCCATCCAGAACAGCGCGGCCGCCTGCATGAGCAGGGCGATCGTGATGGGGATCCTGGGACCGATCTTGTCGACGAGGCGGCCGGCTGGCGGCTGGAGGACCATGCAGATGCCGGTGGTGATGACCATGATCCAACTGGCCTGCACGGGAGTGAAGTCGGCGACGCTGATGAGGAAGAGCGAGCCGACAAAGGTGAGCATCGGGATGTAGACGAAGCCCACGGCACTCTCGGCGAAGAAACCGCCCGAGAAAGGGCGCTTCTTCCACAACGTGAAGTCGACGAGCGGGTCACTCACCTTGGCTTCGGCGATGCCGAAAGCGATGAGGAAGGCCAATCCGAGGACCAGGCTCCCCCACGTGCCCGGCTGCGACCAGCCGCCGCTGAAGTTCTGCATGCCGAGGGTCACGAGCGTGATGCCGGTGCCGCCCAGGATGAGCCCGAGGATGTCGTACTTGCCCGAGGCCCGGACGCTGGTGTAGCCGCGTGTGGCAGCCAGCGTGACGAAGATGACGGCGACCGTGAGCGGTACGGCGATCCAGAAGACCCAACGCCAGGTCAGGACCTGGAGCACGTAACCCGCGAAGATCGGGCCGATCAGCAGACCGAAGCCGTGGGCGAAGCCCCAGACGCCAACCGCGAAGCCGTGCCTGACGGCCGGGAACGAATTGACCACGATCGACAAGGTGGCCGGTGCCGAGATGCCGATGCCGATGCCCTGGACCGTGCGTCCCGCCACGAGGATCTCGCCGCTCGTGGCAGTGGCCGCCATGACCAGCCCCGCGCCGAAGATCGAGAAGCCGATGACGATCATCTTGACCTCGCCGACGAGGTCACCGAGACGCCCGCCCGCCACCAGAGCCGTGCCGAAGGCCAGCGAGTACGACGTAATCGTCCAGGTCTGCATCGACAAGGACAGGCTCAGAGCATTCTTGATGGTCGGCAGCGCTGGCCCGATCACGGTGCTGAACATCTGGGCGGTCAAGGCACCGAAGCCCATGGCGGCGAGGATCGCCCAGGCGGTGCGCGAAACCTTCTCTGCGCTCATCGGCCTTCCAGCTGATGCCGACCGCAGGCCTGCGGGAGGATCTGCGCCGTGGTCTGGATGCCCTCGGGCGTCGTCACGAGCAGTTCCGGACCGCCGTGCTTGCAGAGAAGCTGGCGACAGCGACCGCAGGGCATCAGGACCTCTCCCTTGCCGTCCACGCACCAAGCGGCAGACGCCCCGTACCCGTCGCGAATAGCTGCGACACCATCGAACCTACTCCGCGCACAACGTGATGGGGGATAGTAAGTCCAAGGCAGGGATCGGTCAATGACAAGGACATGACAAGGACATGACATGTCCGACACACGGAGCTTTCGTCGGCTGCAAACCCTTTCGCACTTGGATACAATTGGCGGAAGGAGAACACGATGGCGAAAATGATTTCCGGGAAAGGCGTGGATCGTCGTTGCGTCTTGGGCATGATGCTTTCGGCCGGCGCGTGCGCGCTGGCCCTGAGGCCAGTTGCAGCGTTGGCGTTTGACGACCCGAAGGATGATCTCTTGAAGCTGCTTCCGAGCTTCAAGGACGAATCGCGTCGAATGCTGCTTCAGCTGCTGCGTTCGCCCGAGTTCACCGGGCAGATTCCGGCAGGGGTCGTGAAAGACCTGCTATCGGTTGAACGAAGGACACTGCCCGATCTCATGAACGGGCTGTTGCCGCTGGCCGGCACTTTCTCCCACGCACCGATATCAAATTTCCGCGTCGGAACCGTGGCACGCGGGGCGAGCGGGAGCTTGTATCTCGGATTCAACATCGAGATTCCCGGGCAGCCGCTCGGTTTTTCGGTGCATGGCGAGCAGGCGGTGCTTTCGAGCGCCTACATGCATGGCGAGCAGGGAGTTTCTGCAATTGCGGTGACGGCTGCGCCCTGTGGCCACTGTCGGCAGTTCATGCAGGAGCTTTCACCGAATGGAGCCATCGAAATCCTCGTCGAGGGCGCGGCGCCGACAAGACTGGAATCGCTCTTGCCGCAGGCATTCGGCCCGAAGGATCTGGGGCGGACCGAAGGCGCATTTCCGGTTCGCGAGACCAAGCTCACCCCGAAAACGCCAATCTCGGATGCGGTGGTTCAGGCCGCGCTCGATGCGGCGCGAAAATCGTACGCTCCCTATTCGGGCGCCCGGTCCGGAATTGCGATAGCCACGCGGCCGGGGCGCATCCACCAGGGCTCGTACATCGAAAACGTCGCGTTCAATCCGAGCCTGCCGCCTCTCGAAACGGCGCTTGTGCAGATGATCGTGGCGGGCGATGACTACGGGGTCATCTCGCGGGTGGTGCTGGTCGAGGTGAACGGAGCGAAGATAACCCAGAGAAGCGTGACCGAGGCGGCGCTGGGAGCGGTATCGGCGGGAGTGAAGCTGGAAGCAGTCACCGTTGCCGAAGGCTGAACTCGCGGAACGCCCGGCTGTTGCGATCAGGCGACGGGCCGCCGCTTGACGACCCAGCCATGCACTCCGGTTTTCAGGGGCAACCTCAGGTTGGACTTACGCCACTTCCCGGGACATCAACCCAGCTTACCGCGCAGTCGCTCAATTTCCAGCTCCTGTTCCGCCAGACGACGGGCTTGATCCTGGCATAGGCAAGAAGCCGCAGCCCGCTCGTCCTCAATGCGACAGCAAAGCGCAAGCCGGTGGGCCGCCGCGGCGGGTTCAGGCATCGGCTCGCCCGAGCCCCGCTGCAGGATCACCAGAAAGTCGGATGTACGGGTTGGATGAACCTGCACCGTTCGAAGGCGGGTCAGTTGCAGTTGACCCAGGTCGAAGAGCAGCAACTCGAAGACCGACGGCGTGAAGCGCCAGCGATGACCGGCAAATCGAAAATTGTCCGTCGTCAGCAGCGCCTTGAGCCGGGCGTGGTGCAAGGCCAGCGGCCGAGACGTCGCGAGTGACCGATCTGAATGAACCGACGCGTTCCACGCCACCTTTGGCGCTCCATCCGGAGACTGCAAGTGGTAGCGCAGGCCGGCTTGCTCAAAAGCGGCCCAGGCTTCAGTCGAAGCGTTGTGGGGATGAGCGGCCGCTCTCAGTATCTGGGCTGTGGTGGTGTGGGGATGAAAGCGGTCGTAGATGAATCTCTGGTCTGGAATGACCATCATCAGCAGACCATCGTCAGTCAGCAGGTCACCACAGTCTTGCAGAAAGCTCAACGGGTTCGGCAGATGCTCGAAGTTGTGTGAACTGACGATCCAGTTCAGCGGACCACCTCTACCACTCTTGCGAAGCAGTTCTGCCAACCGAGAGGCATCACCCACCACATCCACCTCTTCGATGGCGGCGACGATCTGGTCCGACCTGCCCTTCTTCTTCGCAAGTGCCTGAAGGGCTTCGCGATCGGCAATGTCAACATTGATCTTGCTGAAATCCTTTTCCCTGGGAACGAGAGGGTTGCAGAAAGGGCCAACTTCCAGACCCGATGATCCTGGCTGGATTTGATCCCGGATCAGCCGTATCCAAAGATTTCTGATGGGAGTTCTCCAGGAGATGAAATTGATAGAACCGGAATTGAGTCTTGATACTCAATGGTTGTGATTTGCCTGGCAAGAAATCCGCCACCTACTCGTCTTGTCATTTCTTGACTGCGGATCGCGCAGTTGGGTAGACCCTTTGCCAGGCCAGCTCGGTGGACTTGTATTGCAGGGGGCGCGCCTTGATGCGCTTTCTGGCTTCTGCCGTGTCTGGCCCCCCGTTCATCCTCGGGTCGTCAGTCGCGGGGGGAGTTGAGCGTCGACCCTACCCACAAGCTATGACTCCCTACCGCTTCTCGACGTAGAGAACATGACCGGGGGTATTTCCGCCCAGCGTATCCGCATGAACCACCGTGAATCGCTCCCGTATCAGACCTTCCAGGTACTCCAGGCCGACGGATGGCAGGTGCTTCACGGACTTGTAGGTGTCGATATCCAACTTGAAAATGGCCTGCCCACCAGCCTTCAGGAAACGGCGGATGTTTTCCAGGTAGTTCCGGCATTGGTCTCTGGAAAAAACGCAGTGTGAAAGCACCCCCCAGCTCCGTATCTCGTCGAAGTATTCGCGACACTCGGCCTGTGTTCCATCGCCAGATGTGTCACGCGCCGATTCCGTCATGTCGAATTGGATATATCGATCCAGACCGTGAATGGCGGCGATGTCCGGATGATGCCTGTCCTTGATGTCGATGATGGTGAGTTCGTTCTCACTGCCGACAATCTCTTTTTGGTATTTGTTGTACCAGGCAGCGCCGATTTCGAGGATTTTCCCCTTCCTCGCCATCGTCGGCACAACCGCCAGAAGATAGCGCCGCCCCTCACGCTCGGTCCAATACGCCTGATGCTCCGGGCCCCAATGACCGATGTCGATCCGGAACGCATGCGCGCCGTTGTGCGTATTGTCGTATTCCATGCCTGACCTCCTCGGAATCAGGAGCGGACACCGAACTCCTTCCGGCCACCCCACCGCTCGATCATGGAGTCTGCAGGCGGTATCCGGCCGAGGTGTCCAAGTCAAACTGCTTGACGAATCGCCGGATGGCGCGGCGGTGGAGCGGGAGCGACTCCTGATCGTCGCGAGCCGCGGCGAATCGCAGCGGAGCATCCGGACCGACGTCAAACGCCACGAAAGCGCGCCCGAGCTCCTTCAGGATCCGGTGAAGAAAGATGTGCTGCGGATGGCCGTACTCTCCCGCTTCCCCATGGCTGAGGACAAGGTCGTAGTCGCGAACGGTGGCCTCGATCGCTTCCCTTGCCTGGTGATACGGAATCGAGCAGCGGCCACTCGTCACATCCGCAGGGGGTGGATCGTGCGGCAACTCGAGCGAGAAGACGCCGATTGAATGTCGCGCCCAGTATCCCCGCATCTCTTCCACGCGGGGTGAATCGTTCTTCTGCACCAGGTAGGCGATGCTCCATCGATACTGGCGGTGGCTGAGAATGTAGTGGTAACCGAAGACGAGGCAATCATCGGGATGCGCGACCACGCACAGCGATCTTGTCATTGGGCCGGCGTCTCCCTCATCGAACACTGCGCCCTCGAGGCCACCCACCGGCCTTCCTGGGGCCTCCCCCGCCGGGCAATCCCCTCGGGGCACGGGCTTTCCCATTTCGACCGGCGCGAATCCAGCCCGGATCGGCCCGGGGTTCGACTCCGCCCCCCGATCTGAGCCATCCCCTCATTCTAGGCCGAAGGCACGGACATGGACCGGTTGGTTGAGCAGGTATTCTCCGACGCGCTGCACCTGCGGCTCGCGTTGTTCCTGTTTCATTGCGTGGATCGACGCGTCGTAGTGGCACCCTTGGCGGAACAGCGAGTGGATACGTTTCTTCGCGGTGTTGGCTTTGAGCATCCGGCTCATGCCCAAGCTCTCGCCGGCGGCGCCGAGCACGGTCGTCGCCATCGCGCCGATCGTGCCCGCCCGAACTGTCGCGACAAGCGCGCGAAGCAGCCAATACCTCAGCCGCTCGACGTAGTCCCTGCGGCCAATGGCGGCCGGCACGTTGGGCCGCCCACCCTGATCCCCAACGCCGCAACGCGAGGCAGCGGGGGCGGGGATGGGGGCCGAGTGCAGGACCGCGGAGAGCGCAGCGCAGCGGTATCAGCCACGCCGGCCTTGAGTTCGACCAGCCGCTCAGCTGGTAGCGGGCGGCCACGATCGTCGACAACCCTCGCAGCGACCACGGCTTCGCCCGCGCCCGCGCCCGCGCCGGCGCCGGCGCTGGCCTGGCCCGGCCTGGCTCGGTCCGATGGCACGAACCTCCCACCCAAGTCACCCGCGCGAGCCGCTGCATCGACCCCCTCGGGCACGTTTCTTCCGTTTCTTCATCGCGTAGACACGCTTCGTCGGGCCGTGATAGCCTCCTCGAACGACAGCTCGCCGGGATGGGGCGTTGGAATTCCTGTCCTTGTCCCGCGCTTCAACCCGGAAACCGATTTCACCCCCATAGGGCTGGTCGGCCGCTATGCCTTCTGCCTGTTCGTGCACCCCGATGTGCCGGCGAAGACAGTGGCGGAATTCGTCGACCATGCGCGCGCCAACCCGGACAAGCTCAACTTCGCCACCGGCAACCTCACCGAATTCATGTTCGCCGCGCAACTGATGAAATCCACCGGCATCACGATGCTCGCGTTCCCTACAAGGGCGCGGCGCAGGCGATTCCCGACCTGATCGCGGGCCGGGTGCAGCTCGACTTCGTGCCCATCTCCGCCGGGCTCGCACACGTGAAGGACGGGCGGCTGCGTCTCCTCGCCACCGTGCTGCCAAAGCGGGTTGCCGTCGCGCGCGAAGCCATGGGCACCATGCTGAAGGACGACATACAGATCTGGGGCCAGATCGTGCGCGAAGCCGGGATTCCGCAGGACCAGGAACAGGAAAGGTGTGAGGTATTGGTAAAACGATTCTGTCTGGCACTCGCGGTGCTCGCGCTTGTAGCGTGCGGTGGTGCGCCGGACTACCCGAAGGATTGGCCCAAGCCTGACTTGCGCAGCACTTCGCGCAAGGGACCCTGTCCGGACTTGACCGGGTCGTACGACCGCGTGGAAGCGGAACTCACCTGGCTGCTGGGATGGAATCCGGATATCGAGAAACCGATCCCCGTCTGGCAAGAGCATCGCGCGACAATTTCCCAGGCCGACGACGGCAGTTGGCTTCGCATCGAACTGGGCTTGAATGAACGCGGTCTGGCCGCGTTTCGCGAGCGCATGCTGAAGTACAACATGCAGAGCAACGGCTCGATGATCGAGCGCGGCATGTGGCTGCGCGCCAGCCGTGACTACGAGTGCACAGGCGGCTGGCTTTTCAGCCGGCGCTTCGCGCAAGCCGAACCGGTCAGGACTATGCAACGCAAATCGTTGCAACTGGCCAAAGACCGCGATGGCGGGCTCGTTGCCGGGGCGACGATCACACAGGATGTGTCCTTCTCACTGTGGGCCGGGACCCGCGGGATCTATCTGGGCCGTTGGGACACTACTCGTTGGAACCGCTGGCCTTCACGCCCTGCCGGCTCGGACTCGGCACTCTCCTCCCTGCAGGACGTTACCGTGCACCGCTATCCCTGGATCAATCCTGGCAATGGAATTCCGGTACGCTTCACCAGCTTTCATGTCGAACCGATTTGCGTTCGCTACTTCGACGGTTCGTACCCCAGTCCGGTGCAAGGCCCGACGGTACTTCGGGAACGCGATGATCCGCGCCCTCCCGAGGCCGTTTGTCCCGTTGGCTGGGGGCGGTTCGACGTCGGCGAGGTCTTTCGCCGCGACATGCAGATTCCCGACGAAACGCCGAGGTCTTACCGAATCGAGTGGTATCGCATGAACGGGAATGACAGGAAACCGAACGTCATCACCATCGACGACGTGCGCACACTACCGCTCATGCCTGAATCGCCCAAGCGTCCGCGATCGGGTGCGGAGGAGGAGGCAGCCGATCCGGCAGCGAGCTGAGTAAATGAAGTAAATAGGAAACCTCAGAATCTCAGAGAAAGACCACGATTTCAGTTGCTCGAGAACCAAGTGTCACCGTTGGTGATGCGACCCTATGTTTCTCGCTGAAAGTATTCCGCCCGTTGGTGAATGACCCCGGGCGACCTGAACGCGATGCGCGCCAATACGATAGACAAGGATATAGGGATAGCGTGTCATCACGCACTCGCGCGTCCCTTGGCGGATGCCTGGCCGGAACATCAGGCCAGGCACGGCGATCTTCTCGGCTTGGGACTGAATGGCGTCGACGACGCGATCGGCGACAACGTCCCGGCCCGCCTTCAACGCCGAATTTGCGGTGCCGGCACGAGAGGAAGGCAGCGCCTTCGTGCCGTGGATCGGCGGCAACCTCGACGACATCCTATGCGAGCAAGTCGAACGCACTGTGGGCCACGACAACTGCGTCCGGTACGAGAATCTGTCCCTGCAACTGCCAGCCGATCGCTATCGTTGCCACTATGTGAAAGCGAAGGTGCGCGTTGCATCCGCGCGGGGGCTGTGGGCTGGCCCGGCACACGCCGTATCGGCGCAAGAATCCACCGGGGACGTACATCGCGCGCTGGTACTGCCGCCAAGGACATTGCACGTTCAGCCTGCTGCCGGATCATCTGGCGGCGCGGTTTCCGGGCGAGCTGGTGGCGATTGAGCAGGTGGTGCTCGCCGTCGCCCAGGCGCGCAGCGTGGACGCGCCGAACTCCTCGGTCCTGGCCCCCCCCTTGTCAGGCGCCGAGTCCCGGCTTCGCCTCACTGGCAAGGCTCGGCACCACCGGCGTCGCAGGCACGCCCAAGGGCTGGATACTTGTCGGTGCTGCCGCCAACGGCTGCAATGGGCGCGACAGCCGCCGCTCGGATTCGCGGGCTGGTCGTCGTCGGGACCCGGCCAGTTGTCGACGTTGCCCCGCCGCACCCGGCGCCCGGTTCAGACTGACACCGGTCGCTCGGGTTTCGCTGCCGAACGTGTGCAGAGACGAACCGGACCGCCGTTGCGCCTGCTCCAGACGAGCTGTTGAAACCTGCGAAAGGAGCCGTTCGTCCCTCTGATCATCTTCGAAACGAAGAATCGCAGCGGCGCGGACCGGCGCGGCATCGCACTATGGGCTGGCCTTGATCCTGCCGCGCCGCAGGCTCCCCGGTGGATAGCCGAACTTCCGGGTGAACGCGGCCGTGAAGTGATTGACGTGCGAGTAACCCAGGCGCTGCGACAGCGTCTTGATCGGCACATCGCCTTC
>CAIWHR010000252.1 GCA_903912485.1 uncultured beta proteobacterium | reverse complement strand
GCACGCGCACGCCGCGGGCGAGCAGCGCCGCGAGCGCGTCGCGGTTGACCGCCGCGGAAACGTCGAGCACCGTCACCGTGTCCCCCGACCGCGCCGGCACGCGCTGCAGCAGCGCGACGTCGCGCTTGGCGCCGGTGACCAGCACCGACGCCAGCGGCTGCTCGAGCCGAAGCTGGTGCAGCGCGCAGATGCCGTCGGCGTCGCCGTTGAAAACGTCGAAATGGGTCATGGCCGGTGGCAGCGGAGTTCGCGGAGGGGCGTCGCGTCGGTGGCGCGGTCGGCGGCGCGGCGCCTATCCACGATTATAATCGCCCACCATGCCGCTGCCCGCCGCGCCAACGGAGCCGAAGCCATGCCCCACCAGGACCTGATCCTCAACGCCGCGCTGTTCGCGGCGGTCGGCATGCTGCTCGCCCTGGTCACGGTCCGGCTGGCGCCGGACCAGCGCCGGCCGATGCTGATCATGACGGCGTTCATGGCCGCCGGCGTGCTCGGCCTGTACGCGCTTTCCGGGTCGAGCGGCGCCTTCGCCGCCACGACGCTGGTCTCGGTCCTGCGCGAGCTCGCGGTGCTGCTGGTCGCGATCGGCTTCGCGCTGTCGCTGCTGTCGTTCCTGTTCCAGGGGCTGTTCGCGCGCAAGGCGGTGCCGCGCATCCTCGCCGACGTGCTGCTGGTGCTGCTGCTGATCGCGTTCGTGCTCTACCGGATGAACGCGGTCGGCGTGAACCTCGCCAGCATCATCACGACCTCGGCGGTGATCACCGGCGTGATCGCGTTCTCGCTGCAGGAGACGCTGGGCAACCTCTGGGGCGGCATCGCGCTGCAGCTCGACAACACCTGCCGCCTCGGCGACTGGATCAGGATCCAGGGCGTCACCGGCGAGATCGTCGGCATCCGCTGGCGCTACCTCGCGGTCGCGACCAACAGCGGCGAGACGGTGATGATCCCGAATGCGCAGCTGATCAAGAACCAGGTCATGGTGCTCGCGCGCCGCGGCGACGCGAGGATTCCGCTGCGGCGCCAGGTCGACTTCGCCGTCGCCTACGACGCCGCGCCTTCGCGCGTGATCGCCGTCGTCGAGGCCTCTCTCGCCCGCGCCGAGATCCCTTTCGTCGCCGCCGATCCGGCGCCGCTGTGCACCTGCATCGAGTTCGGCGAGCAGGCGATCCGGTACGGCGTCCTCTACTGGCTCACCGACCTCGCGCAGGATCTCGTCACCGACTCGCAGGTCCGCGCGCACGTGTTCGCCACGCTGGCGCGCAACGCGATGGAAATTCCGCTGCCGCGGCGCGTGCTGCTCACGCAGCGGATGCTCGACGCCAAGCGCGCGGCGCTGGCCGGGCAGGAGCAGGCCGGCCGCGTCGAGGTCCTCTCCCGGCTGCCGCTGTTCGCGTCGATGACCGGCGACGAGTGCCGGGCGCTGGCCGCGCAGCTCGCGGAGGCGCCGTACCTCGCCGGCGACGTCATTTCGCGCGAGGGCGAGATCTCCGACTCGATGTTCGTGCTCGCCGGCGGAGCCGTCGCCGTCTATCGCGGCGGCGGCGAAGACCGCAAGCTGCTGACCGAGCTCGGTGCGCCCGACTATTTCGGCGAGATGGGGCTGCTGACGGGGCAGGCGCGCTCGGCCACCGTCGTCGCCCGCGGCGAAGTCCTCTGCTACCGGCTGGACCGCCAGGGTTTCGACGCGATCCTGCGCGCGCGCCCCGCACTCGCGCAGGCGATGTCGCAGACGGTCGCCGAGCGGCAGGCGGCGAACGACGCGACGCTGAAAGCGCTGTCGGACGAAGCGCGCGCGAGCCAGGCGAAGGGCCGCGCGGCGGATCTCTTCCGGCGGGTGCAGGGATTCTTCGGGCTCGCGCGCTAGGGCTGCCCCCGGGCTTCGCCGGTCGGCGTCCCGCTTGCGGCGATGGACTGTGGACACGAAGCCGGCGCTGCCCCCGGGCTTCGCCGGTCGGCGTCCCGCGGTTGTGGCGACGGACCGGGGACGCGAAGCCGGCGCTGCCCCCGGGCTTCGCCGGTCGGCGCCCGTGGTTGTGGCGACGGACTGTGGACGCGAAGCCGGCGCTGCCCCCGGGCTTCGCCGGTCGGCGTCCCGCTTGCGGCGACGGACTGTGGACGCGAAGCCCGGGTTGCCCCCGGGCTTCGCCGGTCGGCGCCCGTGGTTGTGGCGACGGACTGTGGACGCGAAGCCCGGGCTACGGCTCGCGCGGTGGCCCGGGTCGGGCGGAGCGAAGCGCGGGCCCGGCGGCGCCCGCCACGCCCGGACCCTGCCACGCCCGGACCCTGCCACGCCCGGACCGTGCCACGCCCGGACCGTGCCACGCCCGCCGGACAGCGGGGACGCCGGTCACTCGAACGAGCGGCTGAAGTGGATCCCGATGCCGGTGACGATGCCGGTCTGCGCCTGCAGCGTGATGTCGCGCGTCAGCGAGTACTCGATCTTGAGCGCGCTGGTGGCGACCGAGAGGCCCTGCTCGTAGACCAGCGACAGGCGGTCGGACAGCCGCTTGCCGAAGGCGACCACGCTGCTGCCGGGGTCCGCGCTGCCGCCGCGCGCGGCGCCGCCGCTCTTGAACGTGATGTCGTCGAGCCCGACGCTTTCGGCCAGTTGCGACGTGATCGACTTGCTGTCGCGTCCCAGCAGCAGCGCCGACGCTGCCTGCAGCGCGGCGACGTCGGCGCCCGACGTGTGGTCGAGACCCTGCCCCAGCACCAGCCAGGACAGCTTTTCCGAGTCGGGGACCGGCGGATTGGACGTGAGGCGGATGATCGGGACCTTGACCGTTCCGGTCACCGCGACGCCGGCCTCGACCGCCAGATTCCTGCGCAGCGCGACGACGTCCAGCCCCGGATTGTCGAGCGGGCCGTCGAAGATGAGGCGCCCCGGATCGATGACGAGCTTCTGGCCGAACGCGCGGTAGGTGCCGTTCACCGCGCGGATCGAGCCCTTGCCGATCAGGCCGCGCGGTCCGGTGGTGACGCGCACGGTCCCCGACAGCTGCGTGTCGAGGCCCTCGCTGGAGAAGCTCAGGCGATCGCCGAAATCGAGCGCGAGGTCGACGGTGAGCGGCAGGTCCGCCGTGCTCCGCGCGTTCGCCGCCGCGCGCGGCCGGCCCTTGACGACGACGTCGTCGCCCAGCGTCGCCTGCGGGTCGGAGGCGTAGACGATGCGGCCCTCGCGCGCCCGGAGCGTTCCCGCCAGCGCGAGCTTGTCCCGCGCCGCGGCGACGGTCCCCTCGCCGTCGACGACGAGGTTGAGGTCGGGGCGGTTGAGCAGGCGGAAGTTGCTGGCCTGCCAGCTGATGCGCGCCGCTGCCGCGTCCGTCGCGGTCGCCGACATCACCGTCCCCGACGCGCGAAACTGGCCGGCGCCGGCCGACAGCACGAACTCGTCGACGACGACGTGGCCGTCGCCGAGGTGCGCCGCGAGCCGTCCGTCGCTGAAGTGCACGCCGTATTGCGGGGCGTCGACGCGCAGCGCGTCGGCGCGCAGCGTGCCGGCGAGCGCGATCCTGCCGACGCTGCCCCGGCCCTCGAGCTCGGCGCGCGCGCGTCCGTCGACGACCGCGGTCGTGCCCATCCAGGGCTGCAGCAGCGCCAGCGTCGGCAGCAGCGCGCTGGCCGAGAGCGTCAGCGGTGCGGCGGCGGCGATGCGCCCGGGCGGCGCGCCGGGGACCGCGCCGATGGCGAGGGTCATTCCGGCCGAGGCGCCGCGCGTCGATGCGAAGCTTGCCGTCGCGTCGACGGCGTCGTCGTGGAAGCGTGCGGCGACGTCGATCGCGGTGACGCCCAGCGCGACGCCCGCGGGACTGGCGGCGGCGTCGCCGGCGAGCGTGAGGTCGCCGCCTTCGCGCCGCAGCGTCGCCGTGCCGTTG
>CAIWHR010000251.1 GCA_903912485.1 uncultured beta proteobacterium | reverse complement strand
TCTGCGCCCGCCGCGTGCGCCGCTAGGCGAGCGCCGGGGCACCGACGCCGGCTGCGCCCCGCCGGAGCGACGAGCTCCGGCGGGGCGCAGCCTTTTCCTGCCCCGCGGCCCGGCGCATCCCGCGGGTCGTCCGGTTGCGGTGTCGGGTTGCGGTTGAGTCCCGGGATGGTTTCAGGCTATAATCACCGACTTTGCAACGGCAGACGAATTCACCGAAGGAAGGACCTCAGCAATGGGCGTGACCGTGCAGGACAAGGCGAAAACGATCGCCGATTTTCAGCGAGTCAAGGGCGACACCGGGTCACCCGAGGTGCAGGTCGCTCTGTTGACCGCGCGCATCAACGGCCTTTCCGATCATTTCAAGGGCAACACCAAGGACCACCACTCGCGGCGCGGATTGCTGCGGATGGTGTCGCGGCGGCGCAAGCTGCTCGACTATCTCAAGTCGCGCAACGCCGAGAGCTACCGCAAGCTGATCGACAGGCTCGGGTTGCGCAAGTAGCACCCGGCTCGAGACCCAAGTGAGGGCGGACAGCAGTCGCCACCGGGTCACCGATGGCAAACCGGCGGATTTTCACCGGTGCTGCTGCTACGCAGGCGGGAGGCTCCCGCGGCGGCAACGCCGCTGCGCGGGCCCGACTCCGCTGCCCCGCCCTTGCTGAACCCAACCCCGATGGCCGCGCCGATCCAGCGCGGCCATCGTCATTTACCGAATCGAGGATAACGTGAACCCGATCAAGAAATCGATAAGCTACGGCCGTCACACCCTGACGCTCGAAACCGGTGAAATCGCCCGCCAGGCCGGCGGCGCCGTCATGGCGAGCCTCGACGACACCGTCGTGCTGGTCACGGCCGTCGCCCGTCGCGAAGCCAAGCCGGGACAGGATTTCTTCCCGCTGACCGTCGACTACCAGGAGAAGACCTACGCCGCGGGCAAGATCCCCGGCGGCTTCTTCAAGCGCGAAGGCCGCCCGTCGGAAAAGGAAACGCTGACCTGCCGGCTCATCGATCGCCCGATCCGGCCGCTGTTTCCCGACGGCTTCTACAACGAAATCCAGATCATCGCGACGGTGATGTCGGTCGATCCCGAGATCGACCCCGACATTCCGGCGATGATCGGCGCTTCGGCCGCGCTGGCGCTGTCGGGCGTGCCGTTCAACGGGCCGATCGCCGCCGCGCGCGTCGGCTACATCGACGGCCAGTACGTCCTCAATCCGACCAAGACCGAGCTCACGAACTCCAACCTCAACCTCGTCGTCGCCGGCACCGAAGCCGCCGTGCTGATGGTCGAATCGGAAGCCAACGAGCTGCCCGAGGAAGTCATGCTGGGCGCGGTCGTGTTCGGCCACCAGCAGCAGCAGGCCGCGATCGCGATGATCGACGAACTGGTCGAAGAGGCCGGCAAGCCGCTGTGGGACTGGCAGCCGCCGGCCAAGAACCAGGCGATGATCGACCAGGTCACCGCGGCCGCGGAAGGGCTGCTGCGCGACGCCTACGCGCTGCGCCAGAAGCAGGCGCGGCAGCAGCGGCTGAAGGAGATCTCGGCCAAGGTCGAGGCCGAGTGCATTCCGGCCGACGCGTCGCCCGACTACCGGAACCACGTCCGCAACTTGATGTTCGAAATGGAAGCGAAGATCGTCCGCAACCAGATCCTGTCCGGCGAGCCGCGCATCGACGGCCGCGACACGCGCACCGTGCGTCCGATCTCGATCCGCACCGGCGTCCTGCCGCGCACGCACGGCTCCGCGCTGTTCACGCGCGGCGAGACGCAGGCGATCGTCGTCGCCACGCTGGGCACCGCCCGCGACGAGCAGCGGATCGACGCGCTGATGGGCGAGTACACCGATCGCTTCATGCTGCACTACAACATGCCGCCTTACGCCACCGGCGAAACGGGCCGCGTCGGCACGCCGAAGCGCCGCGAGATCGGCCACGGCCGCCTCGCCAAGCGCTCGCTGATGGCAGTGCTGCCGACCGCCGAGGAGTTCGCGTACTCGATGCGCGTCGTCTCGGAGATCACCGAGTCGAACGGGTCGTCGTCGATGGCTTCGGTCTGCGGCGGCAGCCTCGCGCTGATGGACGCCGGCGTGCCCACCAAGGCGCACGTCGCGGGCATCGCGATGGGCCTGATCAAGGACGGCGCGCGTTTCGCGGTGCTGACCGACATCCTGGGCGACGAGGACCACCTCGGCGACATGGACTTCAAGGTCGCGGGCACCGACCGCGGCATCACGGCGCTGCAGATGGACATCAAGATCCAGGGCATCACCAAGGAGATCATGGCGGTGGCGCTGGCGCAGGCGCGCGAGGGCCGGATGCACATCCTGGGCCTGATGCAGGAGGCGCTGCCGCACGCGCGGACCGAAGTCTCGCAGCACGCACCGCGGATGATGTCGTTCAAGATCAACCCGGAAAAGATCCGCGACGTGATCGGCAAGGGCGGCGCGGTGATCCGCGCGCTGACCGAGGAAACCGGCACCACGATCGACATCCAGGACGACGGCACGATCACCATCGCGTCGGTCAACTCGGAGGCGTGTAACGTCGCTCGCAGGCGCATCGAGGACATCACCGCCGAGGTCGAAGTCGGCCGCGTCTACGAAGGCACGGTGCTGCGGCTGCTCGATTTCGGCGCGATCGTGCAGGTGCTGCCCGGCAAGGACGGCCTGCTGCACATCTCGCAGATCGCCAAGGAGCGCGTCAATCTGGTCTCCGATTACGTCAAGGAAGGCCAGATCGTCCGCGTCAAGGTGCTCGAAGCCGACGACAAGGGACGCCTGCGGCTGTCGATGAAGGCAGCGGCCGAAGACGCCGCCGCCCCGGTCGTCGTCGCGCCGCCGCCCGCCCCGGCGGAGCCCACGCCGACGGTGTAGCACCGCGGGCGAATCCCGGGCGGGTAGCCCGGGATTCGCGTCGCCGGAGGTCTGCCTGCGCCCACCCGCGTCGGCAGGCGAAACCCGGGTGGTTGCCCCGACAGGCACCCCCGGGTTTTTTTCGCGCTGGCCCCGGGTTGCGCGGGGCGACGTTCCGGGCTGCTCGGGACGCGGTGCAACGCGCAACCCGGGCTACGGTGATCGGGGATTGGCGAGGCGGCCGGGCAGCAGCAGGATGGCGTCGCGGTTGGACCACGAAAAGCACTTGGCGGCGGCTTCCCGCCACGGGAGCCAGGCGTGCCGCAGGTGCTCGTCGGGGGCGAGCGTCACCGGGACCGGCGCGGGCACTTCCAGCGCGAACACGTGCTCGGTGTTGCGCGTGGTCCCGGCCGGGTAGCGGTGCCGCCACTGCGGGTAGATGTCGTAGACGTTGGCCAGCTGCCAGTCGACGATGCCGCCGGCCGCGTCGGCATCGATGCCGGTCTCCTCGCGCAGTTCGCGCACCGCCGTCTGGCGCAGCGTTTCGCCCGGCTCCTGGCTGCCGGTGACCGATTGCCAGTGCCCGGGGAAGTCGGCGCGCTCGATGAGCAGGACGTCGAGGCTCGGCGTATGGACGAGCACCAGCGTCGAAACCGGAATCTTGTCGCCCATTCGCTGCCCCCCCGTTCCAGGCCCCGCCCACGAGCGAGGCGAGGGGATCCGCGTCAGCTCACGAAGACCCAGAACGGCTTGTGCCGCTCGCGCCAGTAATCGGAGGCTTCGCCGAGGATGTCCTCGAGCGTGGTCCAGTCGACGCCGTGGGCCTTGCGATAGCCCGCGGTCTGCGACAGCGCGATCACGGTGCCGCGGCGCCCGAGCCACTGCTCGTCCTCGACCGAGTCGGCGAGCGCGTCCCAGTTGTCGCCGAAATGGGCGGGCAGGTCCAGGCCCTTCGCCAGCACGGTCAGCAGCTCCGCCTTGGTGCCGACGTGCCTGAGGTCCGCGGCGTGGAAGCTGAACTTGCCGGCGGCGGCCGCCGCCGCCAGCGCGCCCGCGTCGCCTTTCCACGAGTGGACGCCGGCCAGTTCCAGGTCGTCGAGGTCGGGAATCTTCATTCGCGGATCCTCCTGAAGGTCCGGTAGTGGTCGTCGCTGTAGTAGCACGCGTCCGGCGTCGTCGGCGGGCCGCCGCAGACGATGCGCCGGGCGCCGCGGCCCTTGCTGCCCGGCGTCGGCACCGTGTACTCGTGATAATAGCCGCGTGGCCGGACCTGCAACAGCTTTTCCCGGTTGCCGAAGACGACGCCGTCGCGGTCGTAACGGAACGGTCCGCCGCTGCGGATCGCCGCGTCGACGGCGCGCGCTTCCCTGGGCAGCTCGGCGAGCGCCACGACCGGCAGGTCGCCGGGCGCCGCGCGCGCCTCTCCCGTCGGCGCGAAGGCGCAGGCGGCGATGGCGACGGCGACGGCGACTGCGGCGACGAGGCGGCGGAATCCGGTCATGTGCGCTGCGGTCACGCCGTCCTGGCGGCGTCGGGCGTCCGCACCCGGATGTGCAGGTCGCGCAACTGCTGCTCGGTCACCGTCGTCGGCGCATCGACCAGCAGGTCCTGGCCGCGCTGCGTCTTCGGGAAGGCGATGACGTCGCGAATCGACTCGGCGCCCACCATCAGCGTCACCATGCGGTCGAGGCCGAACGCGATGCCGCCGTGCGGCGGCGCGCCGTACTGCAGCGCGTCGAGCAGGAAGCCGAACTTCCTGCGCTGGTCCTCGGGGCTGATGTTCAGCGCTTCGAACACCTTCGCCTGCACTTCCTGGCGGTGGATCCGCACCGACCCGCCGCCGATCTCCCAGCCGTTGAGCACGACGTCGTAGGCCTTGGCGATCGCGCTGCCGCGGTCGTTCCCCAGGAACGCCTCGTGGCCGTCCTTGGGCGCGGTGAACGGGTGGTGGCGCGCGGCCCAGGTCTTCGCCTCGTCGTCGTACTCGAACATCGGGAAGTCGACGACCCACAGCGGCCGCCAGCCCGGCTGCACCAGGCCGCGGTCGTGGCCGACCTTGGCGCGCAGCGCGCCCAGCGCGTCGTTGACGACCTTCTCCTTGCCGGCGCCGAAGAAGATGAGGTCGCCCGATGCGGCGCCGGTGCGCTCGACGATGGCGGCGAGCACGTCGGGCGTCAGGAACTTGACGACCGGCGACTGCAGTCCCTCCTCGTTGGGCCTGGACGCGTCGTTGACCTTGATGTAGGCGAGGCCCTGCGCGCCGTAGATGGTGACGAAGGTCGCGTAGTCGTCGATCTCCTTGCGCGACAGCGTGCCGCCGCCGGGGACGCACAGCGCGGCGACGCGGCCTCCGGGCAGGTCGGCGGCGGCGCGGAAGACCTTGAAGTCGACCGTCTTCATGAGGTCGGTGAACTCGGTCAGCTTCAGCGTCACGCGAAGGTCCGGCTTGTCGGAGCCGTAGTCGCGCATCGCGTCGGCGAAGGTCATGATCGGGAACGGGTTCGGCAGCTCGACGTCGAGCGTCTCCCTGAACATCGTGCGCACCAGCCCTTCCATGATCTCGCGGATCTCGAGCTCGGTCAGGAACGACGTCTCGACGTCGATCTGCGTGAACTCGGGCTGGCGGTCGGCGCGCAGGTCTTCGTCGCGGTAGCACTTGCAGATCTGGTAGTAGCGGTCGAAGCCCGCCATCATCAGCATCTGCTTGAACAGCTGCGGCGACTGCGGCAGCGCGTAGAACTGGCCGTGATGGACGCGCGACGGGACGAGGAACTCGCGCGCGCCCTCGGGCGTCGACTTGTAGAGCGTCGGCGTCTCGATGTCGATGAATCCCAGCGCGTCGAAGTAGCGGCGCGCCGACATCGCGGCGCGATAGCGGAGCATCAGGTTCTTCTGCATCTGCGGCCGGCGCAGGTCGATCACGCGATTTTCGAGGCGCACGGTCTCGGACAGGTTCTCGTCGTCGAGCTGGAACGGCGGCGTCAGCGCCGGGTTCAGGATCGTGATTCCGTGCGCGAGCACCTCGATCTCGCCCGACCCCAGGTTGGCGTTGACGGTGCCTTCCTTGCGCGGGCGCACGACGCCGGTGACGCTGACGACGAACTCGTTGCGCACGTTTTCGGCGATCGCGAAAGTCTCCGCACGGTCCGGGTCGCACACGATCTGGACCAGGCCTTCGCGGTCGCGCAGGTCGATGAAGATGACGCC
>CAIWHR010000250.1 GCA_903912485.1 uncultured beta proteobacterium | reverse complement strand
GGGGCGGCGAGGAGTTCCTGCTCTGCGCGCCGGGCACGTCGCGCGCCGGAGCGCTGCCGTTGGCGGAGAAGCTCCGGGCGAGCGTCGCGGGTCACGGCTTTTCGACCGGGAAACCCGTCACGGCGAGCTTCGGCGTCGCCGAATTGCGGCTGGGCGAGGACACCGCGTCGCTGCTGGAGCGCGTGGACCGGGCGCTCTACGAAGCCAAGGCGGGCGGCCGCAACTGCGTCGCGGTGGCGCCCGGCGAAAGCTCCGACGCCTTCGAGCCGGCGGGCCGCAGGTCGCTGATCGAACTGGCGTGGCGCGACGACTACCTGTCCGGCGAAGCGACGATCGACGCCCAGCACCAGGAGCTCTTCCGCCTCGCCGACGCGCTGATCGACCGCAGTCTCCGGCAGCGAAACCGGCCGGCGGAGCTGATGCCGGCGTTCGACGTGCTGCTCGGCCACATCGAGCGCCACTTCGGCGACGAGGAGCGCGTGCTCGCCGAGCACGGCTACGCCGAACTCGCGCCGCACCGCCAGATCCACCAGTCGCTGCTCAAGCGGGCCGCCGGCCTGCGCGCGGCGGCCGCCGCGGGCGAAATGATCGTCGGCACGCTGATCGAGTTCGTCGCTTTCGACATCGTCGCCACGCACCTTCTGAGCTGCGACCGGCACTTCTTCCCGCTGTTCCGGACGCCCCGGGGCACCCGTGGCGTGAAGGCGGCGGTCAGCGCGGCAGCCGCAGCGTGAATACGCCGCCGCCGTCGTTCGCCACGCCCAGTTCGCCGCGGCGACCCGCGTGCTGGTGCAGCGCCGCGACGTGCCCGGCGAGCTGCAGGCCGAGACCGGTGCCCTCCCGCGTGACCGGCGCCGCGGCCACGTCGGCGAGCAGCGCGGCGGAAAATCCCGGCCCGTCGTCGCGGACGACGAACTCCAGCCAGTCGCCGCGCTCGACGACGGAGACGACGATGCGCGTGCGGGCAAACCGCCGCGCATTCTGCAGCGCGTTGGCGAGCACCATGCGTATCAGCGCCTGGTCGTAGAACCACAAGGTCGGCGCATCGGCAAGCCGGCACTCGATCGGGCAGCGGGCGGCGCCTGCCTCGTCGCGCACGAGGTCGGCGGCGAGGTCGCCCGGGGCGTGCGCATCGATGTCGAGCACCAGCGTCCGGGTCTCCGCACGATAGAACGCCAGCAGGCGCGTCAGCGCGCCGGCGGTGTCGAGCGCGACGGCGAGCGTTTCGGCGTCGCCGCGAGCCTCGGCCCGGCCGGCCAGCGCCGCCAGCCGGTTCTTGACGTCGTGGATGGTGATCGCTGCCATCGCGGCGAAGCTCACGGCGCCTCCGCCACGTCGTAGCGGCTGTGGACCTGCTCGAACTTGCCGGCGATCTCGGCCAGCCGCGGGTGCTGCGGATCCTTGGTGCCGAGATCCTTGTAGAGGCGTTCGGCGTCGCGCAGCTTGCCGGCGTCCATGCCGTTGGCGAGCAGGTCGGCCAGCAGCGCATACGCCGCATTGGCGACGATGACGAGGTTGCCCGGCAGCCGTCCGGCGGCCTCGGTGAGCATCTGCGCGGCGCGGGTGATGTCGCCCGAGCGGGCGATCGCGACCGCGTCGTTGTTGAGCTTGACGATCTCCTTCTTGCTTGCCGTGACGAGCTGCTCGCCCGGGGCGGTGTCGCCGTCGACGGTCATCATGGTGACCACCTCGGCGTGGACCGCCGTCAGCGCGGGGTTGTTCTGGACAACGCGCCTGAGCAGCGCCTCGCCTTCCTTCGCGCGCCCGGTGGCGAGGCAGCCCTTGGCCAGAGCCATCGTCGTCGCCAGCGGCACCGCCTCATTCCCCGCGCCCTGCAGCGCGCGCTCTATCGCCAGACCGGCGAGATAGGTGTTGCCGTTCTTCTGGTGAGCGACCGCCTCGACCGCGGCGAGGAGCGTGGTGTCGGACTCCTTGTGGAAGGTCGCCTTGCCCTCCTCGATCACCGCCAGCGCCTTGGGCGCTTCTCCCAGCTCGGTGAGCGCGCTGCCCAGCCGCGCGTAGTCCGACGATTCGCGCAGCGGCGAGTTGCGCGTGCGCTCGATCACGAAGTTGAGCGCCGTCTCGACCCGGCGCAGATCGCCGGCACCCTCGGCGATCCCCGAGATCGCCCGATGCCGAGCCAGCGAATTGGGCGACACCGCGCACGCGCTGTCGAGCACGCGCAACGCTTCCTCGTGCCTGCTCTCGCCGGCGTGGACCTGACCCAGCAGGTCGTACGCGGCCATGAAGTGCGGCGTCTCCGAGATGATCTCGTTGAGCAGGTCGGCGCAGGGCACGAGGTCGCCCTGGCCCCGCAGCGCGTTGGCGAGCCCGAGCTTGGCCCACGGCAGCGCACGCAGCGCCAGCGCGCTGCGGTAATGCTCGGCCGCTTCGGCCATCCTGCCGGTGATCACCAGCGCATTGCCCTTGATGCGCATCGCGTCCATCAGGTACTTGTCCTTCGCCGCGATGATCTCGTTGCAGGCGGTGACGATGTCCGACCACCGGCCCTGGTCCTGCAGCCGGTCGATGTGCGCCAGCCGGCTCTTCTTCTCCAGCAGGCGGTCGAGCCGCGTGCGCAGCATGTCGGCGGTGAAGGGCTTCAGCAGGTAGTCGTCGGGCAGGCACTCGGCGGCGGTGACCACGCGTTCGTAGCTCTTCTCGGCGGTGATCATCAGGAACAGCGTGCTGCGGCTGATGACCTTGTGCCGGCGCACGAACTCGAGGAATTGCTGGCCGTTCAGGCCTTCCCCGAGGTAGTAGTCGCAGAGGATGATGTCGATCTTCCCCTGCTGCAGGATTTCGAGCGCATCGCGGATGGTGCCGGCAACCGCGACGTGCTCGATCGCAAGGCTCCTGACCTGCCCGCGCAGCGCGGTGCGCATGTCGGCGACGTCGTCGACGATCAGCATCCGCTTGTCGCTGTAATCGGGGAGATAGGCGATCGCCATGGTTTCTTGAAGAGCCGGGCCTGCGCTGCACAACGGTAAAGCCGCCGTGCCGCGTCGGCGGCAGGCCAGTCGGGGTGCCGCGGCGAAAGCCACTCCTCGACAGATTCTTTCGGCGCGATCGCCGCAAACTTGAATCCGGCGCGGGTCCACGGCTCGCTGCAGGCTCAATCATTCCACTCTACAGTCCGATATAGCAGGGATGGGGCGGATTCGCACGACATTTTTGGGCATCGCGGCGGGCATGCTGTCGCTGATCGCACCCGGCACCGCGCACGCGGCCATCTCGCGCGAGATGTGGGCGCAGTTCAATACCGTCTACGCCTTCAACCTGAAGCCGGATGCCGAGTGTCAGGCTTACGGCGCGCGCGCCGACGGCATCGTCCGCGATTCCTCGCTGTCGACCGCCGACATGC
>CAIWHR010000249.1 GCA_903912485.1 uncultured beta proteobacterium | reverse complement strand
TCGAAGCATAAATCTTTATGACTACAACTGCGCGCGCACCTTGTTTTGAAATTCATCGAACACGTGCATGGGCTGTTGCGCGAGTCGTAGCGTGCCATTGCTGTCCACATGGACTGAGATCGCGGCGGCGATTTCGCCGGCGATGGCGGCGGCACCGGGCTCGCCGGCGGCCAGCCGCGCCGCTTCGGCGTTGCTCGCGACCGCCACCCGCGGCACCGCGGGAAGGTGCAGCGCCAGCCACTGCACGCACTGCGCCAGCGACTGCGCGTGCGAATAGACCTTTTTCACGTCGCCGATCGCGGCCATGTTGCCGAGCAGGTTCTGGCGGATGCGCAGCTTGACTTCGCCGCAGATGGCCAGCGGCGTCTGGCACATGAGGTCGAGCGTGCGCCCGACCGCGCCTTCGGTCGAATTCTCGACCGGAACCACGGCGTAGTCGGTCTGCCCGCCTTCGGCCGCGCGGAACACCTCGTCGATCGTCCCGCAGGCCTCGGCGTCGACGAACTCACCGAAGTGCTTGGCCACCGCCGCGTGCGAAAACGTGCCGGCCGGTCCGAGATACGCGATCCGCAGCGGCTGCTCCAGCGCGAGGCAGGCCGAGATCACCTGCCGGAAGACCCTGGCCACCGCTTCCTTCGACAGCGGTCCCGCGTTTTCCGCCTGCAGCCGCCGCAGCACCTGCGCTTCGCGCTCGGGACGGTAGGCGACGCCGCCGGCCTTGAGCTTGCCGATGGCCTGCGCGTGCCCGGCCCGCGCATTCAGCCGCTCGAGGATCTCGCGGTCGAGCGCGTCGATCGCCGCGCGGTGCCGGCCAAGCGCGGCGTCGCGCGCCGGGTCGGGGGTGTCGTTGGACATGGGAGGGGAATCCTGTCGCTGCCGGCGCGGACGCTCGCGCGTCAGGCCTCGACGTCGTCTTCGGGCTCGACCACGCGCTCCAGCCCCGCCAGCTTCTCGCCCTTGCCGAGGTTGATCAGCGTCACGCCCTGCGTCGAGCGGCTCATCTCGCGGATCGACTTCACCGGCGTGCGGATCAGCACGCCGCGGGTTGAGATCAGCATCACCTCGTCCTCGGGGCGCACCAGCGCCGCGACCACCGCCTGCCCGTTGCGCTCGGTCTGCTGGATCGCGATCATTCCCTTGCTGCCGCGGCCGTGGCGCGTGTACTCGACGATCGGCGTGCGCTTGCCGTAGCCGTTCTCGGTCGCCGTCAGCACCGACTGCTCCTCGTCCTCGGCGACCAGCATCGAGATCACCCGCTGCCTGTCGTCGAGCATCATCCCGCGCACACCGTGCGCGCCGCGGCCCATCGGCCGGACGTCGTTCTCGTCGAAGCGCACCGCCTTGCCGCCGGAGCTGAACAGCATCACGTCGTGCTTGCCGTCGGTCAGCGCCACGCCGATCAGCTGGTCGCCCTCGGACAGGTCGACGGCGATGATGCCGGACGGCCGCGGGCGCGAGAACTCCGACAGCGGCGTCTTCTTGACCGTGCCCATGCCGGTGGCCATGAACACGAACTGCGTGTCGGTGAACTCCTTGACCGGCAGGATGGCGGTGATCTTCTCGTTGTCCTCGAGCGGCACCAGGTTGACGATCGGCTTGCCGCGCGCCGCGTGCGTGCCCTGCGGCACGTTGTAGACCTTGAGCCAGTAGACGCGGCCGCGGTTGGAGAAGCAGAGGATGAAGTCGTCCTCCTTGGTCGCCGTCGCCTGCCGGCCGCGTCCGCCGCGCTTTTGCGCGCGGTACTCGGCCACCGCCTGCGCCTTCATGTAGCCGCCGTGCGACAGCGTGACCACCATCTCGGCCGGCGCGATCAGGTCCTCCAGCGAAGGGTTGACGCCCTGCGCGACGATCTCCGAGCGGCGGCCGTCGCCGAACTGGTCGCGGATGCCGGTGAGCTCGGCGACGATGATCGCGGTGACGCGCTCCGGCTTGGCGAGGATGTCGAGCAGGTCGACGATCTGCGCCATCACGTCGCGGTACTCGCCGAAGATCTTGTCCTGCTCGAGCCCCGTCAGCCGCTGCAGCCGCAGTTCGAGGATCGCCTGCGCCTGCGCGTCGGAGAGCCGGTAGCCCCCCAACTCGCCC
The DNA here is from genome assembly GCA_903912485.1 of uncultured beta proteobacterium. Classification (GTDB taxonomy): domain Bacteria; phylum Pseudomonadota; class Gammaproteobacteria; order Burkholderiales; family Casimicrobiaceae; genus CAIWHR01. The sequence continues at coordinate 705 of CAIWHR010000249.1, read as the reverse complement.
GCCGCGGCGCCGTCGGCCTGCCACCCGAACTCGATCGCCAGCCCGTCCGGCCGGGCCGCGTCGGCGGCGGCGCGGGCGAGCATGTCTTCGACCAGGCTGGAGCGCCACAGCCGGCGCATCAGCGCGGCCTTCGCCTCCGCCGGCGTCGGCGCGGCCTTGATCAGCGCGATGATCTCGTCGACGTTCGACAGCGCGACGGCGAGGCCTTCGAGGATGTGGCCGCGCTCGCGGGCCTTGCGCAGCTCGAAGCGCGTGCGGCGGACGACGACCTCGCGCCGGTGCAGCAGGAAGTACTCGAGGAACTGCTTGAGGTTGAGCAGGCGCGGCTGGTTGTCGACCAGCGCCACCATGTTCATGCCGAAGCTGTCCTGCAGCTGCGTCAGCTTGTACAGGTTGTTGACGACGATCTCGGGGATCTCGCCGCGCTTCAATTCGATCACCACGCGCATCCCGGACTTGTCGGACTCGTCGCGCAGGTCGGAGATGCCTTCGAGCTTCTTGTCGCGGACGAGTTCGCCGATCCGGATCAGCAGGTTGGCCTTGTTGACCTGGTAGGGGATCTCGTCGACGATGATCGCCTGGCGCTCGCCCTTGCCGATGTCCTCGATGTGCGTGCGTGCGCGGATGACCACGCGGCCGCGGCCGGTGCGGTAGCCCTCGCGGACGCCGTCGAGCCCGTAGATGATCCCCGCGGTCGGGAAATCG
>CAIWHR010000248.1 GCA_903912485.1 uncultured beta proteobacterium | reverse complement strand
CGACCTCGTCTACGCGCGCGCGCTGGCGCTGAAGAAGTAGGGGCGGGACGGCGTGGAGGCGATGGCGATTCCCGCCGCGGCGGACCGCTCCGGGGCAACCGCCGCCGAACCCGCGTTTCGCGGCTGGGACGCGCGGCTGGAACTCGGCTTCGAGCGCCGCCTCGATCGCTCGCTGCTCGCCCGCCGGATGCACCGCGGGCCGCTGGCGGTGCAGAAGACGCTGCATCCGGAAGGCCCGGGCGTGTGCCAGGCGATCGTCCTCCACCCGCCGGGAGGCATCGCCGGCGGCGACCGGCTTGCCCTCGCGCTCGACGTCGGCGCCGGCGCGCACGCGCAGCTGACGACGCCCGGTGCGGCCAAGTGGTATCGCTCGACCGGCGCCGCCGCCTGCCAGACGCTCGATGCGCGCGTCGGCGCCGGCGCCGCGCTCGAGTGGCTGCCGCAGGAAGCGATCGTGTTCGACCGGGCGGTCGCCCGGACGGCGACCGTGGTGACGCTGGAGGGCGACGCGGTCTTCATCGGCTGGGACGTCGTCTGCCTCGGCCGCGCGGCGTCGGGCGAGCGTTTCCTGCAGGGCAGCTATCGGCAGCGCTTCGAATTGCGGCGCGACGGCGCGCTGGTCTGGGTTGAACGGACGGTGATCGAAGGCGGCGGGGCGGTCGCGGCATCGAAAGCGGGCTTGAATGCTTGCCCGATGTTTGGCACATTCGTGGTCGCGGCGCCCGTCATCGCCGACGAAGTCCTCGCGGTCTGCCGGCGCGTCGCGCCGATCGACGCCGAAGCGACCGAGGCTGCGGTGACGCGGCTGCCCGGCGTGCTGGTCGCGCGCTGCCGCGGCACCTCGCCCGAGGCGGCGCGGCAGTGGTTCGCGGCGCTGTGGGCGGTCGTGCGGCCGGCGCTCTGCGGCCGCGCCGCGGTGCCGCCGCGCATCTGGAACACCTGAAGCTCCATCGAAACCTGACCCTGCGGAACCCACGTGGAACTCACACCCCGAGAACGCGACAAGCTGCTGCTCTTCACCGCGGCGCTGCTGGCCGAGCGGCGCCTCGCCCGCGGCGTCAGGCTCAACTATCCCGAGGCCGTCGCGTACATCAGCGCGGCGATCATGGAGGGTGCGCGCGACGGCAGGTCGGTCGCCGAACTGATGGGCAGCGGCGCGACGCTGCTCACGCGCGAACAGGTGATGGACGGCATCCCCGAGATGATCCCCGACATCCAGGTCGAGGCGACCTTTCCCGACGGCAGCAAGCTCGTCACCGTGCACCACCCGATCCCATGATTCCGGGCGAGATCTTCCCGCAGGGCGGCGACGTCGAACTCAACGCCGGCCGCGCGACGCTGACGCTGACGATCGCGAACAGCGGCGACCGGCCGATCCAGGTCGGATCGCATTACCACTTCGCGGAGACCAACGCGGCGCTCGCGTTCGATCGCGCCGCGGCGCGCGGATTCCGCCTCAACATCGCCGCGGGCACCGCGGTGCGCTTCGAGCCGGGTCAGACGCGCACCGTCGAACTCGTGGCACTCGGCGGCGACCGCGTCGTCTACGGCTTCACCGGCGCGGTGATGGGTCCGCTCGACGCCGGGCGCGGCGTCGCTGCGGCAGGCGCGGCGCGCACCAGGACCAAGCCGGCGGCGAAGGCGGGTCGCAGCGCAGCGGCGACGACCAGGAAGGCAAAGCGATGAAGATCTCCCGGGTGGCTTACGCCGAAATGTTCGGGCCGACGGTCGGCGACCGCGTCCGCCTCGCCGATACCGATCTCGTCGTCGAGGTCGAGAAGGATCTCACCGTCTACGGCGAGGAAGTGAAGTTCGGCGGCGGCAAGGTGATCCGCGACGGCATGGGGCAGAGCCAGCGCGTCTCGAAGGACTGCGCCGACACGGTGATCACCAACGCGCTGGTCGTCGACTGGTGGGGGATCGTCAAGTGCGACCTTGCGATCAAGAACGGCCGGATCGCGAAGCTCGGCAAGGCCGGCAACCCCGACATCCAGCCGGGGGTCGACATCGTCATCGGCGCGGGCACCGAGATCATCGCCGGCGAAGGCATGATCGTCACCGCCGGCGGCGTCGACTCGCACGTCCACTTCATCTGCCCGCAGCAGATCGACGAGGCGCTGATGTCGGGCGTCACGACGATGATCGGCGGCGGCACCGGCCCGGCGACGGGCACGTTCGCGACGACCTGCACTCCCGGGCCCTGGCACATCCACCGGATGCTGGAAGCGGCGGAAGCGTTCCCGATGAACCTGGGCTTTCTCGGCAAGGGCAACGCGAGCCTCGCGCCGCCGCTGACCGAACAGGTGCGCGCGGGCGCGATCGGGCTCAAGCTGCACGAGGACTGGGGCACCACCCCCGCGGCGATCGACGCGGCGCTGAAGGTCGCCGACCGATTGGACGTGCAGGTCGCGATCCACACCGACACGCTGAACGAGTCGGGCTTCGTCGAGGCGACGATCCGTGCCATCGGCGGCCGCACCATCCACACCTACCACACCGAGGGTGCCGGCGGCGGCCACGCGCCGGACATCATCCGCGCCTGCGGCGAGCCGAACGTGCTGCCGTCGTCGACCAACCCGACGCGGCCGTACACGGTCAACACCATCGACGAGCATCTGGACATGCTGATGGTCTGCCACCACCTCGACCCGGGAATCGCCGAGGACATCGCCTTCGCCGAGTCGCGCATCCGCCGCGAGACGATCGCCGCCGAGGACGTGCTGCACGATCTGGGCGCGTTCTCGATGCTGTCGTCGGATTCGCAGGCGATGGGCCGCGTCGGCGAGGTGATCATCCGCACCTGGCAGACCGCGCACAAGATGAAGACGCAGCGCGGCAAGCTCGGCCCCGACCCGGCCGCGCACGACAACCATCGCGTCAAGCGCTACATCGCCAAGTACACGATCAATCCGGCGATCGCGCACGGCATCGGGCACGTCGTCGGCTCGGTCGAGCCCGGCAAGCTCGCCGACCTGGTGCTGTGGAAGCCGGCGTTCTTCGGCGTCAAGCCGGCGCTGATCCTCAAGGGCGGGATGATCGCCGCGGCGGCGATGGGCGACCCCAACGCGTCGATCCCGACGCCGCAACCGGTGCACTACCGGCCGATGTTCGGCGCGTTCGGCAAGGCGCTGTCGACGTCGGTCAGCTTCGTGTCCAAGGCGGCGCTGAAGAATCCGGCGGTGCAGGCGCTCGGCCTCGCCAGGCCGCTGGTCGCCGTCGAGAACACGCGCCGCATCGGCAAGCGCGACATGAAGAACAACGACGCGCTGCCGAGGATCGACGTCGACCCGGAAACCTACGAAGTGCGCGCCGACGGCGAACTGCTGACCTGCGAACCGGCGGTTACGCTGCCGATGGCGCAGCGGTACTTCCTGTTCTAGACCGGCGATTCCGACGGCGAGCGCGCCGCGCTGCCGCCGCGCGCCGGCGCGGCGTGCCGCGCAAGTCGCTGCGCCCGGCGCTGCAGCCAGCCGGCGGCGGCGGCGAAGATCCGCGCCAGTTCCTCCGAGCGGATCCGGCGGGCGTTCGCCTCGAAAGCCAGGCGGTCGGGATAGGTGTCGGGATCGAAACGGGCCATGCTGTGCTCCTGGGAAGTGCCGGTACCGAACCGGAGCCGCCACGATAACTGCATGTGAAATGTTGCACAATCCACGCCGTCGGCAAAACATTTATGCCAATATGGCATCAATTGCGCCCGCCCGAGGAGAATCATGGAATCGAGTCTCGCCATGCTCGCGTTCGTGCGCGCCGTGGAGTGCAACGGGTTCACGCCGGCGGCGCGCGATCTCGGCGTCACGCCGTCAGCCGTGTCGAAGCTCGTCACGCGGCTCGAGCGCAGGCTGGGGGTGCGCCTGCTGCAGCGCTCGACGCGCCACCTGGCGCTGACCGCCGAAGGCGAGCTCTATTTCGAGCGTGTGCAGCGCATCGTCGGCGACATCGAGGACGCGGAATCCGACGTGATGCGTCTGGGCGGCGAGCCGCGCGGCCGCGTGCGCATCAGCGTCGGCACGGCGTTCGCCACCTACGCGCTGGTGCCGGCGCTGCCCGAGTTCACGGCGCGGTTTCCGGAGATCACGCTCGATCTCGTCATCACCGAGTACCCCGTCGCCCAGATCGAAGCGGGGATCGATCTCGCGATCCGCATCGGACCGCTGGGCGACGTCAACCTCGCTGCACGCCGCGTCGGCGATCTCGAGCGCGTGATCTCCGCCGCGCCCGCCTATCTCGAAAGGCACGGCGTACCGACGAAGCCGGAGGACCTCGCCCGCCACAACTGCCTCACGCTCCCCGGCCTCGCCGGGCAGGACGAGTGGCCGTTTCGCGGCGTCGGCGGCGTGCGCATGGTTCCGGTCAAGGGCAGCATCACCGTCAACAACGCCGAGACCGCGTACGAGATCGCGCTGCTGGGTCTGGGCATCATCCGCCTGTCCGACCTCATCGTCGGGCCGGCGATCCGCAGCGGCCGGCTGGTGCCCGTCCTCCTCGACGTCCACCAGCCCGAGCCGCTGCCGCTGCACGCGGTGTACACGCCCGCGCGGCGCCGTCCGCCCAGGATCGACGCGGTCATCGAGTTCATGGTGGAGAAATTCGCTTCGGTGCCGTGGCGACTGCCGCATCCGGTCGGCGCGCTCCCGGCCCCGCGCGGCGACCCCAAGGCCCGACGCCCGCGGTGAGTTTCGCCCCGGCGTGCAGCCCGCGCCGGGGCCGAGCCCAACCCGTGCGAAAATGCCCCGCCATGCTGATCGCCCGCCAGCGCATCCCCCCGCAGACCGCGTTCGACGCCGAGCTGGCACTCCCGTTCGAGCAGCGGCAGAAGAGCCGGCTGCGCACGACGGTGGCGGACGGCGAGGAAATCGGCCTCTTCCTCGAGCGCGGGACGGTGCTTCGCGGCGGCGAGTTCCTGCGGGCCGACGACGGTCGCGTGGTGCGCGTCGTCGCCGCCGACGAGGATCTGGTCGAGGTCCGCTCTTCCGATCCGGCGATGCAGGCGCGCGCCGCCTATCACCTGGGCAATCGCCACACGCCGGTGGAGGTCGGCGACGGCTGGCTGCGGATCGCGGCGGACGAGGTGCTGACCGGAATGCTGCGCGGGCTGGGCGCCGCCGTGACGCCGCTGCGCGCGCCGTTCGAGCCGGAAGCCGGAGCCTACGGCGCCGGGCGCCATGCGCACGCGGGCGACGAGAAGCCGCGCGGCCTCATCCACGACTTCATCGCCCGCGGCCGGCATGGCGGCTGACGCGCAGCGCGGCGACGGCGCCACGGCCGGCGTCGGCGAACTGGCGATGCTGCCGCTGGTGCGGCTGCTCCAGCTCGCGAGCCCGATCCTCCCGATCGGCGCGTACAGCTATTCGCAGGGGCTGGAGCGCGCGGTCGAGGACGGCGTCGTGCACGACGCCGCGAGCGCGCAGGCCTGGATCGGCGACGTCCTCGAGCTCGTCGTCGCCCGCGGCGAAGCGGCGCTCGCGTGGCGGCTGCTGCGTGCCGCGGGTCGGGACTGGAATGCGTTCGCGCACTGGAACGCCTGGTTCCGCGCGTCGCGCGAGACCGCCGAGTTGCGCGCCGAGACCGAGCAGATGGGCTCGTCGCTGGCGCGGCTCGCGCTCGATCTCGGGCTGCTCGATGCGCCGGCCCGCGACGCGCTGCCCGCGCTGGCGCCGGTGACGCTGCCCGCGGCCTTCGCGCTCGCTGCCCGCGGCTTCGCGCTGCCCGCGTCGGCGGCGCTGGCCGGCTACGTCTGGGCCTGGCTCGAGAACCAGGTGCTGGCGGCGGTCAAGCTGGTCCCGCTCGGGCAGGTCGCCGGGCAGCGGATGCTGATGGCGCTCGGCGCGTCGCTGCCGCAGGCGGTCGCCGCCGCCGCGGCGCTGGCCGACGACGACATCGCGACGTTCGCCCCCGGGTTCGCGCTCGCCTGCGCGCGGCACGAAACGCAGTACACGCGGCTGTTCCGGTCGTGAACCGAGGGCGCGGAACCCGGGCCACGGCGCGGCAGCGATGCGAGCGCGGACCGGCGGCCGCGACGGCATGAATTCAACGATCGATGTTACGGGAACACGACCATGACTTCTTCGCAACCCCTGCGCGTCGGCATCGGCGGCCCCGTCGGCTCGGGCAAGACGGCGCTGACGCTGGCGCTGTGCCTCGCGCTGCGCGACCGCTTTCAACTCGCGGTCGTGACCAACGACATCTACACCGAAGAGGACGCGCAGTTCCTGGTGCGCAGCGAGGCGCTGTCGCCGGACCGCATCCTCGGCGTCGAAACGGGCGGCTGCCCGCACACGGCGATCCGCGAGGACGCGTCGATCAACCTCGAGGCGGTCGACCGTCTCGCGCAGCGCTTCGGCGACCTCGACATCGTGTTCATCGAAAGCGGCGGCGACAACCTCGCCGCGACGTTTTCGCCCGAGCTGTCCGACCTCACGCTGTACGTGATCGACGTCGCCGCCGGCGACAAGATTCCGCGCAAGGGCGGGCCGGGCATCACGCGCTCGGACCTGCTCGTCATCAACAAGATCGACCTGGCGCCGATGGTCGGCGCCTCGCTCGAGGTGATGGACCGCGACGCGCGGAAGATGCGCGGCGAGCGTCCGTTCGTGTTCACCAACCTCAAGACCGGGCAGGGCCTCGATACCGTCGTGCGCTTCGTCGTCGAGCGCGGCATGGTCGGCTCACCCGCGGCTCCGTAACCCGGGCTTCGCGTCCACCAGCGTCGGCCGCAGCCCCACCGCGGAAACGCGAAGCCCGGGACGGGCGTCCACGGCCGATCGCAGGCCGCGCCCGGATGCCGGCAAAATCCGCGCGACCTCGCGCGTCTGCCGCGCAGTCCAATTCGGTGCGTTGCCCGGCGCCCGCGCACCAGATTGGAGGTGCGGCACGCGCGGCTGTCCTCCGCCTCGTCCGCCGCTGCATCCACCGGACTCAGCGTTTCCCTATCAAGAACAGCGTGTTGGCTGTCTCATCCCGTCCCGTGGCACGGATCGTGCGATGCAAGCTGCGAGGCAATGCGGCGCGCGCGACGCGCCGCGGAGCCCCCGCTGGCAACGGCAGCTTCCATTTTTCGACAGGGGACTTTCCATGCAACGACGCATTGTTCTGAAACGGCTGGCGCTGAGCGCGGCGCTCGCCGCCGCCGGATTGACCGCCACCGTGCCGGTGCATGCCGCCGACACCATCAAGGTCGGCGTGCTGCACTCGCTCTCGGGAACCATGGCGATCAGCGAGACCGTGCTGAAGGACGTCACGCTGATGGCGATCGACGAGATCAACGCCAAGGGCGGCGTGCTCGGCAAGAAGCTCGAGCCGGTGGTCGTCGACCCGGCCTCGAACTGGCCGCTGTTCGCCGAGAAGGCGCGCCAGCTGCTGACGCAGGACAAGGTCGCCGTCGTGTTCGGCTGCTGGACGTCGGTGTCGCGCAAGTCGGTGCTGCCGGTGTTCGAGGAACTGAACGGCCTGCTGTTCTACCCCGTCCAGTACGAGGGCGAGGAACTTTCGAAGAACGTGTTCTACACGGGTGCGGCGCCCAACCAGCAGGCGATCCCGGCGGTCGAGTACCTGATGAGCAAGGAAGGCGGCGGCGCCAAGCGCTGGGTGCTGCTCGGCACCGATTACGTCTATCCGCGCACGACCAACAAGATCCTGCGCGCGTTCCTGAAGTCGAAAGGCGTCGCCGACAAGGACATCGACGAGAAGTACACGCCTTTCGGCCACGCCGACTACCAGACGATCGTCGCCGACATCAAGAAGTTCGCCGCCGGAGGCAAGACCGCGGTCGTCTCGACGATCAACGGCGACTCCAACGTGCCGTTCTACAAGGAACTCGGCAACCAGGGCCTGAAGGCCACCGACGTCCCGGTCGTCGCCTTCTCGGTGGGCGAGGAGGAACTGCGCGGCGTCGACACCAAGCCGCTGGTCGGGCATCTGGCGGCGTGGAACTACTTCATGTCGCTGAAGAATCCGGCCAACGACGCGTTCAAGAAGCAGTGGGCCGACTACGCCAAGGCGAAGAAGCTGCCGGGCGCCGACAAGCCGCTGACCAACGACCCGATGGAAGCCGCCTACGTGGGCATCCACATGTGGAAGCAGGCGGTCGAGAAGGCCAAGTCCACCGACGTCGACAAGGTGATCGTGGCGATGGCCGGCCAGAAGTTCAATGCGCCGGACGGCTTCGAGATCAAGATGGACGAGAAGAACCACCATCTGTGGAAGCCGGTGTTCATCGGCGAGGTGCAGGCGAACGGCCAGTTCAACGTCGTCTGGAAGACCAAGGGTCCGGTCCGGGCGCAGCCGTGGAGCCAGTACATCGAAGGCAACGACAAGAAGAAGGACGAGCCCGAGAAGAAGTAGCGCGGGTTCCGCGCTTGCAGCGCGCCGCGGGCGGCAGCTCCCGATCACTGGTTGCCGCCCGCGCCGTCTTCGATTCCCCCCGGATTCCATGCCGACCATGCCCACTCTTGCCGCCACCGTCCGCCGCACGCTGACCATCGCCGCCGTTGCGCTGGCGGCCGCGCTGGCGCCCGGCGTCGCGTGCCCGGCGCCGAAGCTGCCTTCCGCTCTGGTCAGCGATCTCGCGCTCGGCGAAAACGACGCCAGGGTCAGCGCGATCGGCGCACTGGCCGCGACCGGCAGCGAAGCCGCGCTCGACCTGCTGCAGGCGCTGCAGGACGGCGAAGTGCAGACCGCGGGCGACACCGTGCTGCGGGTCAGGAACGGCAGGGCGACCGACGCCGTCACCGGCGAGGCGGTGGTTCCGCTGCCGCCGTCGCGCGACGACGTCGTGCCGAACAACCGGGTGCGGCGCGAGCTGGCGGCGGCGATCGCCGCGCTGAAGCTCGCCTCGCCCGACCGGGCGACGCGGCTCGCCGCGGCGCAGGCGCTGCAGAGCGGCGCCGACGAGGAAATGCTGCCCGCGATCGAGCGCGCACTGGCCGGCGAGCAGGATCCCGCGATCAAGGCGCTGCTGACGCTCACGCGCGCCACGGTCCAGCTCGGCAGCCCCGACCGGGCGAAGCGCATCGCGGCGATCCGCGCGCTGGCCGACAGCCGCGACGCCAACACGCGGATGCTGCTGCTGCCGCTGGTGGAGAAGAAGGGCGCCGAGTTCGCCGAGCCCGACAGCGACCTGCGGGCCGAGGCCGAGCTGTCGCTGCGCGCGATCGAGGGCCGCCTCGCGACCGGCGAGATGGTCGGGCGCATCTTCAGCGGCGTGAGCCTGGGCAGCGTGCTGCTGCTCGCCGCGCTCGGGCTCGCGATCACCTACGGCCTGATGGGCGTGATCAACATGGCGCACGGCGAGCTGATGATGATCGGCGCCTACGCCACCTACGTGGTGCAGAACCTGTTCCGCAGCCAGCTGCCGGGAGCCTTCGACTGGTACCTGGTCGCCGCGGTCCCGGCCGCGTTCGCCGCGGCGGCGCTGGTCGGCATGGCGCTGGAGCGCAGCGTCATCCGCTTTCTCTACGGCCGCCCGCTCGAGACGCTGCTGGCGACCTGGGGCATCAGCCTGATCCTGATCCAGTCGATGCGCACGCTGTTCGGCGCGCAGAACGTGCAGGTCGAGAATCCGGCGTGGATGTCGGGCGGCATCCACCTCTTCTCCAACCTGGTGCTGCCCTGGAACCGCATCGTCATCATCGGCTTCGCCGCCGCGGTGGTGGTGTCGATCGCCGCGCTGCTCACCCGCACGCGGCTGGGCCTGTTCGTGCGCGGCGTCACGCAGAACCGGCCGATGGCGAGCTGTCTCGGCGTGCCGACCGGCCGCGTCGACACCTACGCCTTCGGCCTCGGTTCCGGCATCGCGGGACTCGCCGGCTGCGCGCTGTCGCAGATCGGCAACGTCGGCCCCGACCTCGGACAGAGCTACATCGTCGACTCGTTCATGGTCGTCGTGCTGGGCGGCGTCGGCCAGCTCGCCGGCACCGTCTACGCGGCGATGGGCCTGGGCATCGTCAACAAGTTCCTCGAAGCCTGGTCGGGCGCGGTGCTGGCCAAGATCGCCGTGCTGGTGTTCATCATCGTCTTCATCCAGAAACGCCCGCAGGGGCTGTTCGCGCTGAAGGGCCGGATGGCGGACGGCTGACGCTCGCGCCAGGGACGATCCGACGATGAACCCGATGCCCCCGCCGCAACTGCGCACGCCGCTGGCCGCGCCGCCGCATCCGGTGCTCACGCGCGGCGGCTGGGCGACGGTCACGTTCGTCGCCTACCTGCTGTTCGTCCTGGTGCCGGCGCTGAACCTGTTGGTGCCGGAAGGCCATGCGTTTCACCTGTCGGACTACTTCGTCACGCTCGCCGCCAAGATCATGTGCTACGCGATCGTCGCGCTGGCGATGGACCTGATCTGGGGCTACACCGGCATCCTCTCGCTCGGCCACGGGCTGTTCTTCGCGCTCGGCGGCTACATGATGGGGATGTACCTGATGCGCTCGATCGGCACCGAGGGCGTCTATCACAGCCAACTGCCCGACTTCATGGTTTTCCTCGACTGGAAGGCCTACCCCTGGTACTGGAGCTTCACCGACCATTTCGCGTATGCGCTGCTGCTCGTCGTCGCGGTGCCCGGCCTGCTGGCGCTGGTGTTCGGCTATTTCGCGTTCCGGTCGCGGATCAAGGGCGTGTACTTCTCGATCATCACGCAGGCGCTGTCCTACGCGTTCATGCTGCTGTTCTTCCGCAACGACACCGGGTTCGGCGGCAACAACGGCTTCACCGACTTCAAGCGGATCCTCGGCTATCCGATCGCCACGCCGACCACGCGGATGGCGCTGTTCGTCGCCACCGGCGCGCTGCTGCTCGCCGCCTTCCTGCTCGGGCGCGCCATCGTCACGTCGCGGCTGGGCCGCGTGCTGACGGCGATCCGCGACGCCGAGAGCCGCGTGATGTTCTGCGGCTACAACCCTTTGCACTACAAGCTCTTCATCTGGACGCTGTCGGCGGTGCTGTGCGGGATCGCCGGCGCGCTGTACGTGCCGCAGGTCGGCATCATCAACCCGGGCGAGATGTCGCCGGCGAATTCGATCGAGATCGCGATCTGGACCGCGGTGGGCGGCCGCGGCACGCTCGTCGGCCCCATCCTCGGCGCGTTCATCGTCAACGGCGCCAAGAGCTGGTTCACCGTCGCCTTTCCCGAGTTCTGGCTGTTCTTCCTCGGTCTGCTGTTCATCCTGGTCACGCTGTTCCTGCCGCAGGGCGTGATCGGGCTGCTGCGTCGCGGCGGATGGCGGCGGCCATGAGCGCCGCCGGGCCAGCCGCAAGCGCGGGGGGGGGCATGCGATGACCACGACCGCCGTCCACGGCGTCGATGCCGGCCCGTCGGGCGCGCTGGCCGGCGCCGGCATGCGCGTCGCCGGCCACGACGTCGACACCACGCACGGGCCGATCCTCTACCTCGAGGGCATCTCGGTGAGCTTCGACGGCTTCAAGGCGCTCAACGACCTCTCGCTCACCATCGACGACGGCGAGCTGCGCTGCATCATCGGCCCCAACGGCGCCGGCAAGACGACGATGATGGACGTGATCACCGGCAAGACGCGCCCCGACGCGGGCAGCGCGTTCTTCGGCCAGGCGATCGACCTCACTCAGCTCACCGAAGCCCAGATCGCGCACGCCGGCATCGGCCGCAAGTTCCAGAAGCCGACGGTCTTCGAGCAGCACACGGTGTTCGAGAACCTGGAGCTCGCGATGAAGGCCGACAAGCGGGTGCGCGTCGCCGCGCGCGCGCGGCTGTCGGGCGCCGAACTCGCGCGCATCGGCGAGACGCTCGAGCTCATCCAGCTGCGCGACGAGGTCCACCGTCCGGCAGGTCTGCTCTCGCACGGGCAGAAGCAGTGGCTGGAGATCGGGATGCTCCTGATGCAGGAGCCGCGGCTGCTGCTGCTCGACGAGCCGGTGGCCGGGATGACCGACGAGGAGACGATGCGGACCGCCGAGCTCTGCCAGTCGCTTGCCGGCCGCCACTCGGTGGTCGTCGTCGAGCACGACATGGACTTCATCGCCAGGATCGCGCGCACGGTCACCGTGCTGCACGAGGGCAGCGTGCTGGCCGAAGGGTCGATGGACGCCGTGCAGGCCGACCCGCGCGTGATCGAAGTCTACCTCGGGCGCTAGACGTGTTGACCGTCACCGGGCTCAACCAGTTCTACGGCGGCAGCCACACGCTGCGCGACGTCGCGTTCGAGGCGCCGTCGGGCGCGGTCACCGCGATCCTCGGCCGCAACGGCGTCGGCAAGACGACGCTGCTGAAGTGCATCGCCGGGCTGCTGCCGGCGCGCTCCGGTTCGATCGGCTTCGACGGCGCCGACGTGACGCGGCTGGCGCCGTACCAGCGCGCGCGGCTGGGTCTGGGCTACGTGCCGCAGGGAAGGGAAATCTTTCCGCGGCTCACCGTCGAGGAGAACCTGCGCCTCGGCCTCGCGACCCGGGCCAAGGGCACGCCGATCCCGCCGCGGATCTTCGAGATGTTCCCGGTGCTCGCCGACATGATGCAGCGACGCGGCGGCGATCTCTCCGGCGGCCAGCAGCAGCAGCTGGCGATCGGCCGCGCGCTGGCGATGGGGCCGAAGCTCCTCGTCCTCGACGAGCCGACCGAAGGCATCCAGCCGTCGATCATCAAGGACATCGAACGCGCGATCCGGCGGCTGGCCGGCGAGGGCGAGATGGCGATCCTGCTGGTCGAGCAGTACTACGACTTCGCGCGTTCGCTGGCCGACCGCTACGTCGTCCTTTCCCGCGGCGAGGTCATCAAGGCCGGCAACGGCGCCGACATGGAACGCGACGGCGTGCGCGCCTGTCTCACGGTATGATCGGATTTCCGATTCGCCGGGCGGGTTGATTTCGGTCAAGCTCGCCTGTAACGTGAGCGGTAACAATCCGTTGCCCGCCCGCGCCGTCCGCGCGCCTTCGCCCCCTACCCGATGACCACGACCCTCGCTGCCGCCGACCTCGTACTCGACACCGCGCTGGTGAAGAAATACGACCTGTTCGGTCCCCGCTACACCTCGTACCCGACCGCCGACCGTTTTCACGACGGCTTCAAGGCCGAGCACTACGTCAACGCGCTGCACGCGCGCAACGAGGCGCACGCGGTCCGCCCGCAGCCGCTGTCGCTGTACGTGCACGTGCCTTTCTGCAACACCATCTGCTATTACTGCGCGTGCAACAAGGTCATCACCAAGGACCACGGCCGCAGCGCCAAGTACATCAGGTACGTCGGCCGCGAGATCGGCATCGTCGGCGGCATGATCGAGGGCAGCCCCGCCGTCGAGCAGCTGCACTGGGGCGGCGGCACGCCGACGTTCCTCGCCCGCGACGAGATGACGACGCTGATGGGGATGCTGCGCGGCGCGTTCAACGTCGCGCCCGACGCCGAGATCTCGATCGAGGTCGATCCGCGCAAGGTCGACGCCGAGACCGTCGCTTTCCTGGGCCAGCTCGGCTTCAATCGCATCTCGGTCGGCGTCCAGGACTTCGATCCCGACGTGCAGAAGGCGATCAACCGCATCCAGACCGAGGAGGAGACGCGCACGGTCATCGACTCGGCGCGCGCCAGCGGTTTCGTCTCGGTCAACTGCGACCTGATCTACGGGCTGCCCCGGCAGACGGTGGCCGGGTACTCGGTCACGCTCGACAAGGTGATCGAGGCGTCGCCCGACCGCATCGCGCTCTACAGCTACGCGCACGTCCCGCACCTGTTCAAGCCGCAGCGGCGCATCGGCGAGGCCGACATGCCGGCGCCGGAGACCAAGCTCGGCATCCTCGCGCTGGCAATCGAGAAGCTCGGCGCGGCCGGCTACACGTACATCGGCATGGACCACTTCGCCAAGCCGACCGACGAGCTCGCCATCGCCCAGTCGCAGCGGAAGCTGCACCGGAATTTCCAGGGGTACTCGACCAAGCCCGACTGCGACCTGCTCGCGTTCGGCATCTCGGCGATCGGCAAGGTGGGAGCTTCCTACGTGCAGAACGTCCGCACGCTCGACGAGTACTACGAGCGGCTGGACGCGCAGACGCTGCCGGTGCTGCGCGGCATCGAGCTCAACGCCGACGACCTGCTGCGCCGCGACGTGATCCAGAGGCTGATGTGCAATTTCGATCTCGATTTTCGCGAGATCGAGGCGAAGTACGGCATCCGCTTCGCCGAGGTCTTCGCGCCCGACCTCGCGGCGCTCGCGCCGCTGGCCGCGGACGGCCTCGCCGAGGTCTCGGCGACCGGCATCCAGGTGACGCCGCGCGGGCGGCTGCTGGTGCGCACCGTCGCGATGCAGTTCGACCGCTACCTGCGCGAGGCGCAGGAGCGCGCGCGGTACTCGCGCGTCATCTAGCGGCGTCGGATCCCTGCGGCCGCGGCGCGCGGGCGGGATCGACGCCGCGGCGCAGCGCCATTTCCCTGCCGATGGCGGCGATCGTCGCCGCGTCGAAGCTTCGCGCGGCGAGCGGGAAGGCGTCGCGCTCCTCCTTCGCGATGTGCGCCGCGTAGGCCGCGGTCACCGTCGCGACCTGACCGGGCGAGAGGTTTGCGCGCTGGCCGCCGCAGATCGCCGCCAGCAGCGGCCGTAGCCGGCGCCAGTTGCGGGCGAGCGTCTCGTGGTCCCGCTCCAGATCTGCGATCAGCGCGTCGACGGCGCCGGGCCCCGCCCGCGCGAGCCGCGGAAACACGCTCTCCTCCTCGTCGGCGTGGTGGTTCGGCGCCGCGGTGTCGAAATACCTGAGGATGCCGCGCGCCGCGACGCGCGCGTCGTGGTCGCAGCCGTGCTCGGGCAGGTGGCGCTGCAGCTTCGCCAGCGTCGCGAGCTGGCGCTCGATGCGGCCGTGACAGGCGCTGAGCATGCCCAGCGGGTCGTCGAAGCTCGGGGCGGCGGCGTCGTGCGGAAAGGGCGAGGTCATCGTCGAGGGCAGCGCGTGGCCGGCGATCGTGCGGCGGTCAGAGCCGCGCGAGGAAACCGAGCGGCGACTTGGTCACGGCGACGGTGACGAGGTAGCCGAAGGTCGCCAGCGCGGCGACGAAGGCCGCCGTCCGGATTCCCGGCGTCGGCCCGCGCTTCAGCGCGACGGTGCCCAGCACGATGTAGACGACGAGCCCGACGACCTTGGCCGCCAGCCAGCCGTGCGGGCTGCCGGGGGCCTGCTGCGACGCGAGCCACAGCGCCGAGAGCAGCAGCACCGTGTCGACGACGTGCGGGGAGATACGCACCCACTTCTGCTGCAGCATCTGCGGCGAGGTCCGCATCCAGGCGCCGCGCGCGATGAACAGCGCGATCGACAGCGCGGCGGCGGTGGCGTGGAGCGACTTGACGACGCTGTAGTCGAAGGTCATCGTGGGCTCATCAGTAGGTTTCGACGTGGTAGCGCCCCTGCGCGCGAAGTGCGGGCAGCAGGGCGTCCCAGTCCTTGCCGTGGTTGCGGCAGGCGTCGCGGAACGCTTCGTCGACGCCCTTTTCCATGCCCTTGAGGCCGCAGATGTAAATGTAGCAGTTGTCGTCGCCCAGCAGTCGGGCGACGTCGTCGCCGCGCGCGCGAATCCGGTCCTGCACGTACTGCCTGCGCTCCCCGGGCACGCGCGAAAACGCGAAGTTGACGTCGATGAACTCGCCGGGCAGCTTCTGCAGCGGGCCGAAGTAGGGCAGCTCGCCCGGCGAGCGCGCGCCGAAGAACAGCATCAGCGTCCCGCCTTCGCGCAGCGCCACGCGCCGGCGCCGGCGCTCGGTCATCGCGCGCATCGGCGCCGACCCGGTGCCGGTGCAGACCATCAGCAGGCTCGACCCCGGATGGTTCGGCATCAGGAACGTCGTCCCGTAGGGGCCGACCACGCGCACCTCGTCGCCCTTGTTCAGGTCGCAGAGGTAGTTCGACGCGACGCCTGCCACCGGCGCGCCGTCGTGGTCTGCGGTGACGCGCTTCACCGTCAGCGACAGGTTGTTGTAGCGCGGGCGCTCGCCGTCGCGCGGGCTCGCGACCGAGTAGAGGCGCAGGCGGTGCGGCTTGCCGCCGGCGTCGACGCCGGGCGGCAGGATGCCGATGGTCTGGCCTTCGAGCACCGGAAACGCGGCGCCGCCGAAGTCGAGCACCAGGTGGCGGATGTCGCTGGTCGCGCCGTCGGCGGTCAGGCGGCGGTTGCCGCTGACGGTCGCGATCGCCGGCCGGTCGACCGTGTACAGGTTGACGCAGGGCTGCGCGGCCGACCAGGGCGGGATCACGTCGCCGCCCTGGCCGGCGGTGGCGACCGCGGTGATCCGCGCGACGTCGGTCGGCATCTCCGCCGACGTGCCGGCAGCGAGCGCCTGCTGCACCGGCAGGCTGTCCCAGCTCAGCTGCTCGGCGAGTGTGTACGGCGCGGCCCGGTCGACCTGCCGCCAGTTGTCGATGGCGCCGGTCGGGCAGGGCGAGATGCAGTCGTTGCAGAAGTTGCACTTCGCCGCGTCGACGACGTAGTTGCGCGAGTCGTGCGTGACGGCGTCGACCGGGCAGGTCTCTTCGCAGGTGTTGCAGCGAATGCAGATCTCCGGGTCGATCAGGTGCTGGCGCAGCACCTCGATCGTCGGTGCCGTGGCGGTCATTCGCGTCCCCTGCGCCGTTGCGCGCCCGTCGCGTTCAATTGAAACGGACGTACTCGAAGTCCACCGGCTGGTTGTTGATGCCACGCGCGGGCGGGGCGATCCAGTTGGCGAACCTGCCCGGCTCGGCGACGCGGCCCATCAGCGAGGCGACGAAGGCGCGGTCTTCGGCGCTGGGCAGCCAGCGGTCGACGCTGGCCGCCCATTCGGCGGCCGACACCACGTTGCCGTCGGGGTCGATGCGCGCGGCGGCCAACGGGCCGATCTTGCGGTTGAACGCCTTGTGCGGGACCTTCAGCCGGAACGGCACGCCGGCCTTGTCGATGACCTTGTTCCAGCGTTCGACGCCCGCGGCGGCGTCCCTGATGTAGTCGTCGCGCAGCTTTTCGTTGAGCGCGTTCAACGCCGGCGCTTCGACGCTTGCAAGCTTCCCGTCGCGGACTTCCAGCACCGGGTACGTGGCGCCGACGAGCAGGTGATCGTCGGCGAGTTTGGTCTCGTCGTAGCGGCCCTTGAGCCCGGTCGAATAGAACGTCGCCGCGTTGGACGAGACGTCGGCGCCGAACAGGTCCATGGTCACGCTGAAGTGGAAATTGAGGTAGCGCTGCACCGTCGGCAGGTCGATGACGCCCAGCGCGCGGATCCTGGCCGGATCGTCGGTCCGGTGCTGCAGCATCGCCTCGCAGGAGCGCTGGACGACGCGCGCGATGCCGCTCTCGCCGACGAACATGTGGTGCGCCTCCTCGGTCAGCATGAACCGGCAGGTGCGCGCCAGCGGATCGAAGCCCGATTCGGCCAGCGAGCAGAGCTGGTACTTGCCGTCGCGGTCGGTGAAGAACGTGAACATGAAGAACGACAGCCAGTCCGGCGTCTTCTCGTTGAAGGCGCCGAGGATCCGCGGATTGTCGGCGTCGCCCGAGCGGCGCTCGAGCAGCGCCTCGGCCTCCTCGCGGCCGTCGCGGCCGAAGTAGGCGTGCAGCAGGTAGACCATCGCCCACAGGTGGCGGCCTTCCTCGACGTTGACCTGGAACAGGTTGCGCAGGTCGTACAGCGACGGGCAGGTGAGCCCGAGATGGCGCTGCTGCTCGACCGACGCCGGCTCGGTGTCGCCCTGCGTGACGATCAGCCGGCGCAGGTTCGACCGGTACTCGCCGGGCACTTCCTGCCACGCCGGCTCGCCCTTGTGCGCGCCGAAGTTGACCTGCCGCCCCGCTTCGGCCGGCGTCAGGAAGATGCCCCAGCGGTAGTCGCGCATGTTGACGTAGTCGAAGTGCGCCCAGCCCTTCGGCTCGACGCTGACCGCGGTGCGCAGGTAGACGTCGGCCTGGCCGGTGCCCTCGGGACCCATGTCGGCCCACCAGTTCAGGAACTCGGGCTGCCAGTGCTCGAGCGCGCGCTGCAGCGTCCTGTTGCCGGCGAGGTCAACGTTGTTGGGGATCTTCTCGGTGTAGTCGATGGCCATCGCGGGCTCCGGTGGATGTCGTGATCGGGTGACGGGACGGCGTCAGACGCGTTCCCAGTTGAATTTGGCGCGGGCTCCGGTGCCGAAGACCTTCAGCGCGCCGGTCTCGCCGGTCGCGTTCGGCCGGATGAAGATCCAGTTCTGCCACGCCGACAGCCGGGCGAAGACGCGCGTCTCCATGGTCTCGACGCCGCCGAAGCGCAGGTTCGCTTCCATGCCGGTCAGCGCGTCGGGAGACAGGCTCGCGCGCTCCTCCAGCGCGAGGCGGATTTCGTCGGCCCAGTCGAGCTCGTCGGGCGCGGCGGTGACGAGGCCGAGGGACATCGCTTCGTCGGCGGCGAGCAGGCGGCCGGCGGCGTCCTTCGCGCCGGCGATCGGCGCCGCTTCGCCGCAGAAGCGCGCGTCGATGCGTGCGAGGCCGTTGACCATCGGATACGCGCCGAAGTTGCGCTGAGACAGCGCGATCCGCGGCGCGTCCCTGCCGTCGTCGGTCCTGCCGTCGGGCAGCGCGAGCATGTAGCTGCGGTCGGCGGCCAGCGCCAGTTCCAGCAGCGTGCCGGCGAAGCACGACCCCGGCTCGATCAGCGCGTAGAGCGTGCGCGAGGTCACGTCGAGCCGCGCCAGCGTCCGCCGCAGCATGCCGGTCGTCTCGCGCACGAACCAGTCGGAGGCGAACCGTTCCAGCGTCGCGTCGACGGCGAGCACCGCCGCCGCGTCGCCGGCGGTCTTCAGGATCCAGGTGCCGAGCTCGAGCTCGTTGCCGCGCAGCAGCAGGATGGCGTCGTCGAGCTCGCGCGCCATCGCCAGCGGCCACCAGGCGGCGCCCTGCGCGCGGATCGCGTCGAGATCCGCGGGCGCGCCGGCGGCGGGAGCGGACACGACGATCGTCGCGCTGCGCGCCTTGCGGTCGAACTGCACGTCGACGTGGCGATAGTGGTAGCCGGCGTCGTCGATCGTGCGTTCGAGCGGCGTCAGCGCGACGCCGCTCGCGCCGTGCGGACGGTCGCTGGTCGCCGCCAGTTCGAGCGCGCGCTGCTTGACCGTGTCGGCGAACTGCTGCGGCTTGGCGTAGCCGTCGATCAGCCGCCACTCCCTGGCGCGAGCGGCGCGCACGCCTTCGACCAGCGTGCAGAAGATGTCGGCGTGGTCGCGGCGCACGCGGCGCTTGTCGGTCACCCGCGTGAGGCCGCCGGTGCCCGGCAGCACGCCGAGCAGCGGGACCTCGGGCAGGCTCACCGCCGACGAGCGGTCGTCGACCAGGAAGATCTCGTCGCAGGCGAGTGCGAGCTCGTAGCCGCCGCCGGCGGTGGTGCCGTTGCAGGCGGCGATGAACTTGAGCCCCGAGTGCCGGCTCGAGTCCTCGATGCCGTTGCGCGTCTCGTTGGTGAACTTGCAGAAGTTGACCTTCCACGCGTGGCTGGACAGCCCGAGCATGAAGATGTTGGCGCCGGAGCAGAAGATGCGCTCCCTGCCGCTGGTGACGACGACGGTCCTCGCCTCGGGATGCTCGAAGCGGATCCGCTGCAGCGCGTCGGCGAGCTCGATGTCGACGCCGAGGTCGTAGGAATTGAGCTTGAGCTTGTATCCGGGTCGGAGCCCTCGGTCCTCGTCGATGTCCAGCGTCAGCGTGGCGACGGGGCCGTCGAACGCGAGCTTCCAGTGCGCGTAGCGGTCGGGGTGCGTGTCGAAGGAAACGAAGGACGCCTCGCGGGCAGGGGACTCGCGCGAAAGCGCTGTGGCCGGTTGCGACATCGGGTTCTCCTCTCGATCGGTCATGCGCGCCAGACCCGCACGGCCCGGCGCAACCTGGAAAGACTCTGTTCGGGGCGCTCGTCCGAGGTGTCGAGCGTGGCGTCGGCCTTGCGGTACAGCGGTTCCCGGGCGTCGAGGATGCGGTTGAGGTCGGCCATCGCCTCGGCGTTGCCCGCGATCGGCCGCAGATCGCCCTGCGCGACGACGCGCGCCATGTGCTCGCCGGGGGACGCCTTGATCCACACGGTGAAGAAATTGAGCAGCAGCAGATTGTAGGCGTCGGGCTCGGAGACGATGCCGCCGCCGACGGTCATCACCATCTCGGGATGCGCGTCGATCATTCGCTCGAGGCAGCGCCGCTCGATGCGGCGGTAGCCCGTCCGGCCGTACAGCAGGAACACCTCGGACAGGCCGATCCCGGCTTCGCGCTCGATCTCGCGGTCGAGTTCGACGAACGGCACCGCGAGTTCGTCGGCGAGCGCATGGCCCAGCGTCGTCTTGCCGGCGCCGCGCAGGCCGACCAGCGCGATGCGCTTCTTGCGCGTCGATTCCTCGGTGCCGAACTCGCGCATCAGCCGGAACACGACGTCCTCGAGCCGATGCTCGGGCAGGCGCTCGAGGAAGCGGCGGATCAGTCGGTGTTCGACCGGCTTCCCGGTGCCGTCGACGAGGTCGGTCAGCGGCAGCCCGAGCGCGCGCGCGACGTTGCGCAGCAGCAGCACCGAAGCGTTGCCCTCGCCCGCCTCGAGCTGTGCGAGATAGCGCTCGGAAATGCCGGCGCAGGCGGACAGGCCCTTGCGCGCCATCCCGAGCCGCTCGCGCGCATCGCGCACGCGCCGGCCCATCGCGGCGAGGAAGTCGGCGTCGTCGCGTTGCTGTTCCGGGAGCGCGGGAACCGGTGTTCCGCGCGGAGCCTGCACGACCATGCGACGCCGTCCCTCGATTTCGCAAAATGGTTCAGGGTGCGAACTATATTGCATGTCGATCGCGCCGGTCAAGCGCGTGCCGGCACCCGTCATGCTGCTCTGCAGCAATCCGCGTGGTCGCCGGCCGGGCGAACCGTCATAGCCAAACGGCAGCCGGATCTTCAGCGGTTCCCTCCCATGTATTATTTCGCTCGACAGTGCTGTGGGCATGATCTAAAGTACCGGACGCGAAGACGCCCGCCGCAAGCGCGAGCCGGGATCAGGAGGACAAGACCATGGCGTTTCCAAGCACGGCCGGCCAGCCCGCCAGCCCGCCGCGACTCGACATCCCGCGCGAGTACAACGCGGCGCAGGATCTCGTCGACCGCAACCTGAAGGCCGGTCGCGCCGACAAGATCGCGTACATCGACGACGGCGGAAGCTGCACTTTCGCCGGATTGGCAGAGCGCGTGAACCGGTGCGCCCACGTGCTGACCGGGCTGGGCGTGCAGCGCGAGCAGCGGGTGCTGCTGTGCGTGCAGGACAGCATCGACTTCCCGGCGACGTTCCTGGGCGCGATCAGGGCCGGCATCGTGCCGGTCGCGGGCAACACGCTGCTGACGACCCGGGACTACGACTACATGCTGCGCGACAGCCGCGCGGTGGCGCTGGTCGTGTCCGCGCCGCTGCTGCCGGTGTTCGCGCCGCTGTTCGGCACGCTGCCCGACCTGAAGCACGTGATCGTCGCCGGCGCGACCGGCGACATCGGCGCGGGGCACCGCTCGCTGCCGGAGTTGATGGCCGCGGCGGCGACCGACTTTCCGCCGGCGGCGACGACCTGCGACGACGCCTGCTTCTGGCTGTACTCGTCCGGCTCGACCGGGCCGCCGAAGGGCACCGTGCACGCGCAGTCGAGCCTGATCGCGACCGCCGAGCTGTACGCCAGGCCGGTGCTCGGCATCCGCGAGGACGACGTCGTGTTCTCGGCGGCGAAGCTCTTTTTCGCCTACGGCCTCGGCAACGGCCTCACGTTCCCGCTGGCGGTCGGCGCCACGACGGTGCTGATGGCCGAGCGGCCCACGCCGGCCGCGGTCTTCGCGCGCCTGCTCAGGCACCGGCCGACGATCTTCTACGGCGTGCCGACGCTGTTCGCCGCGCTGCTCGCGAGCCCGGATCTCCCGCCGCGCGGCGCGTTGTCGGTGCGCGTCTGCACGTCGGCGGGCGAAGCGCTGCCGGCGGACATCGGCCGGCGCTGGACCGAGCACTTCGGCGTCGAGATCCTCGACGGCCTGGGCTCGACCGAGATGCTGCACATTTTCCTGTCCAACCGCCCGGGGAGCGTCCGCTACGGCAGCAGCGGCCACCCGGTCCCGGGCTACGAGCTGCGCATCGTCGGCGACAACGGCCGGCCGGTCGCGCCGGGCGAGGTGGGCGAGCTGCAGGTCAACGGGCCGACCGCGGCGATGGCTTACTGGAACAACAGGGAGAAGAGCCGCGCCACGTTCCAGGGACCGTGGACGCGCAGCGGCGACAAGTATTCGATCGACACCGACGGCTGCTACATCTACGCCGGCCGCACCGACGACATGCTGAAGGTCAGCGGCATCTACGTGTCGCCGATCGAGGTCGAATCGGCGCTGATCACGCACCCCGCGGTGCTGGAGGCGGCGGTGATCGGCAAGGCGGACGAGGAGGAACTGATCAAGCCGGTCGCGTACGTCGTGCTGAAAAGCGGCCGGCAGCCGTCGGAGGCGCTGGCCGAGGAACTCCGGCAGCACGTCAAGTCGCAGCTCGCGCCGTACAAATATCCGCGCTGGATCGAGTTCATCGACGAGCTGCCGAAGACGGCAACGGGTAAGATTCAGCGCTTCAAGCTGCGCGCCAGGGCGGCGTAGCGACTGGGAGCAACAGCGCGCCGCTGGCGGCGCGCATTCCGGAACGGCAGGAGAAGGTCACAGGAGGAGTCGGTCATGAGGAAATCGGGAAGCATGCTGCGCCGGCTGGGCGCGGTGGCCGCGATGGTCGCGGCCGGTGTGCTGCTGCCGGGAGGATCGGCGCTGGCGCAGGGCAAGCTCAAGGTCGGGCTGATGTTGCCGTACACCGGCACCTACGCCGCGCTGGGCAATGCGATCACCAACGGCTTCAAGCTGGCCGTCGCCGAAAACGGCGGCAAGGTCGCCGGCCGCGACATCGACTACTTCACCGTCGACGACGAGTCCGATCCGGCGAAGGCGCCCGAGAACGCCAACAAGCTGATCAAGCGCGACCAGGTCGACGTGCTGGTCGGCACCGTGCACTCGGGCGTCGCGCTGGCGATGGCCAAGGTCGCGCGCGACAACAACACGCTGCTGATCATTCCCAACGCCGGCGCCGACGACATCACGGGGCCGCTGTGCGCCGCGAACATCTTCCGCACGTCGTTCTCGAACTCGCAGCCCGGGATCGCGATGGGCAAGGTGATGGCCGAGCAGAAGAAGAAGACCGCGGTCACGCTGACCTGGGACTACGCCGCCGGCAAGGAATCGGTCGGCGGTTTCAAGGAAGCGTTCGAGGCGGGCGGCGGCAAGGTGGTGAAGGAGCTGTTCCTGCCGTTCCCGCAGGTCGAGTTCCAGTCGTACCTGACCGAGATCGCCGCGCTCAAGCCCGACGTCGTCTACGTGTTCTTCGCCGGCGGCGGCGCGGTCAAGTTCGTCAAGGACTACGCGGCGGCCGGCCTGCCCAAGACCATTCCGCTGGTCGGCCCGGGCTTCCTCACCGACGGCACGCTCGAGGCGCAGGGCGAGGCGGCGCAGGGGCTGCTGACGACGCTGCACTACGGCGACGGCCTCAAGAACCCCAAGAACGACGCGTTCCGCGCCGCGTACACGAAGGCGTACAAGATCGAGCCCGACGTCTACGCGGTCCAGGGCTACGACGCGGCGCAGCTGCTGATCGTCGGGATGAACGCGGTGAAGGGCGACGTGTCCAAGCGCGCCGAGATGGTGAAGGCGATGGAAGGCGCCAAGCTCGACAGCCCGCGCGGATCGCTGGCGCTCAGCAAGGGCCACAATCCGATCCACGACATCTACCTGCGCAAGGTCGAAGGCAAGGAGAACAAGGTCGTCGGCGTCGCGGTGAAGAACCTCACCGATCCGCCGCGCGGCTGCAAGCTCTGACCAGGCGGGACGTCGCGGCCCGGGTTGCGCGTTCGCGCAGCCCGGGCCACGCATCGGCGTCGCCCGTTTGGCGGCGCCGCGCTGCCGCGCCGGGATCCTGATGGACGTCTACTCCTTTTTCATCCAGCTCCTCAACGGCCTGCAGTACGGGCTGCTGCTGTTCCTCGTCGCCAGCGGCCTCACGCTGATCTTCGGCATCATGGGCATCATCAACCTCGCCCACGGCAGCTTCTACATGATCGGCGCGTACATGGCGTTCTCGCTGTCGACGCTGACCGGCAGCCTGTTCGTCGCGATCATCGTCGGCATCGTGCTGTCGGTGGTCCTCGGCGTCGCGCTCGAATGGGCGCTGTTCTCGCACCTGTACAAGCGCGACCATCTGGAGCAGGTGCTGCTGACCTACGGGCTGATCCTGGTGTTCGAGGAACTGCGCAGCCTGATCGTCGGCAACGACGTCCACGGCGTCGCGGTGCCGGCGATCTTCAACTGGTCGGTCCCGCTGACCGAGACGCTGTCGTACCCGGTGTACCGGCTGTTCATGTCGGCGGTGTGCGTCGTGCTCGCGGTGCTGCTGTACCTGCTGATGGCCAAGACGCGCATCGGCATGATGATCCGTGCGGGATCGTCGAACCGGGAGATGGTGCAGTCGCTGGGGCTCAACATCAACCTCGTCTACCGGCTGGTGTTCGCGCTGGGCGTCGCGCTGGCGGCGTTCGCCGGGATGCTCGCCGCGCCGGTGTCGTCGGTGTATCCGGGCATGGGCACCGGCGTGCTGATCATCTGCTTCGTCGTCGTCGTCATCGGCGGCATCGGCTCGATCTGGGGCGCGCTGGTCGCGTCGCTGCTCATTGGCCTCGCCGACACCTTCGGCAAGGTGCTGATCCCGCAGGCGGCGGGCGTCACCGTCTACGTGCTGATGGCGGCGATCCTGCTGTGGCGGCCGGAAGGCCTGTTCCGGCGGATCTGAGGCGTGATCCACGCACCGGAGCGTCAGGACAGGCGGAAGGCGATCGCGCTCGCGGCCGCGCTGCTGCTGCTGGCGCTGTTCCCCTTCGCCGGCGCGGCGTTCTACACCGAACTCGTGACCAAGGTGATGATCCTCGCGATCTTCGCGCTGTCGCTCGACGTCCTCGTCGGCTACACGGGGCTGGTGTCGTTCGGTCACGCGGCGTACTACGGCGTGGGGGCCTACGCGCTGGGGTTGCTCGCACCGCCCTACGAGGCGGCCAACCTGTGGCTGACGCTGCCGGTCGCGGTCGGCGCCGCGGCGCTGGCGGCGCTCTTCGTCGGCGCCTTCGTCGTGCGGGTGAAGGGCATCTACTTCATCATGGTGACGCTGGCGTTTGCGCAGATGTTCTATTTCGTCTTTCACGACACGCGGTTCGGGCGCGGGTCCGACGGCATCAGCATGAACTTCAAGCCGGTCGCGGCGATCGGCGGCTTCACGCCCTTCGACCTCGCCAACGCGGTGCACGTCTACTATTTCGTGTTCGCCGCGCTGGTGCTGGTGTTCGTCTTCCTGCGCGTGCTGTTGCGCTCGCCGTTCGGCCGCGCGCTGCAGGGCATCCGCAGCAACGAGCACCGGATGCGCTCGCTCGGCTACCCCGTCTACTGGTACAAGCTCGCGAGCTTCACCGTCGCCGGCGCGCTGGCCGGCCTCGCGGGCTATCTGTCGGCGCTGCAGTTCGGCTTCGTCAATCCCGAGCTGCTGTCGTGGCACCAGTCCGGGAACGTGCTGCTGATGCTGATCCTGGGCGGCGTGGGCAGCCTCTACGGCGCGGTCGCCGGCGCGTTCGCGTTCGTCGCGCTGCAGGAGCTCTTTTCGTCGCTGACGACGCACTGGCAGCTGCTGCTCGGCGGCACGATCATCCTGCTCGTCATCTTCCTGCCGGGCGGCCTGGCCAGCATCGCGGGACGATTCAAGCGCACGCTGGTCGGCGAGCCCGACGATGAGTGACGTGGTGCTGGCCACGCTGGGGCTGTCGCGCCGCTTCGGCGGCCTGATGGCGGTGAGCGGTGTGGCGATCGAGTTGCATCGCGGCCGCCTGCACGCGGTGCTGGGGCCCAACGGCGCCGGCAAGACCACGCTGATCAACCTGCTGTCGGGCGACCTTGCCGCGACCGCCGGAAACATCCGCTACCGCGGCGAGGACATCACCCGCTGCTCCGCCGACCGTCGGTCGCGGATCGGCATCGGCCGCAGCTACCAGAAGACGAACATCTTCCCGGCGTTCACCGCGTTCGAGAACTGCCGGCTGGCGGCGCAGTCGCGCGCGCCGCGGCCGTTCGCGGTGTTCACCGACGCCGCGCGCCACCGTCCGGTGCGCGAGGCGGCCGAACGCGCGCTGGACGCGGCGGGGCTCGCGGCGCGAGGCGGCAGCGTCGCGTCGGCGCTGTCGCACGGCGAGCAGCGGCAGCTCGAGATCGCGATGGTGCTGGCGACCGCACCCGAAGTGCTACTGCTCGACGAGCCGCTCGCCGGCATGGGTGCGGAGGAGGCGCAGCGGATGGTGGGCCTCTTGCGAACGCTCGCGCCGAAGCACGCGATCCTGCTGGTCGAGCACGACATGGACGCCGTGTTCGCGGTCGCCGACGTCATCACCGTCATGGTCAACGGCCAGGTGCTGGAGAGCGGCGCGCCGGCGCAGATCCGCGCCAGTCCCGCGGTGCGCCGCGCCTACCTCGGCGAGGCGGACGAGTGAGATGGCGATGAGCGCGAAGGGCCGCCCCGAGCGCGAATTCTGCCCTCTCGGAGGGAAGGCGCGCAGCGCCAAGGGTGCACACCGATGAGCGAATCGATGCTCGAGGCGCGCGAACTGCACACGTATTACGGTGCGAGCCACGTGCTGCACGGCGTGAATTTCCGCATCGACCGCGGCCAGACGGTGGGGCTGATGGGCCGCAACGGGATGGGCAAGAGCACGCTGATCCGCAGCATGCTGGGACTGGTGAAGCCGCGGCACGGCGAGGTCCGGGTCTGCGGCACCGACATGACCGGCGCCGAGCCGTACCTCATCGCGCGCCAGGGCATCGCCTACGTGCCCGAGGGCCGCGGCATCTTTCCGAACCTCACCGTGCACGAGAACCTGGTCATGGCCGCGCGCGCCGGGCCCGACGGGCGGCGCGAGTGGACGCAGGAGCGCGTGCTGGCGACGTTCCCGCGGCTGGCCGAGCGCCTCGGCAACGGCGGCTGGCAGCTGTCGGGCGGCGAGCAGCAGATGCTCACCATCGGCCGCGCGCTGATGACCAACCCGGATCTGCTCATCCTCGACGAGGCGACCGAGGGCCTCGCGCCGCAGATCGCCAAGGAGATCTGGCGCATCGTCGGCGAGATCCGCGCGCACGGCATCGCGACGGTGATCGTCGACAAGAACTACGCGGCGGTGACCGCGATCGCCAACCGCAACGTGATCCTGGTCAAGGGTCGCGTGGTGTTCGACGGCGACAGCGCGAGCCTGCTGGCGCAGCCCGAACTGCTGCACCGGCACCTCGGCGTGTGAAGCCGATGGCGTTCGTCGACGTCTGCGGCCGGAGCATCGAATACCAGCGGATCGAGGCGGCGTCGGCGCGGCGGCCGACGCTCGTCTTCCTGCACGAAGGCCTGGGCTCGGTCGCGATGTGGCGCGACTTTCCCGGCCGCGTCGCGCGGGCGACCGGCTGCGACGCGCTGGTCTATTCGCGCTACGGCTACGGCCGCTCCGAGCCGCTGCCCGGCGACCGGACGGTCCGCTACATGCACGATGAGGCGCTCGTCGCGCTGCCCGAGCTGCTCGACCGGCTGGCCATCGCGCGGCCGATCCTGGTCGGACACAGCGACGGCGCGTCGATCGCGCTGATCCACGCGGGCGGCGCGGGAAGGCCCGTCGCGGGGCTGGTGCTGATGGCGCCGCACGTGATGGTCGAGGATGTCTCGATCGCGAGCATCGCCGCGGCGAAGGTCGCGTACGAGACGACGGAGTTGCGCGCGAAGCTCGGCCGCTACCACGACGACGTCGACTCGGCGTTCCGGGGCTGGAACCGGATCTGGCTCGATCCGGAGTTCCGACGCTGGAACATCGAGGAATACCTGCCGCGTGTGAGCTGCCCGCTGCTCGCGATCCAGGGCGCGGACGACGAGTACGGGACGATGGAACAGCTGCGCCGGATCGCGCGCGCGGTGCCCGGCGCCGAGTTCGTCGCGCTCGCCGACTGCCGGCACTCGCCGCACAGGGATCAGCCCGACGCCGTGATCGCGGCCGTCGCCCGCTTCGTCGATCGCCTGGCGGCGTGACTGCCGCCGCGCTGCGCGCCCGCGGTGCGCGTCGTGCTACCGGATGGTCATGCCGCCGTCGGCCGCCAGCACCTGCCCGGTGACGTAGCTCGCCGCGTCGGAGGCGAAGAACACGAACACCGGCGCGACCTCCTCCGGCTCGGCCCAGCGGCCCATCGGGATGCGGTCGAGGTACTTGTCCTTGAAGCGCTCGTCGGTGCGGATGGTCTCGGTCATCGGCGTCGCGGCGCCAGGCGCGACGGCATTCACCGTGATCCCGTGCCTGGCCAGTTCCTTCGCGGCCGACATCGTGAGGCCGACGATCCCGGCCTTGGCCGCGCTGTAGTTGATCTGGCCGATGGTGCCCAGCACGCCGGCGGTCGACGTCACGTTGATGATGCGGCCGTAGCGCCGCTCCATCATTCCGGTCGCCACCGCCTGCAGGCAGTTGAAGCTGCCGGTCAGGTGCACGGCGAGGACGTCGCTCCACTGCGCGCCGGTCATCCTGTGCAGCATCGCCGGACGGATGATGCCGGCGTTGTT
>CAIWHR010000247.1 GCA_903912485.1 uncultured beta proteobacterium | reverse complement strand
CGGACGCAATTCCGGACGCAATTCCGGACGCAATTCCGGACGCAATTCCGGGCGCAATTCCGGACGCAATTCCGGGCGCAATTCCGGGCGCAATTCCGGGCGCAATTCCGGGCGCAACCCGGGTGGGCGCGGGCTATCGGATACGATTGCCCCGGGTTGCGCCGGTCGACGGTAGGGGCTGGCGGACGGGGTCGGGGCGGCTCAACCCGGGCTACGCGAACAGGTTGAGCACTGCGTCGAGCCCGCAGTGGTCGATCGCGTACGTTGCCTCGGCGCGCACGACGGGCTTGGCGCGATAGGCGATCGAGACGTCGGCGGCGCGCAGCATCGGCAGGTCGTTGGCGCCGTCGCCGATCGCGACGGTGATCCCGTCGCCCGCGCGCCGCCGCGCGGCGGCGAACCGCGACGCCTTTTCCCGAGCGTCGACGATGGCGCCGACCAGACGGCCGGTGACGCGGCCGTCGGCCATCTCCAGCGTGTTCGCCGCGGTCTCGTCGATGCGAAGCCGCGTCGCGAGCCGATCGGTGAAGAACGAGAAGCCGCCCGACACCAGCAGCGTCGTCGCGCCGGCGGCGGCAAACCCGTCGAGCATCCGTTCCGCGCCCGGCGACAGCCGCAGCTTCTCGTCGTAGACGCGAGCCAGCGCCTCCACCGGCAGTCCTGCCAGCAGCGCGACGCGCCGGATCAGGCTTTCGCGGAAGTCGATCTCGCCGCGCATCGCCGCCGCGGTGATCGACGCGACCTGCGGCTTGATCCCGAGCATGTCGGCGACTTCGTCGATGCACTCGATGGTGATCAGCGTCGAATCCATATCCATCGCGACCAGCCGCACGCGATCGCGGGCGAGATCGCCGGGGACGAACGCGGCGTCGATTCCGGCCGCATCGCAGAACTCGGCGACGCCTTCCTTCGTCGCCACGCGCGGCAGCCGGTACGCCTGCTGGCCGCCGCCCTCCAGCACGGTGATCCCCTGCGCGCCCGAAAGCGCCGCGATGGACGCGAGTTCGGCGGCGCCGACGACCGGTCCCTGGATGACGAGATCCATCGGCGCCGGCAGGCCGGTGTCAGCGCCGCGGCTTCGGCTTGCCGGGGCGATCGCTGCGGGCGAGCGGCTCGCGGTACGCCGGCCGCTCGCCGCCGCCCGCGGGGGCTTCCTCGACCAGCGTGAAGTCGATCTTGGTCGTCTCGAGGTCGACGCGCGCGACCTTGACGCGAACGCGGCCGGCGAGCTGGAAGCTGCGGCCGCTGCGCTCGCCGATCATCGCGTGCCGCGCCGGGTCGAAGTGGAAGTAGTCGCGGCCGAGTTCGGTGACGTGGACGAGGCCGTCGATGTTGAGGTCGTCGAGCGTCACGAAGATCCCGAAGCTGGTGACGCCGCTGATCGTGCCGTCGAAGGTCTCGCCGACCTTGTCCTGCATGAAATAGCACTTCAGCCAGTTCTCGACGTCGCGGGTCGCGTCGTCGGCGCGCCGCTCGGTCAGCGAGCAGTGCACGCCCAGTTCCGCCCACGACATGCCGCCGGGCCGGTACTGCTCGCCGGCCAGCACCGCGTTGATCGCGCGGTGGACCAAGAGGTCGGGATAGCGCCGGATCGGCGACGTGAAATGCGCGTAGGCCTCGTACGACAGGCCGAAGTGGCCGACGTTGTCGGGCCGGTACTGCGCCTGCTGCAGCGAGCGCAGCAGCACGGTCTGCAGCAGCGCGTAGTCGGGGCGGTCCTTGATGCCGAGCAGCAGCTTCGCGTAGTCGGACGCGGTCGGGTCGTCGCCGCCGCCCAGCGTCAGCGCGCAGCCGCCGAGGAATTCCTTCAGCAGCGCGAGCTTCTCGGGCGTGGGGCCTTCGTGGACGCGGAAGAGCGCCGGGTGCCGCGCCTTGGCGAGGAACTCGGCGGTGCAGACGTTGGCCGCGAGCATGCACTCCTCGATGATCTTGTGCGCGTCGTTGCGCGGCGCCGGCACGACGCGGACGATCTTGCCCTGGACGTCGAACTCGAGCTGCAGCTCGACGGTGTCGAAGTCGATCGCGCCGCGCTTTTCGCGCGCCGCGGCCAGCGCGTGGTAGAGCGCATACAGATCGACGAGCTGCGGCAGCAGCGGCACCGCTTCGGGCGGCACGCTCGCCGGGTCGGACTCGCGCGCCGACAGCCAGTTCCACACCTGCGTGTACGTGAGCCGCGCGCGCGAATGCATGACCGCCCGGTAGAAGCGGTAGCGCTTGATCGTCCCCTGCGCGGTGATCTCCATGTCGCAGACCATGCACAGCCGGTCGACGGCGGGCTTGAGCGAGCAGAGCTCGTTCGACAGCGCCTCGGGGAGCATCGGGATGACGCGGCGCGGGAAGTACACCGACGTGCCGCGCTCGCGGCCGTCGCGGTCGAGCGGATCGCCGTCGCGGACGTAGTGCGAGACGTCGGCGATGGCGACCACCAGCCGGAAGCCCTTGCCCTTGCGCTCGCACCAGACGGCGTCGTCGAAATCCCTCGCCGTCTCGCCGTCGATGGTGACCAGCGGCGCCTGCCGCAGGTCGACGCGCCCCGCGCAGTCGGCGGCGGAGACCGTCGCCGGGTACTTCTGCGCCTGCTTGAGCGCGGCGGGCGAGAATTCGTGCGGGAGGTCGTGCTTGCGCAGCGCGATCTCGATCTCCATTCCGGGATCGGTCACGCTGCCGAGCACCTCGACGACGCGCGCCAGCGCCTCGCGCTGCGGCGAGGGCTGCAGCACCAGTTCGACGACGACGACGTCGCCCGCGTGGGCGTTGCCGCGTTCGTCGGGCGGTACCAGCAGGTCCTGGTTGATGCGGCGGTTCTCGGCCACGACGAACCAGATCCCGCGCTCCTCGTACAGTCGGCCGACGACGCTGCGGTTGGCACGCTCCAGCACGTCGACGATCGCGCCCTCGGGCCGTCCGCGCTTGTCGGTGCCGATGCGCCGCGCCGTGGCGCGATCGCCGTGCAGCACCTTGTGCATCTCGCGCGGCGACAGGAACAGGTCGGCGCTGCCGTCGTCGGGCACCAGAAAGCCGAAGCCGTCCGGATGGCCCTGCACGGTGCCGCTGGTGAGGTCGAGCTTGGCGACGACGCAGAGCTCGCCCTTACGGTTCATCAGCAGCTGTCCGTCGCGCTGCATCGCCGCGAGGCGGCCGTGGAAGGCCTCGCGGGCCGGCGCGGTGACCGCGAGTTCGCGCTCCAGATCGGCAGGCGGCTGCGGGACGCCGGCGGCCTGCAGCGCCTCCAGGATGGCGACGCGGCTGGGGAGCAGCGCGGCGTCGATGTCGCCGCGGCGGCGCGGCCGCGCCGGTTCGTCGATGTCGTGTCCGTACATCGTCGGCGTCGGGGAGATCGGTTCCGGGGCGGGATCGGCCGCCGCGAGGTTCTTGCTCTTGCCGGCGCGGTGGGCGGCGGGCATGCGCGGGGCCGCGGTCTTGGTGGCGCGGGGCTTCGGGGGAGTGACGGGTTTCTTTGACAAGGGGCGGCTCAAAAAGTAGTATTACAGGTTGCGGTCGCTTTTCCGGTGCCGATGCGGGACTGTGCGTCGGGTTTGCGGAAATCGCCGGTCGCGAAGATTGGGCCTTCCGGAATGATACGCCGGACGGCCGCTGATTTGCCCGGGTGGCGGAATTGGTAGACGCACATGGTTCAGGTCCATGCGCCAGCAATGGTGTGAAGGTTCGAGTCCTTTCCCGGGCACCACGTTTCCCCCGTGACAGACCCCGATTCTCGGGGGCAGTCCGGGGATGACCTCAGAGAATGGCCGTCGGCACCGCTTCGGCGCGCACGCGTCGACGCGGGCCGAAGCGCTGCCGTTGCCGGCATCTCGCGCGTTGCAGGCGCCCGGCTCCCCGAATCAGCGAAGCGCGGGGTTCACGCAGAGCGCTCCACTGTCCCAGCGGATGAAGTTCCACCGCTGTTCAGATCCGATGTTGAAGCGTTCGATCGCTTCGCTGTATCGGATGAACGTCCCGTCGACGTTGATGCCAAGATATCCCTTCGCGCCGTACTTCCAGTCGGTTGCCGATATCACGTCGGGATAGGACAGGCTGCCGCGGGAGCGCCGGCCCGTTTCGTCGGTCAGCGTGATTTCGGCGCCGGACTGAATGACGGTGATCGACCAGTTTCCTGGCGTGACCACGGGAATGGTGCGGACTTTTCCGTAATTGCAGGTCCACTGGCCGCTGATGTCGTAGCTGCTCTCGGCGCGCGTCTGCGAAGCGACGCCTGCCGCGACCAGCAGTCCGCAAAGAACGACTCCGGCTTTCCCGATCATGGCCACGAGGGGTAGTTTGTCGAGGCGGGCCAGGCAGGAACAGGGGGCTCGATCAATATTCTGCCAAGGTTTGATCTGCATCAGAAGGCGGGACGCCGCGAAGTCCCGGATCGGTTTCAAGACCGATCCGCGGGCTTAAGCTGCGGGAGCATGTCTCGGCACAGCGCGTTCGCGGCGTGCGCCGATCGATTCGCGGGGCCGACGCGCCTGCGACCTTGACGCTGCCGTGCCTCGGCGCACCGGCGACGAAGGGCGAAGCCGCGTCCCCGGGGGCGCGAACGGGATCGCAGCGCAGGCAAGGAGGGGGCCAAGTGTTCTGCAGCAATTGCGGTACGGAGATCATTGCGGGAACCAGATTCTGCAGCGGCTGCGGCAGCCCGG
>CAIWHR010000246.1 GCA_903912485.1 uncultured beta proteobacterium | reverse complement strand
TCGCCGCGCGCGGCATCCGCGTCGTCGACGCGTTTCCCTGGAAGGCGGGCGAGGGCACCGCGGCGTCCGACCACTACCACGGCCCGCCGTCGCTGTTCGCCGCCGCCGGCTTCACCGCCATCCGCGACGACGACAGGCTGACCGTCGTGCGCAAGCGCCTGTCGCCCGCCGCGTGAACCCCGGCCCGCCGGCGCATCGCCTCCGGCGTCGGCTGCCCCTATAATCGGGCGGCAGCATCCGCCCATCATGTCCGCCCATCCCGCCGCCTCACGGTCGCTGCTGCCGCACTACCTGGCGGTGCTCTACGGGCTCGCGATCGCCTACGCCAGCCTGCAGCCCTTCGCCAACTGGATGGCGCCGCTGCCCGGCAGCCCTTTCTTCCTGATCGCCTCCTGGCCCCCGCGCTGGACCCGCTTCGACGTGATCGTCAACGTCCTCGCCTACGCGCCGTTCGGCTTCCTGGTCGCGCTGGCGCCGCGCCGCAGGCCGCCGCTGGCGCGACTGTCCGCCGCAGCGGCGATCGGCGCGGCGCTGTCGTTCGCGCTGGAGACGACGCAGATGTTCCTGCCGTCGCGCGACGCGAGCACGCTCGACCTCCTGGCCAACTCGGCCGGAGCGGCGCTGGGCGCGCTCGCGGCCGTCGCCATCGCGCGCTCGGCGCGCACCGCGCGGGCGGTGGCCGGATTTCGCAACCACTGGTTCCTGCCGGGGAAAGTCGGCGATCTCGGTCTCGCGCTGCTCGTGATCTGGCTGGCGGTGCAGGTGAATCCGGGAATCCCGCTGTTCGCCACGACCTTCGACCCGGACATCCAGCTCGATCCGGCGCTGGCGACGGTGTCGACGTCGACCGACGTCGCGGCGATCCTGGTCGCCGCCGCCACCAGCGCGTTCCACCTGATCGGCGTCGGCCTGTTCGTCGCGCTGCTGCTGCGGCAACGGCGCTACGTCGGCGGCGCGGTGCTGGTGCTGATCGGCACCGCGCTCCTGGTCAAGGGCATCGCGGCGGCGCTGCTGCTCAAGCCCGCCGCGTGGGGCCACTGGCTGTCGCCCGGCGCGGCGGACGGGGTGGCGGCCGGCGCGCTGCTGCTGCTGGTCGCGATCTGGCTGCCCCGCCCGGTGCAGGTGGCGGCGGCCGCGATCGCGCTGCTGTCTTCGGTGCTGACGCCGGTGCTGACTCCCGACATCCTGTTCGCGCGCGCTCCGCTGTCGGGGTTCAACTGGTCGTACGGCCAGCTGCTCAACTTCAACGGCCTCACCCACGCGGTGCTGCTGGTCTGGCCGTTCGCCGCCAGCGCTTTCCTGTTTGCGCTCGCCGGGCGCCCCGGCTGGGGTGAGCCGGGCGGGTGAATTCCGGCGGACGGGGCACGGTCGCGGCGGCGTGCGGCGGCGTGCTGCGGCAAAGCGCTGCGTGGTGCCCGCGAGGGGGTTCTGCTATCGTTGCCCGCATGCTGCCCCCCGCCGTCGCCGATGCGGTCGATCCCGCGCGCATCCACCGCGCCCTCGTGATCAAGCTGCGCCATCACGGCGACGTGCTGCTCGCCTCGCCGGTGTTCTCGGTGCTGAAGCGCGCCGCGCCGCAGGCCGAGATCGACGCGCTGGTCTATCGCGAGACGGCGCCGATGCTGGCCGGGCATCCGGCGATCGGCGTGCTGCACAGCATCGACCGCAGCCTCAAGCGGCAGGGGATCGTCCGGCAGCTTGCCGGCGAGTGGAGCCTCTGGCGGGCGCTGCGCGCGCGCCGCTACGACCTCGTCGTGCACCTCACCGAGCATCCGCGCGGCGCCTGGCTCACGCAGCTCTGCGGCGCGCG
>CAIWHR010000245.1 GCA_903912485.1 uncultured beta proteobacterium | reverse complement strand
GTCACGTCGGAGAACGAACATACCCAGTCGGGCGCGGCGATTTCAATACGGGTTGTGGGGACGGTTACCTTGCGCCAGCGCTCACAGGGGACGGCGAGCAGCAGGGCGGCGAGCAGGTAGAGCAGGACTGTCCCGATGGAGCGGGAAGTTTGTAAGAAGATTGTAACTTATAACACATTGATTATCAAGACAATTTATCCGAACAATCACTCCCACTCGATCGTCGCCGGCGGCTTGCTCGAGATGTCGTACACGACCCGATTGATGCCGCGCACTTCGTTGATGATACGGTTGGACACCTTGGCCAGGATGTCGTGCGGCAGCTGCGCCCAGTGCGCGGTCATGAAATCGGTGGTCTGCACGGCGCGCAGCGCGACGACGTGCTCGTAGGTGCGCCCGTCCCCCATCACGCCGACCGAGCGCACCGGGAGGAACACCGCGAACGCCTGCGCGGTGAGGTCGTACCAGCTGCGCCCTTCGGCGTCGCGGGCGAGGCGCAACTCGTCGATGAAGATCGCGTCGGCGCGGCGCAGCAGGTCGGCGTGCTCGCGCGTGACCTCGCCGAGGATGCGCACGCCCAGTCCCGGCCCGGGGAACGGGTGGCGGAACACCATCTCGCGCGCCAGCCCGAGCGCCAGCCCGAGTTCGCGGACCTCGTCCTTGAACAGCTCGCGCAGCGGTTCGAGCAGCTTCAGGTGCAGCGACTCCGGCAACCCGCCGACGTTGTGGTGCGACTTGATCGTGTGCGCCTTCTTGGTCTTGGCGCCGGCCGACTCGATCACGTCGGGATAGATCGTCCCCTGCGCCAGCCAGCGCGCGTGCGACCTGCCGTCGCGCAGCTTCGTCGCCTCGCGCTGGAAGACGTCGACGAACAGCTTGCCGATGACGCGCCGCTTCTGCTCGGGGTCGGTGACGCCGGCGAGCGCCGCGAGGAGCTCGGCGCCGGCGTCGACGTGGACGACGTGCACGCCCAGGTTGCGGGCGAAGATGTCCATCACCTGCTCGGCCTCGTTCAGCCGCAGCAGGCCGTGATCGACGAACACGCAGGTGAGCTGGTCGCCGATGGCGCGATGGATCAGCGCCGCTGCGACCGAAGAGTCGACGCCGCCCGACAGGCCGAGGATCACCTGCTCGGTCCCGACCGTCGCGCGGATCCTGGCGACCGCCTCGGCGACGTAGTCGGTCATGTTCCAGTCCTGCCCGCAGCCGCAGATGTCGTGCGCGAAGCGCGCGAGGACCGCCGCGCCCTGCCGCGTGTGCGTCACTTCGGGGTGGAACTGCACGGCGTAGAAGCGCCGCGCCTCGTCGGCCATCGCGGCGATCGGCGTCGCGTCGCTGCTCGCGATCACGGAGAATCCCGGCGGCAGCGCGGTGACCTTGTCGCCGTGGCTCATCCAGACGTCGAGCAGGCCGTGACCGTCGGCGTTGCTGCGGTCCTCGATGCCGCGGAACAGTTCCGAATGCCCGCGCGCGCGGACCTCGGCGTAGCCGAACTCGCGCACGGCGCCCGCCTCGACCGCGCCGCCCAGCTGCGCCGCCATCGTCTGCATGCCGTAGCAGATGCCGAGCACCGGCACGCCGAGGTCCCATACCGCGGCCGGCGCGCGCGGCGTGTCGCCGGCGGTGACGCTGTTGGGGCCGCCCGACAGCACGACGCCGTTCGGCGCGAAGCGGCGGACGAAGTCGTCGCCGACGTCGTGCGGATGGATCTCGCAGTACACGTGCGACTCGCGCAGCCGGCGCGCGATCAGCTGCGTGTACTGCGCACCGAAGTCGAGAATCAGGATCCGGGAATGCTTCGAGTCGGCCATGGCGCTGCGCTCGGTGGGCTCGCTCGCCTTCAGCGAGCGTGGGGGCGTTGAATGTTCAATCGACGCGATAGTTCGGCGCTTCCTTCACGATCTGCACGTCGTGCACGTGCGACTCGCGAACGCCTGCCGACGTGATCTCGACGAACTCGCCGCGGATGCGCAGCTCGTCGATCGTCGGACAGCCGCAGTAGCCCATCGCCGCGCGCAGCCCGCCCATCAGCTGGTGGATCACCGCCGACAGCGCGCCCTTGTACGGGACGCGGCCTTCGATGCCCTCGGGCACCAGCTTTTCCGCGGCGCCCTCGCCTTCGGCGTCCTGGAAGTAGCGGTCCGAGCTGCCCTGCTGCATCGCGGCCAGCGAGCCCATTCCGCGGTAGCTCTTGTACGAGCGGCCCTGGTAGAGCTCGACGTCGCCCGGCGCCTCCTCGGTTCCGGCGAAAAGGCTGCCCAGCATCACGCAGTTGGCGCCGGCGGCGAGCGCCTTGGCGATGTCGCCGGAATAGCGGATGCCACCGTCGGCGATCGCCGGAATGCCGAGCCCGGCGACGCCGTCCAACGCGTCCTGGATCGCGGTAATCTGCGGCATGCCGACGCCGGCGACGATCCGCGTCGTGCAGATCGAGCCCGGTCCGATGCCGACCTTGACCGCGTCGGCGCCGTGGTCGGCCAGCGCGCGCGCGCCGACCGCGGTGGCGATGTTGCCGCCGATGACCTGCACCTGCGGGAATCTCTTCTTCACCCACTCGACCCGGTCGAGCACGCCCTGCGAGTGGCCGTGCGAGGTGTCGACGACGATGACGTCGACACCCGCCGCGGCGAGCGCCTCGACGCGCTCGTCGGTGTCCCCCGCAGTGCCGATCGCGGCGCCGGCGCGCAGCCGGCCGAGGTCGTCCTTGGACGCCAGCGGGTGCTCGGTCGACTTCAGTATGTCCTTGACGGTGATGAGGCCGCGCAGCTCCATGCCGGCGTTGACGACCAGCACCCGCTCCAGGCGGTGGTGATGCATCAGTTCCTTCGCCCGCTCGAGGTCGGTCCCCTCCGGCACCGTGACCAGCCGATCGCCCTTGGTCATGATGTTGGCCACCGGCTGATCGAGGTTGGTCTCGAAGCGGGTGTCGCGGTTGGTCACGATGCCGACGACGCGCTTGCCGTCGACGACCGGCAGCCCGGAGAACCGGTGCTGCCGCTTCAGCGCCAG
>CAIWHR010000244.1 GCA_903912485.1 uncultured beta proteobacterium | reverse complement strand
GCGGCTCGATGCGATTTTTCGGCTTGCAACAAAACAGTCAGCGAGGTTCACAAATGAAGCGCACGATAGTCAGAGGTGGCTTGATAGCACTCTTGACATCCGTCCTGGTAGCTTGCGGCGGCGGAGGGAGTGATGGAATCAATGGGACGAATGGAGCAGTGGGGCCGACCACGTCGGTGACGTCGCCGGGAATCCAGGCCGGTGCGCTGTCGCCGGCCGAGTGGGCGGCGCTGCAGATGCAGGGCAAGATCACGGGCGTCACGCTCGGCGGCCCGCCCGCAGTCACGTTCACGCTGACCGACCAGAACGGCAACGCCATCGTCGGCCTCGAGGAGTTCTACTCGAAGGTTCCCGGCAATGCGCTGCCGACGCAGCGGACGGTGACGGCCGCGGTCGCCAAGCTGGTGCCGGGCACGAACGGCAGCCCGAGCAAGTGGGTCAGCTACAACGTGGTGACGGTCGATGCCAAGGTGGCCACCGGTGCGTTCTCGGGCCTGACGACGCCGACCACCGACGGCAACGGCACGCTGACCTACCTGGGCACGGGGCAATACAAGTACGTGTTCGCCACCGACATCACCAAGGTGAAGGCCTACGTTGACGCGAGCACCAACGCCAACAAGGCCGACGTCGGCGACACGACCTACGACCCGAGCCTGTCGACGCGCGTGGTGATCCAGATCGCCGGCGCGGCGCGCGGCACCGGCAGCAACACGCCGGACGGCACGACGGTGGCGCCGGCGGTGAACCTGGGCAACCCGCTGAACCTCGTCTGGAACTCGACGGCCCCGCAGCGCGACATCGTCGCGATCGAGTCGTGCAATGCCTGCCACAGCGCACTGGCGTTCCACGGCAGCGGCGCCCGGGTCGACACCGACTTCTGCGTGGTTTGCCACACCAACCAGCGCAAGTACAACGTGACGGCGTCGGTGCTCGGCACCTACACGAAGGTGTACGACGACGGTTCGACGGAAGTGGTGCCTTCGTGGAACACGGAGCCGCGCAAGTTCCCCGACGGCAACGCCATGCGCGACATGCCGCTGATGATCCACGCGATCCACGCCGGCGACAAGCTGCCGGTCCGGACCGCTGCCAGCTACATCGACGACGTTGCGTTCCCGCAGCCGGCCGCCAACTGCGCGTCGTGCCACACCGCTTCCGGAGTCAACGCCACGCCGCAGGGCGACAACTGGAAGACCAACCCGAGCCGGATGGCTTGCGGCGCCTGCCACAACAACATCAACTGGACGACGGGCGCGAATCACCCGGGCGTGGGCGGTGCACAGGCCGACGACAGCAAGTGCAAGACCTGCCACACGCCGCTTGCGATCGCGACGGTCTATCACGTCTCGGTCGATCCGACGGGCTCGGTGGATCGCGGCGGCTATCCGGTGAACACGGCGAACAACGTGCCGACGCCTGGCTACGCTTCCGGCATGGGACCGCCGATTCCGCTGGCTTCGTCGACGAACCCGCCGGCGGGCGTGCCCAAGGTGGCGTTCGAGATCAAGTCGGTGGCGGTTGCATCGCAGAAGGCGACGATCGTGTACCGGATCCTGTTCGACGGCACGCCGGTGGTGTTCCTGCCGGCCGGCGACAAGTACCTGCTCGCCAACGTCGACGGCACGCCGCAGCTTTCGGTGACCTACGGCCTGATCGAGGACGGCGTCACGACGGTGGCCGACTGGACTGCGAGCAAGACGGTGACGGTCAAGCAGTGTCGCGACCAGGTGGCCAACGCCTGCACGCAGACCGGGCCGGACACCGGCGGCTACTACACCGCCACGTTCCAGTCGGCGCAGCTGCTGCCGGTCGACGCGAAGCTGGTCACCGGCGTGCTCGGCCTCAACTACCAGGGCTTCGTGAAGCTGGATCATCCCAACTACCCGAAGGGCATCCGCCTGCGCGAGCCGGGCTTTGCGATGGTGACGGCGAGCGGCAACACGGCGCGGCGGACGGTGGTCGAGAACGCCCGGTGCAACAAGTGCCACAACCAGCTGGGTGTCGAGCCGTCGTTCCACAGCGGTGCGCGCAACAACGGCGGCGGCTGTGCCATCGGCGGCTGCCACAACGAGACCAAGTCGACCGGGCACACGGGTGAAGCCAACACCTACGGTGGTGGCTGGGCCTTGTCGTCGAAGAGCATGATCCACGCCATCCACGGCGCTTCGAAGCGGACGCAGGCCTTCAACTACGAGGCGACGGCGAAGAACACCAAGGGTCTCGGCACCATCGGCTACCCTGGCGTGCTCAACAACTGCGAGCAGTGCCACGTTCCGGGCAGCTACAACTTCGAGATCTCGGCGAACGCCACCGCGTCGGCGAACCTGCTGTGGACGACCGATGCCAACGGCGACATGAGGCAACCGGCCGGCACCAAGCCGATCGGCCAGTCGCCGTGGATCAACATCCTGGGCAAGGGTCCGATCGACTACCGCGGCGACCCGCTGGTCAGCTCGCCGATCACGTCGGCCTGCTTCGGCTGCCACGACAGCATGGCGGACGTCACGCACTTCCAGCAAAACGGCGGCATCCTGCTGCAGACGGTGTCGTCGATCACCGGTGCCACGCCGGGGGTCTACCCGGTCACCACCGACCGTTCGGGCCTCGACGCCAAGAACGTCGAGACCTGCCTGCTGTGCCATGCCTCCGGCAAGGTGGCGGACACCAAGGTCGTGCACCAGGTGAAGGGCGTCAAGTAAGCACCGCCCGCGCGCCGCGAGGGGTTCGCCCCCGCGGCGCCGCATCGGGTGCGAGTCCGGGCGCGAGCCCGGGTCCCGGCACCCCAGCCCCGGAATCGGAAACGCTTCCGGGGCTTTTTTCGCTCTCGGACGGGAGGCTCGTCAGCCGGCGGCGCTGCGCCGACGTCGAATCCCCGGTCGCGGCGGGCGAGGCGGCGAACCGCGGCGAGTTCCGCCTCGCCCGGGGAGGGGGGCGTGCTCAGACCGCGATGCGCCGATCCACCAGGCTGACGATCGCGGGCAGCCGGGCGTCGGCCACGAGCGGGGCGAGCTGATCCAGGAAATCGTTCTCTTCCCGCAGGTGCCGCCGGCGTTCGATCCAGTCCTCCACCTCGAACAGGCTGCCCTCGTGCGCCGCCTGGCGCAGCATCGCCAGATCCGCCGCGGTCACCGGTCCGACGGGCGGTTGCGCCGGTGCGGGCGACGGCGTCGCCGTGGCGCGCTCGGCCTGCCATACGAGATTCAGCCTCTCGCCCAGCACCCGGGTGAACTCGTCCATCTGCAACGGCTTGAGCAGCGAGGCGTCGAAAGCCCACGGCGAAGCCCGGGCCTCCGGCGGCTGCGCCGGGGTGCCCGAGAGCAGGATCACCGGCAGGTCGGGGTCCGTGGCCTTGAGTCCGTCCAGGACCTGCCAGCCGTCGCCGTCCTGCAGGTATTGATCGACGATCGCCGCATCCACCGGGATGTCCCGTGCCTGCGCCAGCGCATCCCGGACTCCCGCCGCCAGCACCACGTCGAAGCCCATGCTGGTCAGGAGGTCCTGCAGGAAGTGCCGGTTCTCGACCACGTCGTCGACGACCAGCACCGTGCGCACCGGACCGTCGTAGCCGAAGGGCGCGCTGAACGAGGTGGGCGGCAATACGTCGGCCTCGTCCGCCACCGGCGCCGTGATGGCGAACCAAAAGCTTGCGCCTTCGCCGGGCTGGCTTTCGAGCACGACCTCGCTGCCCATCAGTCGCACCAGCTGGCGGACGATGGCGAGACCCAGCCCGATGGAGTCGGCGCCGGACCGTCCGTGCTCGAACGGCAGGAAGATCCGCTCGCAGTCTTCGACGGCGACGCCGGGGCCGGTGTCGCGGACCGCGAACCGCAGCAGCGCCTGACCGTCGGTCGCGTGACCGGCGACGGACAGCGTCACGGTGCCGCCGACCGTCATCCGGCAGGCATTGGACAGCAGGTTCATCAGCACCGAGTGCAGGCGCTCGGAGTCCACGGTGGCGATCGGGACGTCCAGATCGAGGTCGAGCACGAACCGGTTGTCGTTGGCGCGAGCCAGGATCTCGCCCTGGGAGGCGACCTGCCGGATCAGTGCATGCAGAAAGGCCGGCCTGGCCTGCAACTCGAGACTGCCTTCCTCGCCCCGTGCGAATTGCAGCAGTTCCTCGATCAGGCCGAGCATGGCCTGGCCGCTCTTTTCGATCATTCCCAGGTAACGCCCCACGGTGCCGCCGGGCTGTTCCCGGCGGGCCAGCGCGAGGTAGCCGGAGAGCGTCTGCAACGGGATCCGAAGGTCGTGCGATACCCGGGCGAGGAAAAGGCCCTTGGCGCGACTGGCCCGGTTGGCGCCATCGCGGGCGCTGGCAGTCTCGGCGAGACTCTTCAATTGCGCGGCGCGCAGTTCCAGCAACTTGTCCATGTGCGCCAGGATCAGCAGGCTTGCAGCCAGCATCACGGCGGGCGGCAGCAGCCAGGAGTCGGCCGGGCCGAGGTTGGGCCACCAGCCCAGCAGCGTCCCGAGCTGAACCGCGATCGCGAAGTAGATCAGCGCGAAGCTGGCCAGCACGAACCGGGCAGGGCCGAAGCCGCGCCGCCAGGCCGCGAACAGCAGGACGGGCAATGCCAGCGAGTCCGCCAGCCCGATCGACTCCATCATCGGCAGTCCGTAGCGGTAGCCGGCCGAGAAGACGACGGCGAGCGCCAGCGCGGTGGCCAGCGGCAGGCCCCACAGCAACCGCCAGCCCCGGTGCAGGCGGCTCATCGGGATGAAGCCGAGGACGAACATCGCCAGCGAGCCGTGCCCCAGGGCCATCCCGACAGGCAGCGCGATCAGCGACAGCGTCGGCTGCGCCGGCCACAGCCAAACGGCGGCAAAGCCCTCGTAGGAGGATTGAAACAGGATGAAGCTCGCCATGCTCAACGCGTAGCAGCCCCAGATCCACTCCCGCATCCACAGCGCGTAGACCAGCGCCATCTGCGCGATCATCAGCAGCGCCCCGAACATCAGCGCCGAGCGGATGTCGAAAACGCGCGCGTCGTGCGCCAGTGCCGGGGCCTGCCACAGCGAGACGTCGGGGATGAGCCGGGACGGACTGGCCAGGCGCAGATACAGCGTGCCGCCCCCGCGGGGCAGGGTGACCGGAAACAGCGAGAACCGGCCGGGCAGCGGACGCTCGGCCATCGGCACCGCGAGGCCGGAGGCCTTGTGCAGGACGAGTGCGCTCCCCGCCTGCCACAGGTCGACGTGCTCCAGCATGGCCGGGCCGACGCGCAGCACGCGCTCTGCCGGCGGGCCGGGGTTGTCGACCGCGACGCGCAGCCACAGCGCGCCGCGGCGGTTGCCGAAGTTGGAATTGGCGATGGGCTGGAACGGCGCTTCGCGCGCGGCGACGAAGTCCGCAACGCCGCCCGGGTCGAGCCAGAACTCCACCTGATGCGTCAGCGCCCAGGACGGCGCGTCGACCGGCAGCATCGCGGCGGACAGGTCGGGCGGCAGCACCGTCAGCGCTGCCAGCGACAGCCAGGCCAGCAAGCCGCCGAGGAGCAGGGACCCGCGCGTGCGCGGCGTCGTTCTTCCGGTACCTACGCGATCTCCCGCCACGCCGTCGGCTCCATGACGGAGCCGAGTTTACGCCCGTTCGCGGTCGTCGGGCTCGCGGCGCAGCTGCCGCGGCGAAACGCCGAAGCGCTCGCGGAAGGCGGTGGCGAAGTTGGCCGGTAGCGGGTAGCCGACCCGGTCGCCGACCACCTGGATAGGCAGCGCGGTTTCGACCAGCAGCCGGTGCGCTTCCTTGAGCCGGGCCTCGCGCAGGAATCCGTACACGGTATTGCCCAGGTGGGTGCGGAAGGCGTCGTTGAGCCGGCGCGGATTGGTGCCCACCTGTTGGGCCAGCGCGGCGAGCTTCGGCGCGTCGGCGAGGTGCGCCTGGAGCCGCGCCACCGCATCCGTCAGCCATGCCGGCGCATCCCCGCGGCGCGGCGAACCGTGGTCGGGTCCCGCCAGCCGGCAG
Source organism: uncultured beta proteobacterium (assembly GCA_903912485.1). Taxonomy (GTDB): domain Bacteria; phylum Pseudomonadota; class Gammaproteobacteria; order Burkholderiales; family Casimicrobiaceae; genus CAIWHR01. Next base: position 26,492 of record CAIWHR010000244.1, on the reverse strand, counting down.
GCAAGGTCGACGTGCAGCGCAACGCGAGCCAGCACTTCAGCCTCGACGAACGGCTTGGTGACGTAGTCCTGCCCGCCGACGGCGAAGCCCGCCAGCTTGGTTTCGGTCTCGGTATGGCCGGACAGGAACAGCACGGGGATCCTGGCCGTGGCGGGGTCGGACCTGACTTGCCGGCAGACGTCGAAACCGTTGGTCGGGGGAAGGCTGATGTCCAGCAGGATCACGCTGGGACGCAATTCCCGGGCGAGACGCATGCCCTCGGCGCCGTCGGTGGCCAGCAGCACCCGTGCGCCTGCCCGGTGGAGCACTTCGCCCAGCAGGCGCAGTTCCGCCGGGTGGTCGTCCACCAGCAGGACGCTGATGCCGGCGGGCAGACGGGGGCCGCGGTCGACGGCCAACGCGCCCGGCGGATCGATGCATTCGGCCTCGCGGCCGGGAGAGGTGCTGATGGCGATCATGTCCTTCCTACCTTGATGCCCCGGGCGAACGACGTCGCGGCTGCGCAGATTTCACGCTGCTCCGAGTTTGCCACCGCCACCGCTCCGCGGAGTCCCTTCCGGTATGCCGCCCGGGAAGAAGTGTGGATGCCAAACGAAATAGTGCGGATGCCAAAGCAAAGGGTCGGACCGGCGAGACTCGTCCAACCGCGAGCAAGCTGTCATCCTCGAATCGGCCCTGGCATGCGGCAAGGTCAGGCCCCTGGCTTGCCGCCTGCGGCGGGCGCCCTTGCCGCTCCTGGGCAGGCGGCGTCGGGCATCGCCAGCCAGAAGCTCGATCCACCGCCCACGCGGGGCTTCATCGCCAGCACCCAGCCGTGGGTCTCGGCGATCTGCCGGGCAATGGCGAGCCCGAGGCCGCTGCCGCCTGTGGCACGGCTACGCGAAGGCTCGACCCGTACGAAGGGCCGGAACACGGCCTCGCGCATGTCCGAAGGAATGCCGGGTCCGCGATCACGGACGCCGATCACGATCGTCCCGACGCTGCGGCGGCGGACTACCTCGAATGGACGCTGCGCGCCGTGCAGGCAGGCATTGTCGATCAGGTTGGCGAGAATCCGTCGCAGCGCCACCGGCGCGACGTCGGCGGCGCAGGGGCGGCCCGTCGTTCGCAGGCGGACGGGGCACGCTGCGGTTGCCGTGACGGCGCCGACCAGATCGCGCAGCAGCGCATCGACGTCGGTCGAGGCGGCGGGCTCGCGCTGCCGGACCCGTGCCAGCTGGAGCTGGGCGCCAATGAGCGTGTCCATGGCCTCGATGTCCGCTTCCATCCGCGCGATCAGCGGCGAGTTGCTCTCCTCGGCAAGCATGCCGAGCGCCATTCGCAGTCGGGTCAGCGGACTGCGAAGGTCGTGCGAAATGCCGGCCAGCAGCGTGTCGCGGTTCTCGCGTTGGGTGGCGAGCTTGGCGGAAGTCTGGTTGAAGACATGCGCGAGGTCCGCCAACTCCTGCTCGACGTCTTCGGGCAGCTCGGCCGGGTGCTCGCCGGACCCGATCTGCCGTGCGGCAAGCGCGAGGCGCCGCACCGGGCCACTGATGCGGCGCGCTAGCAGCCAGGCCACCGCGAGCGACGTCAGCGCGGCAGTGCAGAGGATCACCACCAGCGCCCGGAAGGGGCTCGAATTGAGTCGATCATACGAAAAGCTGAAGCGCAGCGGGTGCCCGGCCATCGGGAAGTCGACGCGGAAGCTCCGATCCTCCGCTTCGGTCAGGCGTGCCACGACTCCCGGATCGGCGTGCCGAACGAGGGCCGCCCGCAGGTACCGCATGTACATGTGATGGTGCTGTGTCTCGTCGCTGGCCGGTTCGACGGTTTCGCCGAGCTCGAGCCCGTGGTTGGCCGCCAGTTCGGCTGCGAACGCGGGCCTCGTTTCCGGTGGCAATTCGACCCAGGTCCGCGCCGAAAGCGCGAGCAGGGCGGCGAAGTCGTTGGCGGATTGCTCCTCCAGCGGCATCAGCACGTACGCGGCAATCGCGGCGATCGACAGCACCTGGAACACCAGGAGCCCCACGCCGATCGATAGCGTGGCGCGACGGAAGAGCGAAGGTCGCGACTTCACCCGGAGGCCGGTCCGCGGGGCGCGAACAGGTAGCCTTCGCCCCAGACGGTCCGCAGGAAGACGGGGCTCTCCGGATCAGGCTCGATCTTCTGGCGCAGCCGCCGGACCCGCACATCGATGCTTCGGTCGAACGGCGACCGGTCGTAGCCCTTGATCAGCGTGATGAGCTGATCTCGGCTGAGCACCTGGTTCGGATGCTCGACGAAGATGCGCAGCAGCGCGAACTCGCCGCTGGTCAGCACGACTTCGCCGTCAGGGCCGACGAGGCTGTGATTGCCGAGGTCCAGCCGCCAGGAGCCGAACGAATGCTGTTCCCGTTTCGCCGCGGGCGCGGGCGCCTGGCTGCGCCGGAGCACGGCGCGGATGCGCGCGAGCAGCTCGCGCGGACCGAACGGCTTCGCCAGGTAGTCGTCGGCGCCTACTTCGAGTCCGACAACGCGGTCCACTTCCTCGCCGCGGGCCGAGGCGATGATCACCGGCGGACCGCCGGTGGCACGCAACCACCGCAGCAAGCTCAAGCCGTCCTCGCCGGGCAGCATCAGGTCGAGGACGACGAGATCGGGGCGGCGGCGGATCAGGCTCGTCCGGAAGGCCTCGGCATCACCGACACCCTCGACGTCGAATCCGCTCTTGCTCAGGTAGGTGACGACGAGATCGCGCAGGCTGACGTCGTCGTCGATCACCAGTATGCGAGGGGAGCAGTTGTCGTTCACGTGGCAGCGGCCGCCGTCTCGCGGCGAGGACGATGGCCGCGCCGGGCATCCTGACAGAGGCCGAATGTGCTTCCGCGGTCCCGAAACCCGCTGAAACAACCTGTCACCGGAGGGCAATCAGCGGGCAACAGGCGCCGCCGATCATTGCATGCAACGACCCGCGTTCTGCGCCACGATCGATCGAGATTGCGATCGCGGAATTCCGACCCACGAAAGGAGTCAGCCATGTTCAGACCCAAAGCCACCGCAGCCGCCATCGTCATCACTCTGTTGGCGAGCCCCCTTCTTCTTGCTGCCCCCGTCGGAGCATCGCCACACGCGGCTGTGCCCGCTGCGGCATCCCAGCGATACGTCGCGCCGACGCCAGCGGAGGCGGCCGGCATGGTGTTCATGCGCGAGGAGGAGAAGCTGGCGCGCGACATCTACCTGAAGATGCACGAACAGCATGAGCTGGCCTTGTTCGCGAACATTGCGGTGGCGGAGCAGAACCACTCGGACGCCATGCTGCGCCTGCTGACCCTGTACCGGCTCCCCGATCCTGCGGCTGGCAACCTGGCGGGCGAGTTCTCCAGCGACGAACTGCAGTCGCTGTACGATGTTCTGCTCGCTGCGGGCAGCCGGGACGTTGCGTCTGGCGTGAAGGTTGGTGCGTTGATCGAGGAGGTCGACATCGAGGATGGTACTGCGGCGATCGGCGACGCGGCCAAGCCCGACATCGATGCGGTCTACGAGAGTCTCATGTGCGGCTCGCGCAACCACCTGCGCAGCTTCGCGACAACGCTCGAGACGCTGACGGGCCAGAAATACGCCGCCCAGGTCTTGCCGCAAGCCACGGTCGACGGGATTCTGGCGGCGCCAGTGGAGCGCTGCGGGAAGTAATCTGCGACGGGGATCGTGCAGCAAGCCAGGAGCCCTGCATTCGGGCGCCTGGTCGCCGCGCGGCTCGCCACGGGATGACCGATCCCTTGGCGAGGGCGCGGTTGGCTCGACGGCGCGGTTAGCGGCCACCACCGCCACCGCCACCGCCACCGCCACCACCGCCGCTGCCACCGCCGCTGCCACCGCCGCTGCCACCGCCGCTGCCACCGCCGCTGCCACCGCCGCTGCCACCGGCACCGGCACCTCCACCTCCACCACCGGCACCTCCACCACCGGCCGCGGCGCCGGCGACGCCATTGCCGCCGGCGCCACTTCCCGAGGAATCGGCACTGCTGCCCACGCGTCCGCCCGAACCGGAGGCATGGCGCGCTTCGAAACCGACGCCGAACCGGAGTCGCCCATCGTGGGGCACGCGCGGATTGGGCTCGGTGGCCGCCCCCTTCGCCGGGACCGGTCTCTCCTTGCGGTCGCGTTCCCGCTCGGGAGCCATGTCTCCATTGATGGGCGCGGCTGGCGCGCCCACCGCGGCTTTCGGGTTGTCTGAGGCGGTCGCCGGCACCGCGGCAGTGTCCGCCGCCGCCTCGCCGGAGAACGCGAGGAGGAAGACCGGGAGCAGCAGCGACCGTGCTAAGGCTGAGTTCATGGCAGGGGATGCATCGTTTCCTGTGACATTCTCCGCAGCGACGACTGCACCGCGATTGCGCTTCGGTGACAGGATGTTTCAGGTTGTTTCATTCTCGACTGCGGTGGCGGGAACGGGCAAGCCGGCGCGACAGTTCCCGACTGCGACGGCGGTGCTGCGAAATCGGCGGACGACCTCGTATCCGGCCGCGATGCGTGCCTCGGTACCGCGGTCGCTCTCGTCCTGCGCAGCTCGGGCATGAATCTCGCGGCGCCTCCGTCCACGATAGGGCACAAACAGCGCCAAAGCGCAGGCGATGAAATACTATACCGGGTATGGTATATTGCCGTCCAGCGTCGACGGAGCGTCGGCAAGCCGATTCATTTGCAGGGGGCCTGGAATGGCGACGGAGTGACAATGGACCGCCGCGCCGACGCCCGTCGACACAATTCCTACGGCCTCCCGTTCGGGGACATGATGCGCAAGCTGCTGACTGCATCGGCAATATGCCTTGGGCTCGCGGTGACTTCCGCGAGCGCGGCCGACGTCGATCCCAACGTGGTCAGCCTCGATTATGCCCGGGGCCAGGCCGAACTCGGGAGCGCCATCCTCATCGACATTCGCGAACCTCAGGAGCAGGCCAACGGTGTCGCGGCGGGGGCGTACCTGCTTCCGATGAGCCAGCTCAGCCGCCGCGTCGGCGAGATCCCGACCGACCCCGGCAAGCCTGTGTTCCTGATCTGCAATTCGCAGAATCGGTCCAGTGCCGTGCTCCGCGCACTGCGCGGGAATGGCGGCTACACCCACGTACGCTTCGTGGAAGGAGGCATGAGCGAATGGGCGCGCCGGGGTTGGCCGATGGTCAAGCCGCGCGTCTGAGCGGTGCCTTTTGTGCGGCTATCAGGAACCTGAGGGGCGGCGCTGCGATTGGCAATCGTCGCTGCAGCGCCGGGCCTTGACCGCTCCGGGGGTTCCACTGCCAGGATGCGCGGCGCGGGCACGCCGCAACCGGGACACTGCGAAGGGGGAACAACGCGATGGCACACGTCGTAATCGTTGGCGCCGGTCTCGGCGGCATGCCGATGGCGTATGAAGTCAAGGAATTGCTTGGTGACGGCGACAAGGTCACCGTCGTCGGGAACAGCGCAACCTATCACTTCGTCCCGTCGAATCCGTGGGTCGCAGTCGACTGGCGGACGCGGGCGCAGATCGAGTTCGACGTGGCTCCCTGCCTCGCGAAGAAGGGCATCGCCTTCGACGGCCGGGGCGCAGCGCGCGTCCATCCGGCGGAGAACCGGCTCGAGCTGGGCGACGGCAGTTCGCTCGCCTACGACTACCTGGTGATCGCGACGGGTCCCAAGCTCGCCTTCGACGAGGTGCCGGGTCTCGGCCCGCAGGGCCACACGCAGTCGGTCTGCCACATCGACCATGCGGAGCAGGCGAAGGCCGAGTGGTTGCGGTTCACCCAGAACCCGGGACCGATCGTCGTCGGCGCGGTGCAGGGCGCGTCGTGCTTCGGCCCGGCCTACGAGTTCGCATTCATCATGGAAACCGACCTCCGCCGGCGCAAGTTGCGCGACAAGGTCCCCATGACGTTCGTGACGGCGGAGCCGTACATCGGCCACCTCGGGCTCGGCGGCGTGGGCGACTCGAAGACGATGCTGGAGTCGGCGCTGCGGGCGAAGCACATCAAGTGGATCACGAATGCCAAGGTGGTCAAGGTCGAGAACGGGTCGATGCACGTCGTCGAGCACGACGAGGACGGCAAACCGAAGAAGGAGCACCGGCTTCCGTTCAGCTATTCGATGATGCTGCCGGCGTTCAAGGGCGTGGATGCGGTGTTCGGCATCGAGGGCCTCGTGAACCCCCGCGGCTTCATCCTCATCGACGAGCACCAGCGCAACCCGAAGTACCCGAATGTCTACGGCGTGGGCGTCTGCGTGGCGATCCCGCCGGTCGAGGCGACCCCGGTGCCCACCGGGGCGCCGAAGACCGGTTTCATGATCGAATCGATGGTGACGGCGACGGCGCACAACATCGCCGACGCCGTCGCCGGCCGCGTGCCGTCGCATCGCGCGACCTGGAACGCAGTGTGCCTTGCCGACATGGGCGACACCGGAATCGCGTTCGTCGCGCTGCCGCAGATTCCGCCGCGCAACGTCAACTGGTTCGCCGAAGGGCGCTGGGTCCACCTCGCAAAGGTGGGGTTCGAGAAATACTTCATCCGCAAGCTGAAGAAGGGCACAACGGAGCCCTTCTACGAAAAATCGGTGATGCGGATGATGGGCATCAAGAAGCTCAAATCGCCGTAGCGGCCACGATCCCGCGGGTTGCGAAATCGACACCGCCCGCGGTGCGATCCTTGCAGTCCGCAGGTCACGACATGGAGACAGGTTGATGGACATTCGCAGAACCCGCACGCTGCTGGGCGCGGCACTCCTCGCCACCGCGTTCGCATCCGTCGCGCAGGATCCGACGTGGGTCGCCGACGCGAGGAAGGCGGCCGGCCTGGTCCCGGCCAAGCTGCTCACCGTGCTGAACGAGGAGATCGCGAAGGGCGGACCCGAGGGTGCGATCTCCGCCTGCCGCGAGAAGGCGCCCGAGCTCGCCAAGGCCGCCTCGGCGGAGACGGGCTGGAACATAAGGCGCGTGAGCCTCAGGAACCGCAATCCACGGGCGGTGCCCGACGCCTGGGAGCAGGCCGTGCTGGAGGATTTCGACCGGCGCGCGGCGGCAGGCGAGAATCCGGCCACGCTCGAGAAGGCCGAGATCGTCACCCAGGAGGGGAAGCCGTCGTATCGCTACATGAAGGCACTGCCGACGCAGGCGCATTGCGTTGCCTGCCATGGCCAACCCGAGCAGCTGAGTCCGGCAGTCAGGGACAAGCTCAGGACGCTCTACCCGGACGACAAGGCCGTCGGCTATCGGCCTGGCGAAATCCGTGGCGCCATCACGCTTCGGAAGGCGGTGTAGACGACAGCACGTGCCGTGCCTGCGCGTCGCGTTTCCGCAGTCGACGACGCATCGACGATCCCGCGGCCGCTGCCCGCGTCAGGAGCGGCGTCTCGACCAGGCACTCGACGATCGGCGCGGCGCGGCCGAGGATCGACGGCAAGCCAGGGTAACCGCTGCCGCGGGTCCGATCACGCGGCCCGCGCCTCGCCGGCTTCCTCGTAGGTGCGCCCGTCGCGAATGTGATAGATCCGCCGGAACGTCGGGATGATCTTCTCGTCGTGGGTGACGACGATGATCGCGGTGCCGAATCGCTGCGCCATCTCGTTGAGGATGCGGATGACCGTCAGCGCCCGCTCGCTGTCCAGCGGCGCCGTCGGCTCGTCGGCGAGGATGATCGGCGGCTGATTGACCAGCGCGCGCGCGATCGCGACGCGCTGCTGCTCGCCGCCCGAGAGCTGCTGCACCTGCGCCCGCGCGCGATGGCCGACGTCGAGCGCGGTCAGCATCTCCCGGGCCCGGTCGCGCGCCCTGCCGTTGGGCACTCCCGCGAGCATCGGCAGCACCGCGACGTTGTCGGTGACGTCGAGGAACGGGATGAGATACGGCGCCTGGAAGACGAAGCCGATGCGGTCGCGCCGCAGCGCGCGCAGGTCGGCAACCTTCCAGCCGTGGTCGTAGATGGTCTCGCCGGCCAGCGCCATGCGGCCCGCGGTGGGCTCGATCACTGCGCCGAGGCACTTCAGCAGCGTGCTCTTGCCCGAGCCGCTGGGGCCGATCAGCCCGACGACCTCGCCGGGCTGGACGATCATGTCGACGCCCTTCAGTGCGTCGACCGCCGCGTCCCCCGTGCCGTAGCGCTTGGCGAGGCCGACGATCTCGATGGCCGGATGCGACATCCCCTACCCTCCTATGGCCGTCGCCGGATCGATGCGCAGCGCGGCGCGAATGGCGACCACGCTCGCCAGCGCGCAGATCGCCATCACCAGCGCGGCGCCGACGACGGCGTCGCCGGGGAGCAGCAGCACGTACTTGGGGAACACCGGAGCCCACAGCGCTGCCGCGGTTCTGCCGACGACGAAGCCGATGACGCCCAGACCGAGCGCCTGCTGCAGGATCATGCCGGCGATGCTGCGATTGCGCGCGCCGATGAGCTTCAGCACCGCGATCTCGCGCTGCTTGGCCAGCGTCATCGTGTAGATGATGAAGGCGACGATGGCGGCGCTGACCACGGCGAGGATGACGAGGAACATGAAGATCTGCTTCGCCGAGGTGGCGATCAGCTTGGCGACGAGGATCTCGTCCATGTCGGCCCGCGTGTACGCTTCGAGGTGCTTCCATCGCCGGATCTCCCGCGCGACGACCGCTTCGTCGGCGTGGGGCGCCAGCCGCAGCATGACGACGTTCACGGTGCGGCTGCTCGCCTGGCTCGCCTGCACCGCCTCGAGCAGTCCGGGCACCCCGGGCCGGTTGAACGCCGGATTGGCCGCGGTGCGCGCCCGCTCGTTGAGCAGCGCGTCGTTGTCCTTGAGGAACTGCACTTCCTGCGCGTCCTGCAACGGCACGAAGACCATCGGGTCGCCGCCCGACGACACGGCGCGGCGGGTGAGGCCGACGACCGTGTACTCGTGCCGGCGGATGCGAACCCGCTGGTCGATGCGCAAGCCCGTGCGCTCGTCGGCGATCGCCTCGTAGTGCGAACGCGTGATCGGGCGCCCGGCGACCAGGCTGCCCGGCTCGCCCGGGTGGCCCGGCTCGAAGCCGACCAGCATCACGCGCACGTCCCGGCCCTCGTGCTGGATCTGCATGGTCAGATAGGTGACGTTGCCGGCGTCGGCGACGCCGCGCACGCCGAGCAGCGCACGGTAGGCGTCGTCGCGCACGTTGGACGGCTCGGCATAGGGGCCCAGCGTGTCGCGCTGCACGACCCAGAGGTCGGCGCCGACGTTGCCGAGCAGGACCTTGGCGTCGTCGACCATGCCGCGGTAGATGCCGGCCATCGACAGCGTGACGCCGATGAGCAGGCCCAGGCCCACCCCGGTGAACAGGAACCTGCCCCAGCCGTGCAGGATGTCGCGGCCGGCGAGATTGATCACGGCGCGGAGCGGACGATGGCCGCGACGACCCGGACCTTGCCGTCGGTCTGCAGCGCCCGCTCGCTGTGGACGACGACCTCGTCGCCGACGTCGAGACCGTCGACGATCTGGCTGCGCCCGTCGAGGGTGGTGATCCCCACCTTCACCGGCCGGAATGCGACCCGTCCGCCGGTGATCCGCCAGATGCCGTCCTGCCGGTCGACGCGCTTCACCGCCGCCGTCGGCACCGAACGGACATTGGCGAGGTCTGCGGTGCGAATCGTCACTTCGACCAGTTCGCCCACGGGTACCCCGGCGGGCCGCTCGGCAAAGCCGACGTTGACGATGCGCTCCTCGGTCACCGTGTCGCTCACCCAGTCGATGCGCTCGACCTTGCCCGGATGGACCCTTTCGGGATCGGAGCGCAGCACGATTTCCGCGGACTGACCCACGCGCACGGCGCCGGCCTGGCGCTGGTTGATGCGCGCCCTGATCCACAGGCTTGCCGGGTCGATGATCTGAAGCACCGCCTGCCCGGCCACCAGCGTGGTTCCGGGCTCGACCAGCCGCGCGCTGATCACGCCGTCGACCGGACTTGCGAGCCGCGCCTGCGCGCGCAGCTTGCCGACCCCCGCCACGTCGGCCAGCGCGCGGTCGCGGTCGCGCTGCGCGACCGCCAGCTGTGCGGCTGCGGCATCGACGGCCGCCTTCGCGGCATTCGCCTCGTGTCCCCGGGTGTCCACCGCTTCCTGGCTCACGAACCCTTGCGCGCGCAGCTCGGTCGAGCGGCGGGCGGCCGAAACGGCAACCTGCGCGCGGCTCCGCGCCTCGGCCAGCTGCGCTTCCGCCGCGCGGATCGTGCCCGCTGCACGCTCCGCCGCCAACCGGCCGCTGGCGACGCGATCCTCCAGATCGACCGGATCGAGTTCGGCGAGCAGCTGTCCCGCCTTGACCGCGTCGCCCTGGTCGACCAGCACCCGCGTCACGCGACTCGCGCTCGTCGGGCCGAGCGCGTAGCTGCGCCGCGCTTCGACCGTGCCGATGCCGAAGCTGCCGGCCTGCAGCGTTCGCTGCTCGACCGTCGCGACCGTGACCTTCGCCGGCGCGAGCGGCCCCTGGCTCGTCACCAGCCAGCCGAGCGCAAGCGCGCCGCCTGCGCCCGCCGCGATCAGCGCCGCCCTGCGGCCGGGGCGCAGGTTCATCGCTGCCCCCTTCCCTGGTATCCGTGCAGCAGCAGCGGAAACAGCTGCCGCGCCCGCCCCGCCATGCCCGCCTCGTCGCCGACCAGCGCCGACTGCATGACCAGACCCTGAATGGCCCCGAGGAACAGCACCGGCGCCAGCGCCGGGTCGAGGTCCGCGGAAAGCTCGCCGGCTGCGCTGGCCTGCGCAAAGAGCCGGGCCAGTCGCTGGCGGTACGCCACCACCATCGCCCGCACTTCCGCCCGCACCGGCGTGTCGCCCGGGTACTGCAGTTCGTGGAACATGATGCGGGGAACGCCGGGGTTGGCCGCGGCGAAGGCCACGTGCGCATGGAACGCAGCTTCGAGCTTGGCCAGCGGGGAGTCGGCCTTCTCGACCGCCGACGCGAACACGCCGCCCAGCGCTTCGCGCACCCAGGAAAACACGGCCAGCCAGATCGCCTCCTTGTCGGGAAAGTGCCGGAAGAGAGCGCCCTGCGTGACGCCGATCCGGTCGGCGATCGCCTGCGTCGTGATCGCCTCCGGGCCGCGCTCGCGGGCGAGGGCAAGGACGGCGGCGACGATCTCGCGCTGCCTCTCGTCGCCGGTCAGGCGGTGGCGGGGCTTCGGGCGGCCGGGGTTCGGGGCATCCATGGTTGCGCAGCGTCTCTCGTATGTAAGTAACTACATACTATCTTAGTGCAGCGACGGCAGTCTGGCAAGCCGCGCGAAGTCGTCCGCGTCGCGCCGCGGCACCGACCGGCGCCCAATGGCGAATGAGTCTTGTTGATTGGCATCGCGGTTCCCGCTATATTGGTCGCCGCACGTGTTCGGGGGAGGCGGCCGCCTCTCTTCCTTGGACCTGGGGAGGTGGGGAAGCATGAGAGCGATAGGGATTGTCGTGTTGGCCGTCGTTGCCGCGTTGACGGGCGGTCAGGCGCGGGCCGAAATCAACCTGTTCGGCGGCGAGACGGTCGACCAGCAGATCACCGTCGCGAACGCGACGGGCGCAGCGGTCACCTTCGTCCGCGATTCACAGGAATGCGTCTCGTGGTCGCCCGACAGCTTCACCGTTCCGGCCAACGGCAACACGACGATCTCGGTCGGCTGGACCTTCGCCGACCGGATCGGCCACGGCGCCTGCTTCTCCGACAAGCACAACATCGGATACGCCGATCAGGCGAACCCCGCCAACCACTTCGACATCCGGCAATACAACAGCAGCAACAAGCTCGAGTGCCTCAACATCGTGTTCTACGGCATCGTCTCGCAGGCGATCTGTCCGGAGTACGGCGGCAACGTCATCGGGCCGGCAACGCACAGCGACGACCAGTGGGTCTATTGCCCGGACAACGTGCCCGAGTGCCCGCCCAGAAACGGGGACTACACCGAGGTCTGGGGGTTCCTGGTCACCGACAACAGCCCCGGCAGCCCCGGTCCCGCGCCCGCCGCCCGCTCGCCGATCAAGCACCTGATCGTCGTCGTCGGCGAGAATCGCAGCTTCGACAACGTCTTCGCCACCTACACGCCGCCCGACCCGAGCCAGAAGGTCTGGAACCTGCTGTCGAAGGGGATCGTGCGCAAGGACGGCAGCCCGGGGCCGAAGTTCTCGCGCGCGGCGCAGCAGCAGGCGACCAGCACGACGACGTACGAACTGAGCCCGGTCAAGACCGGACCGTTCGCCAAGCTGCCGCAGCCGAGCACCACGCTCGGCGGGCTGGCGGTCGGGCCGTGCACGCTGACGTCGATCTTCTACGCCAGCGATCCGCTGTGCAACGACGTGGGGCTCGACCGCGCTTCGCAGGCGCTGCTCACCACCCCCGGCACCGGCCAGCCGTTCTACCTGGCCGCGCTCGGCCAGATGCCCGTGCCCGACTGCCGCTACCCGTCGAACCTGCCCAACGGCCCGTATTCGCTCGTCGACGCGTCCGAGTTGAACAACTGCGGCACGCCTTTCCTCGCCGCGGTGATCACGCCGACCGAGTACGCGAACAACACCGGCGACCCCGCGCACCGCTTCTTCCAGATGTGGCAGCAGTCCGACTGCTCGGTCGCGCACATCGCGTTCGACAATCCGAGCGGCTGCAGGAACGACCTCTACACCTGGGTCGGGACCACCGTCGGCTGGGGCGTCCCGCTGCAGAAGCCCGGCGTCCCGCTGGACACCTACCAGGGCGGCGTCGCCATGGGCTACTACAACATGGCGCTGGGCGATTTCCCGTACTTCCAGGAACTCGCGCGTCGCTACACGATCAGCGACAACTACCATCAGGCGGTGATGGGCGGCACCGGACCGAATTCGCAGTTCATGGTGACCGGCGACCTCTATTACTACACCGACGCCAGCGGCAAGCCGGTCGCGCCGCCGGCCGGGCTGGTCGAAAATCCGAATCCCATTCCGGGCACCAACAACTTCTACAGCCACGACGGCTTCGCCCCCGAGGATGCCGGCAGCGCCGGCGTCGGCTTCGTCAACTGTTCCGACGCGAAGCAGCCCGGCGTCGCGCCGATCATGAACTACCTGCACGCGCTGCCCTACGCGCCGTTCCGGGGCGGCAACTGCGCACCCGACACCTGGTACCTCGTCAACAACAACTACCCCAACTACAACACCGACGGAGCGGTGATCAGCGCCGCGGACAAGAACGCGTTCAAGGCCGGACCCGGGTACTCGACCGGTCCGCAGACGATACGCAACATCGGCGACGCGCTCTCGGCGCGGCAGATTCCCTGGGCGTTCTACGGCGGCGGCATGGCGGTGGCCAACAAGGCCGATCCGGAGGACGTCCTCTACTGCGCGATCTGCAACGGCTTCCAGTACTCGTTCTCGATCATGACCACGTCGCTGCGCCAGAACCTGGTCGACCTGGAGCAGTTCTACGCCGACGTCGAAGAGGGCGCGCTGCCGGCGGTCTCGTTCGTCAAGCCGGACACGCTGCTCGACGGTCATCCGGGCTCGTCGACGCCGGCGCTGTTCGAGGCTTTCGTGCGCAAGGTGGTCGACACCGTGCGGGCCGACCCCCGGCTGTGGAGCGACACGGCGATCCTGGTCACCTTCGACGAAGCCGGCGGCCTGTACGACTCGGGGTACATCCAGCCGATCGATTTCTTCGGCGACGGCCCACGCACCGTGCTGATCGCGGTCTCGCCCTGGGCCAAGCGCGGCTACGTCGACCACACCTACGGCGATCACGCCTCGATCCTGAAGTTCATCGAGTGGAACTGGCAGCTGCCGCCGCTTTCGTCGCGCAGCCGCGACAACCTGCCGAATCCGATCGCCTCGCGGCAGGCTCCGTATTTCCCGACCAACAGCCCGGCGGTCGGCGACCTGCGGAACATGTTCGACTTCGGCGGCCGGCGCGGCGTGCTCCAGCCGTGAAGCCCGGCGCGGCGGGGGCACCCGCCGCGCCGCCGCAGGCCTGAGTCCGGATCAGCGCACGGCGAGGCGCCAGAGCGACGTGACCTCGGCGGCGCGCGCTGCGTGCAGCGGGTCGGCTGCGTCCGATGCGCGGGGATGCACCGGCCGCGCGTCGGCTCGACCCGTGACCACCAGCCCCGACGCATCGAACGCAGCGAGCAGTTCCGATCGCGACCGCAGGCCGAGGTGCTCGGCGAGGTCCGAAAGGATCAGCCATCCCTCGCCGCCGGGCTCCAGGTGGGCGGGCAAAGCCCCGAGGAATCCGCGCAGCATCCGGCTCCCGGGGTCGTAGATTCCGAGTTCGATGGGAGAACTGGGCCGCGCGGGGACCCAGGGCGGATTGCATACGACGAGCGCTGCGCGCCCCGCCGGAAACAGGTCCGCCTGCACGACGTCCACCCGCTCCGTCAAACCGAGGCGCTTGAGGTTCTCGCGGGCGCAGGCCAGCGCGCGGGCGTCCTGGTCGGTGGCGACCACACGCCCGATGCCGCGCCGCGCGAGCACCGCGGCCAGCACGCCCGTCCCGGTGCCGACGTCGAAGGCGAGGCTGGACGACGAACACGCGGCGGGCAGAGCCGCGCCGGCGACCAGATCGACGTACTCGCGGCGGACCGGCGCGAACACTCCGTAGTGCGGATGGATCCGCCCGCCGGCCTCGGGAATGGCGATGCCGTTCACTCGCCACTCGTGCGCACCGACCACGCCCAGCAGTTCGCGAAGCGAGGCGACCGACGAGGCTCCTCCGGGGCCCCAGGCTTCCGCGCAGGCCTGCCGGAAGTCGGGCGCGCGCCGCAGCGTCAGGCCGTAGTCCGCGTCGAACTGCAGCAGCAGCATGCCCAGCGTGCGCGCACGCTGCGCCCGCGCCTGGCGATGGAGGTTGAAGACTTCGGCGGGCGACAGCGGCGCGGGGGCGGCGGTTGCGGCCTTCGGCTTGCGCGAATGGCGGTCGGCGCGGCTCGCCAGCGCATTGAGCAGCTGGCGCGCGTTCTGGAAATCGCCGCGCCACAGCAGCCCGGTGCCCTGGCAGGCGAGGCCGTAAGCTTCGTCGGCCGTCAGCTGGTCACCGGCGACGACGACCTGACGGGGGGGTGGCGCCGCGCGCTCCGAGCGCCAGCGCGCGGAGCGCGGCGCACCGCCCTCGGTCCAGTGAACGACCTGCTCGGCGATCTCGAGTCTGATTCGGGCCATGAAAGAGCGGCCGGCGCCGGCAGCGGCGACCGTCCTGCATCATACCGGGCGCGCGGCAGCGCGTCGCCGCCGTCCTCCGCGGTCCCACGACGGGCTCGCTCAATGTTTGCCCTCGGTCATGACGGGCCTGCGGCAACCGATCTAGACTGCGGGCAACCCTTGCCCCGCCGCGCCGCCGCGCAGGCGGGGGCGCCCCATCGACCCGGATCATGGAAAAACACTACCTCACCTCCCTGCTGGCGCCCGAGTCGGTCGTGGTCTTCGCCGGCCCCGCCGACGACGCCGAAAGCCGGACTCCGCAAGCGAGCGCGGTCCACGCCGCGCTGCGCGCGCAGCGCTACACCGGCACGCTTCACTTCCTGGACCTTCACGCCAGCGGCACGCTGGCCGACCTGGCGCAGTCGCGCGCCGACCTGGCCATCATCGCGCTGCCGCCCGGCGACGTCGCGGCGGCGCTCGAGCTTGCGGGGCGCATGGCGTGCCGCTCGGCGCTGGTGGTCTCCAACGGCATCGGTCCGGCGCAGACGACCGAGCTGAAGCGCATCGCGCGCCGCGAGGGCATCAACCTGCTCGGTCCGAACTGCCTCGGCTTCCAGCGCCCGCAGCTGCAGCTCAACGCCGGCGCCATCGGGCCGCTGGCGAAGGCGGGCCCCCTCGCGCTGCTCTCGCAGTCCGGAGCGCTGACGTCGTCGATGCTCGACTGGGCGGCAGGCAACGCCGTCGGCTTCTCCTGTGTCGTGTCTCTCGGGCGCGGCACGGCGGTCGACATCGCGCAGGTACTCGACTTTCTCGCCCACGACGCGCAGACGCAGAGCATCATCGTCTACCTCGAGGGAATCACCAGCGCGCGTCGCTTCATGAGCGCGCTGCGCTCGGCCGCCATCGCCAAGCCCGTCGTCGTGCTCAAGTCGGGGCGCAAGCCGGCGGGCAACGAGGCCGCGCAGACGCACAGCGGAACCATCGTCGGCAGCGCCGACGTGTTCGACGCCGCGTTGCGCCGGGCGGGCGCGGTGCGCGTGCGTTCGTTCGTCGAACTGTTCTCGGCGGCCAAGTGCCTGGCGTCGCGCTACCGCCCGGTCGGCAGGCGGCTGGCGATCGTGACCAACGGCGGCGGGCCCGGCGTGCTGGCGGCCGACTGGGTCAGCGAGATCGGCCTGCAGCTGGGCAAGCTGTCGCCGGAATCGATCGGCGCGCTGCGGCCGCGGGTCCCCGTGTCCGCCTCGCTGTCGGACCTGATCGACCTGTCCGAAGACGCGAGTCCGGAGCACTACGAGGCCGCCGTCGACGCGGCGGGCAGGGACAGCCAGATCGATGGCGTGCTGGCCATCTACTCGCCGAAGGCGCGCGGCGACGTCGAGTCCGTGGCGCGGGCACTGGTCGAGATCAAGCGCTCGATGGGCAAGCCGCTGCTGACCTGCATGATGGGCGACGCCGCGGTGGTGGCGTCGCGCGTCATCCTCAACGACGCGATGATCCCCACTTTCCGCACGCCGGAGGCTGCCGTCGGCGCCTTCGGCAACATCGCCTCGTTCTACCAGAACCAGCTGCTGCTGCAGCAGACGCCGGCGCCGCTGTCGACGCTGGCCAAGCCCGACATCGACGCGGCCCGGCTGGTCATCGAGAGCGTGCTCGCGGAGCGGCGCAAGGTGCTGACGGAAATGGAGTCGAAGGCGCTGCTGTCGTCGTTCCACGTTCCGGTGACCAACACCATCCTCGCGCGCAACGCCAACGAGGCGATGATGATCGCCACGCAGCTGGGCTTTCCGGTGGCGCTCAAGATCGACTCGCCCGACATCAGCCACAAGTCCGACGCGCAGGGCGTCGCGCTCAACATCATCAACGGCACCGGCGCGCGCGACACCTACAGCGACATGATGGAACGCGTCAGGCGCCACCACCCGGATGCGCGCATCAACGGCATCACCGTGCAGAAGATGGCCGGCGCGCGCCGCGGGCGCGAGATCTACATCGGCGTCGTCACCGAGGAGCCGTTCGGCCCGGTGATCGTGTTCGGCGCCGGCGGCACGATGATCGAGCTCCTGAACGACCGCGCGATGGAGCTGCCGCCGCTCAACCAGTTCCTGGCGCGCCGCCTGATCGAGCGCTCGCGCGTCGCCGAGACGCTGGGCGAGTGGCGCGGCGCCGGCGCGGTCGACATGGACGCGCTTGAGCAGGTGCTGCTGCGGGTCTCGGAAATGGTGTGCGAGCTGCCCCAGCTGCGCGAGATGGACATCAACCCGATCATCGTCGACGAGAACGGAGCGGTGGCAGTCGACGCGCGCATCGTGATCGACAACGCGCCGCAGGCGGTCAGCGGGCGGTCGAACAACTACCACCATCTGGCGATCCTGCCGTACCCGGCGCGCCACGAGCAGCTGTGGCCGCTGCGCGGCGGCGGCCAGTACACGATCAGGCCCATCCATCCGAACGACGCGCAGATGCTGCAGGGGATGATGCAGCACCTTTCGCCGGAGAGCCGGTATTTCCGCTTCGTGTCGTCGATGCGCGAGCTGCCGCCGACGATGCTGGCGCGCTTCACGCTGATCGACTACGACCGCGAGATGGCGCTGGTCGCCGTGGTCCGGGAACGAAGCGCTGCGCCCGACGGCGAGATCGTGGAAACCGAGCGCATCGTCGGGGAGTCGCGGTACGTGACCAACCTCGACCAGTCCAGCTGCGAATTCTCGCTGGTCATCGCCGACGATTTCAGCGGCAAGGGCCTGGGCTCGCGCCTGATGGAAAGCATCATGGACGTCGCGCGCGAGAAAGGCCTCGCCGAGATCGACGGCCTGGTGCTGGCGAAGAACCCCGCGATGCTGAAGCTGATGAAGAGCCTGGGTTTCTCGGTCAAGCCGTATCCCGAGGACCCCGACTTCATGTTCGTGACGCACAGCCTGTGACAGTCGCTTTCACGCCGGCGTGCCCCGGGCGGTACCGAATGCTGCGTGTCCGCTAACCCGGCGCCCCGCACCGCCGTGCGCCGGTTTCTGCCCTGGGTGCTCGCTGCCGCGGCGCTGCTCGCCGCCGGCGGCATCGCGCTGTGGTCGGGCGCGCTGCGCGCGCCGGCCGGGGGCGGCGACGCCGCTGTGGCGGCCGGCACCCGAGCCGTCACGACGGCCGGCACGCCGGCGCGGCCTGCGCTTTCGGTCACGCTGATCGGCCCCCAGCGCGAGGACTGGCCGCGCACGCTCGCCGCGCAGGGCAACATCGTCGCGTGGCAGGAGGCGGTGGTCGGCGGCGAGCTGTCCGGCTTCCGCATCGTCGAGGTGCTGATCAACGTCGGCGACCGCGTGCGCAAGGGCCAGCCGCTGGCGCGGGTCAACGCGGAGGCGGTCGCCATCGACGTGGCGCAGGCGCGCGCGATGGCGGCCGAAGCCGAAGCGGTGCTGGCCGAGGCGAAGGCCAATGCGGCGCGATCGCGCGACCTCGCGGCCAGGGGTTTCCTCAGTCCGCAGGGCGCGACGCAGTCGGCGACCGCCGAGGAGACGGCCGCGGCGCGGTTGGCCGCGTTGCGGGCCAGGCTGCAGGCGGAGGAGGTTCGGCTGGCGCAGACGCAGGTGTTGGCACCCGACGACGGCACGATCTCGGCGCGAACCGCGACCGTGGGTGCGCTGACGCAGCCGGGGCAGGATCTCTTTCGCCTGATCCGCGGCAACCGGCTGGAATGGCGCGCCGAGGTGACGGCCGGCGAGCTCGACCGCCTCGCCCCCGGCATGCCGGCCGTCGTCCATTTGCCCAACGGCGCCGAAGTCCGGGGCCGGGCGCGCACGATCGCGCCGACCGTCGACCCGCAGACGCGCAACGCCATCGTCTACGTCGACCTGCCCGTCGCCGAGTCGGGTCCGGCGCGCGCCGGCATGTTCGCTCGCGGCGAGTTCGAACTGGGCCGCGCGCCCGCGCTGTCGCTGCCGCAGAGCGCGGTCGTGCAGCGCGACGGCTTCGCCTACGTCTTCCGGCTCGACGCCGGCAGCCGCGTCGCGCAGACCAAGATCGGCGTCGGCCGCCGCGTCGGCGAGCGCATCGAGGTGACGGGAGGGCTGGCGCCGGAGGCGCAGGTCGTCGCCAGCGGCACGGGCTTCCTTGCCGACGGCGACGTCGTGCACGTCGTGCCGGCGGTGCCGGGCGCATCGCGTTGAGCCGTCCGGCGTGATCAACGTCTCGTCCTGGTCGATCCGGAACCCGACTCCGGCGATCCTGCTGTTCGTGCTGCTGACGCTGGTCGGCACGATGGGTTTTCGCGCGATGAAGATCCAGCAGTTCCCCGACATCGACCTGCCCACGGTGACGGTCAGCGCGGCGCTGCCCGGCGCGAGCCCGGCGCAGATGGAGACCGACGTCGCGCGCAAGCTCGAGGACTCGCTGGCGACGCTGCAGGGCGTCAAGCACATCTACACGATCGTGCAGTCGGGCAGCGTCACCATCACCGTCGAGTTCCGGCTGGAAGTGCCGACGCAGGAGGGCGTCGACGGCGTCCGCGACGCGGTGTCGCGGGTCCGCTCGTCGCTGCCGGGCGAGCTGCGCGATCCCGTCGTCGCCAAGGTCAACCTCGCCGGTGCGCCGATCCTCACCTACACCGTGGCGTCGAGCCGGATGGACGACGAGGAGCTGTCGTGGTTCGTCGACAACACGGTGACCAAGCGGATGCTCTCGGTGCGTGGCGTCGGAGCGGTCGCGCGCGTCGGCGGCGTCGACCGCGAGATCCGCGTCGAGCTCGATCCCGCCCGCATGCTGGCGTTCAACGCCACCGCCGCCGACATCTCGCGCCAGCTGCGGCAGACGCAGCAGGAGGCGTCGGGCGGTCGCGCCGACATCGGCGGCGTCGAGCAGTCGGTGCGCACCATCGCCACCGTGCGCTCGGCCGAGGAACTGGCGCGGATGGACATCGTCGTGGCCGACGGCCGCCGCGTGCGGCTCGACCAGCTCGCCGCGGTCAGCGACACCGTCGGCGAGCTGCGCTCGGCGGCGCTGCTCGACGGCAAGCCGGTGGTCGGCTTCGAGATCGTCAGGAGCCGCGGCGCCAGCGAGGTCGAAGTGGCCGACGCCGTGCGCGCCGAACTCGCGGGCCTCAAGGCGCTGCATCCGGACATCGCGATCGTCGAGGCGTTCAACTTCGTCGATCCGGTCCGCGAGAACTTCGACGGCTCGATGTGGCTGCTGCTCGAGGGCGCGACGCTCGCCGTGCTCGTCGTGTGGCTGTTCCTGCGCGACTGGCGCGCAACGCTGGTTTCGGCGACCGCGCTGCCGCTGTCGATCGTCCCCGCGTTC
This sequence comes from uncultured beta proteobacterium, assembly GCA_903912485.1. Taxonomy (GTDB): domain Bacteria; phylum Pseudomonadota; class Gammaproteobacteria; order Burkholderiales; family Casimicrobiaceae; genus CAIWHR01. Next base: position 6,144 of record CAIWHR010000244.1, on the reverse strand, counting down.
GGCGCGATGTGGCTGATGGGGTTTTCGCTGAACGTCGTCACGCTGCTGTCGCTGTCGCTGGTCGTGGGCATCCTGGTCGACGACGCCATCGTCGAGATCGAGAACATCATGCGGCACCTGCGCATGGGCAAGACGCCGTACCAGGCGGCGATGGAGGCGGCCGACGAGATCGGCCTCGCGGTCATCGCGACGTCGTGCACGCTGATCGCCGTGTTCCTGCCGACCGCGTTCATGGGCGGCGTGGCCGGCAAGTTCTTCGTCCAGTTCGGCTGGACCGCGGCGATCGCCGTGTTCTTCTCGCTGGTCGTCGCGCGGATGCTGACGCCGATGATGGCCGCGTACATCCTGCGCCGGCCCGCGGACGAGAGCGCCGGGCCGCGCTGGCTGGCGCCGTACCTGCGCTGGGCCGGCTGGTGCCTAAGGCACCGCGTGCTGACGACGCTCGCCGCCGCCGCGTTCTTCTTCGGCTCGTTCGCGCTGCTGCCGCTGCTGCCCACCGGCTTCATGCCTCCCGACGACCTGTCGCAGACGCAGGTCTACCTGTCGCTGCCGCCCGGCAGCAGCTTCGAGCAGACGCTCGCGGCGGCCGAGCAGGCGCGCGCCGTCGTGCAGAAGAACCCGCACGTCAAGCTCGTCTACACGGCGATCGGCGGCGGCGCCGCCGGATCCAACGCGTTCGAGCCTCGCGGCGCGGCCGAGGCGCGCAAGGCGACGCTGACCATCAACATGACGCCGCGCGGCGATCGCGGCGGCGTGAGGAAGCAGGAAGTCGAGCGCCAGCTGCGCGAGGCGCTGGCCGAGATCCCCGGCATCCGCTACACCGTCGGCTTCGGCGGCTCGACCGAGAAGTACATCCTGGTGCTCGCGAGCGAGAACGGAGCGCTCCTCGCCGAGCACGCGCAGGTCGTCGAGCGCGAGCTGCGCACGCTGCCCGGCATCGGCAGCGTGACGACGACGGCGAGCCTGATGCGCCCCGAGCTCGTGGTGCGGCCCGACTTCGCCCGCGCCGCCGACCTGGGGGTCACCTCGGCTCTGATCGCCGACACGCTGCGCATCGCCACCAGCGGCGACTACGACCAGAGCCTGGCGAAGCTCAACCTCTCGCAGCGGCAGGTGCCGATCATCGTCAAGCTCCCCGCCGCTGCGCGCCAGGACCTGTCGCTGCTGGGACGGTTGACGGTTCCGGGCAGCCGCGGACCGGTGATGATCGCCAACGTGGCGTCGCTGGCGATCGACAGCGGCCCGGCGCAGATCGACCGCTACGACCGCCTGCGCAACATCAACTTCGAGATCGAGCTCAACCAGCAGCCGCTGGGCGAGGTGGCGAAACAGGCGCTGGCGCTGCCGAGCCTCGCGCAGCTGCCGCCCGGCGTGACGCAGACCACCGTCGGCGACGCCGAGGCGATGGACGAGCTCTTCGGCAGCTTCGCGCTGGCGATGGCCACCGGCGTGCTGTGCATCTACATCGTTCTGGTGCTGCTGTTCCGCGACTTCATCCAGCCGGTGACGGTGCTCGCCGCGCTGGTGCTGTCGGTGCCCGGCGCGTTCCTGGCGCTCTTCCTCACCCGCACCGCGCTGTCGATGCCGTCGATGATCGGCCTGATCATGCTGATGGGCATCGCGACCAAGAACTCGATCCTGCTGATCGACTACGTGATCCTGGCGCGGCGCGACCACGGCCTCGACCGCTGGGAAGCGCTGCTCGACGCCTGCCGCAAGCGCGCGCGGCCGATCGTGATGACGACGGTGGCGATGGGAGCGGGCATGCTGCCGATCGCCAGCGGGCTGGGCACCGATCCCAGTTTCCGCGCGCCGATGGCGATCGTCGTCATCGGCGGGCTGATCACGTCGACGTTCCTCAGCCTGCTCGTGGTCCCGGTGGTGTTCACCTACGTCGACGACGCCATCGGGGCGTTGCGCCAGATCTTCCGCCGGCGTCAACCGGCAGCCGCGGCCGCCGACCGCGTCGTCTGACCCGCCGTCCCGCAGCCCCGTCGCCACCGACCTTCCCGGAGCCCGCACCATGACCCAGCGCATCAGCGGCGTCCTGTCGCCCGTCGTCACCCCTTTCAACGCCGACTACACGCCCGACGCCGGGCGCTTCGCGCGCCAGTGCCGGTGGCTGCTCGCCAACGGCGTCGGCCTGGCGGTGTTCGGCACCAATTCGGAGGCGAACTCGCTGGCGGTCCCCGAGCGGATGGAACTGCTGGAACAGCTGGTCGCCGCCGGCGTCGATCCGGCGCGGATGATGCCCGGCACCGGCGCCTGCGCGTTCACCGATACGGTGCGCCTCACCGCGCACGCGGTGAAGCTGGGCTGCGCCGGCGTGCTGATGCTGCCGCCGTTCTACTACAAGGGCGTCTCCGACGAGGGGCTCTACCGCAGCTACTCCGAGATCGTCCAGCGCGTCGGCGACCCCCGGCTGCGCGTCTACCTGTATCACATCCCGCCGGTCGCGCAGGTCGGCATCAGCCTGGCGCTGATCGAGCGCCTGCTGAAGGACTATCCGGGGATCGTCGCCGGCGTCAAGGATTCGTCCGGCGACTGGAACAACACGCAGGCGATGCTCGAGCGCTTCGCGCCGCAGGGCTTCGACGTGTTCGCCGGCAGCGAGACGTTCCTGCTCGCCAACCTGCGCGGCGGCGGCAGGGGCTGCATCAGCGCGACGGCGAACGTGAACCCCGCCGCCATCGCCGCGCTGCATCGCCAGTGGCAGGGCGCCGACGCCGACGCATTGCAGGCCGGGCTGGACCGCATCCGGGCGATCTTCGCGCGGCAGCCGATGATTCCCGCGCTCAAGCACGCGATCGCGCACTGGTCGGGCGACGACCGCTGGCGCACCGTGCGCCCGCCGCTGGTCGAACTCGCGCCGGCGCAGGCCGCGTCGCTGCTGGCCGAACTCGAGGCCGCCGGCTTTTCGATGCCGGGGCTCGGGAGCTGAGTCGCGGGCCGCGAGGCGGCGGGGGACTTGCCCCACCGCCATCGGGGCATACCGCCCGGTGCGCGCCGCCCGCGGGCGGCGGCGGGGCACGGAGGTCAGGTCAGGGCGGAAGCCTGAGGCCGTGCTTCTCGATGCGGTAGCGCAGCGTGTCCCGCGTCACGCCGAGCAGGCGCGCCGCCTGCGTCACGTTGCCCTGGGTCCGGTGGAGCGCGCGCGACAGCAGGTCGCGCTCGATGTCCGCCAGGTTGAGCGCACCGGCTTCGGGGGGCTCGTCGCCCGCTTCCGCGTCGGCGCCGGCGTCCGGAAGGGCGAGCGTCGACGTCAACCGCAGATCGCCCGCGTCGATGGCGTCGCCGCGCGCCATGATCACCGCCTGCTCGATGGCGTTGCGCAGTTCGCGCACGTTGCCCGGCCACCCGTAGCGGAGCATCGCCTGCCGGGCCTCGGGCGTGAACGCCAGAGCCGGCTTTCGGTAGCGCCGCCGGTGCAGGTCGAGGTAATGCAGCGCGAGCGCGAGGATGTCGTCGCCGCGCGCGCGCAGCGGCGGCAGCGTGAAGTGAACGATGCGCAGCCGGAACAGAAGATCGGCACGGAAGGCTCCTTCGCGCACGGCCCGCTCGAGATCGCGGTTGGTGGCGGTCACGATGCGGACGTCGGCCCGCTGCTCGCGGACGCTGCCCAGGCGCCGCACCGTCCTGTCCTCGAGCAGCTTGAGGAGCTTCACCTGCACGCGCACGTCGAGGTCGCCGATCTCGTCGAGCAGCAGCGTGCCGCCGTCGGCGGCTTCGACCAGGCCGAGCTTGCGCTGCTTGGCGTCGGTGAACGCGCCGCGCTCGTAGCCGAAGAGCTCCGCCTCGAGCAGGTCGCCGGGAATGGTCGAACAGTTGAGCTCGACGAACGGCGCGTTGCGGCGCGCGCCCTCGAAGTGCAGCGCGCGCGCGACGAGTTCCTTGCCGGTACCGGTCTCGCCGGTGACGAGGACGGCGGGAAGGTCGGCGTCGGAGAGCCCCGATTCGGCGGCGAGCAGCTGGCCGATCGACGCCTTCAGCGCGAGCATCGGCGCCGAGCTTCCGACCAGCCGGTCGAGACCCCCTTCGGTGGCGACCCTCCGGCGATGGTAAGTCAGTTCCTCGCCGCGCCTCTCCTCGCCCATCAGCTTTTCCAGGCGCAGCCTGAGTTCGCTCAGGATCACCGGCTTGACGAGGTAGTCGCGGGCACCCGCCTTCATCGCCTCGACCGCCACCTGCTCGCTGCCGTGACCGGTCATCATGATTACTGGGATGCAGGGATCCTGCGCGGCGATGCGCCTCAGCACGTCGAGGCCGCTGATCCCCGGCAGCGCGTAGTCGAGCACCACCGCCTCCGGGCGGAACGTCTCGATCCGCGCCAGGCCCTCTTCGCCGCTGCCCGCGATCGACGTGTCGTACCCGCTTCGCTTGAGGAAGGTGGCGATGTTCTTGGCGAGGGTGCTCTCGTCCTCGACGATCAGGATGGCGGCGGCCATTTCAGGCGGATGAACGGGGAAGCTCGACGGTGACGCGGGCTCCGTGTCCGGGCTCGCTCGCGATCGAGACGGAGCCGCCGAAGCGGACGATGATCCGGCTGACGAGCGGCAGCCCGAGGCCCAGACCCCTGCGCTTGGTCGTGAAGAACGGCGCGAACACGCGGGGCAGCTGATCGGGCGGGATGCCCACGCCGCTGTCGGTGAGCGTGATCTGCACGACGCGGCCGTTGCGCGCGGGCTGCGCGGCGATCGCGAGCCGCCCGCCCCCGGGCATGGCCTCGAGCGCGTTGGCGAACAGGCTGTTCATCGCGTGGGTCAGCCGCACGCGTTCGCCGCGAACGGTCGGCAGGTCCGCGGCGAACTCGGTCCGCGTCTCGACGCCGCGGCGCCGCAGGTCGCGCTCGAAGCCGGCGAGGCAGCCCTCGAGCAGCGGGACCAGCGACACCGCTTCGAGGCGGGCGGGCTCCTGTTCCGCGTAGGTCAGCAGCTGCCTGACCCACTCGCTGAGGCGATCAACTTCGGCCACGATGTCGTCGGCAGCCTCGCGGACCGCGGGCGAGGGGTCGTCCTGGCACAGTTCGGCCGACGTGCGGATCGACGCCAGCGGATTGCGGATGCCGTGGGTGATCGCGCCGGTGATCTCGCCGATGACGGCGAGGGTCTCGCCCTCGACCAGCCGTTCGCTCTGCTCCCCGATGAGGCGGTCGGCGCGTCGCACGATCCAGAACAGCGTGAGATAGAGGAACGCTCCGCCGGCGAGCGCGACGGCCCAGATGAGCTGCACGCCTCGGGTGATGGTCCGGAACAGCGCTGCCGGCGCGCGATAGATCTCGACGACGCCGATGACCGGCCCTCCCGCGGATGCGCGCACGGGCAGGTAGTTCTCGACGAAGCGCGGTTCGGAACTGCGCAGCGCGAGGTGTTCCGGCTTCGGGCCCCCGTTCGCGCCGATGACGCCGGACTCGACCGTGAGCCTGCCTTCGAGCGCGGCTTCGAGTTCCAGGTTCGCTCCCAGACGCCGGTCGATGAGCGTCGGATCGCTCGACCAGAGCACTCGCTGGTCGAGCGCGTAGACGTTGGCGCGCAGAACGTCCGGCAGCCTGGCGACGTGGGCGAAAAACCCCTCGAGGCTGCGGTCGAGGGGGTCCCGCGACTGGCCGAGGAAATACGCGCTCATGTCCTGCACGTCGGCGATGCTCTGCACGACTTCCATGAGGATCGTCGCATCGCGTTCGAGCAGGTGGTTGCCGAGGAAGCGCGACAGCAGGATCGACGAGAGGACGCAGACGGTGCCGACGCACAGCAGGCTCAGCAGCGAGAACTGACGGATCAGGCTGAAAGCGCGGTGGCCGCTGCGGCGGCGCGCCTGCGGCGAGCCGCGCGCCGGCAGTTCGCTGGCTGCGGCCGCTCGCGGGGCGCATTCGGGGCCGGAGTCGGCGACGGCGCGGCGGTTCGAAAGCGTGGGCATGGGCAGTCCGGTCGATATCGCCGACGAAGCCGGCGACGGGAGGTCGCCGGCCGCGGCAGTCGGACACCTAAGCAAGAAGCGTACTCGTGCCGCGAATCGCCGCGTCCGGATCGATCCGGGGCGGCGATCGGCCGCCGACCCCGGCCCCGGCGGGTGTCACTTGCCCGCGGCGGCGCGCTTGCGGGCGGCGGTCTTGGCCGGCGCCGCCTTGGCCGCGGTCTTCTTCTTCGC
>CAIWHR010000243.1 GCA_903912485.1 uncultured beta proteobacterium | reverse complement strand
GCACGCCGTCGCGTCGCGCCGTCGCGCCGTGTCGCCGTCGCGCTACGCCGCCCGCAGCAGCGCGGGCTCGCCCTCGGCGCCGGGGCGCGCGGCGAACAGCGCCAGCGCCTCGTCGACGTCGGCCGCCTTGAGCAGCCGCTCCTGCACCTCGGCCGGCGACCAGCGGTCGGGGGCGACCATGGCGGCGAAGCGCGCGGCCGCTTCGGCGTCGTCGAAGAACTTGCGGAACATCCGCTCCAGCTGGTCGCGGTTGCACAGCGACAGCTCGAGCCGGAAGTCGACGCGGCCCGAGCGGATCGCCGCCTCGTCGATCAGCTGCGGGTGGTTGGTCGTCAGGAACACGACCGAGCCCTCGTGCGCCGCGACGCCGTCGAGCGCGTTGATGAAGCCCGAATACGACACCTTGACGCCGGCGTCGGCCTTGCTGCGCTGCTGGAAGAACGCGTCGACGTCCTCGATCAGGATCACCGAGCGCCGCGGCACACCGGCGAGCAGGCTGCCGATCTTCTCGTCGGTGACGTTGGGCGAGGCGAGCGACAGCACGCAGACGTTGAGCGCCAGCTCGGACGCGAGCGCGGTGACCAGCGACGTCTTGCCGGTGCCGGGCGGGCCGTAGAGCAGGTAGCCGCGCCGCCACGGGATGCCGAGCGTCTCGTAGCGCTCGCGCGCGGCGAAGAACCGGTTCAGATCCGCGGTGATCGCCTCCTTCTGGCCGTCCTTCAGCACCACCGAGTCGAGCTTGCGGTTGTTGCCCAGCCGCGCGCGCATCCAGTCGTTGCTGTACGGGCTGGGAACGTAGATCGCGATGCGGTTCAGCTCGCGCTCGATGCGGTGCCCCATCGCCGCGTGCACCAGCGCCTCGAGCGGCGCCTTGTCGCGCCCGAACGTCGAAAGCACGATCTTCTCGATCACCGTCGCACCGACCTGCACCTCGCGCTTCATCCACATCAGCCTGCCGTCGAGGACGAACACGTGGAAGCCCTCGCCGGGCGAGAACATCGGCACCGGCCGCCCGCCCTGCTGCAGCTCGTCGTGCAGGCTCTGGTACGACGACACCTGCTGGCGCAGCGCGCGCACGGTGAAGTTGTTGATCCGGCGCAGCGCGTCGCGGCTGTCCATGTACTCGATCAGCGCCGGGAACATCAGCTCGTCGCGGCTGTCGGCGGTGAGCGTGGTGACGAAGAAATGCCTGCCCCAGCCGGCGAGCCTGGCCGGCAGTTCACGCAGCCACATCGCGACCAGCCCCAGCGCCGCCAGCGCAAGCCCGCTTCCGACGAGCTGGTTCGTGGCGAGGGCCGACTGCAGCGATTCGAGCATGGAACCTCCTTCGGGACGACCCGGAGCGGGCCGCGCGCCATTAACGCGCGACGGGCGCGTTGCGCCGACAGCGGCCGCCGCCGGTCAGGGAAGGTTCTCGCGCAGCACGATGCTGATGCGCACCGGCTCGACGCCGGTCGTGGCGCTGCGCCCGTCGCGGACGTTGGTGAAGATCCGCACGCAGTTCAGCACCATCGTGTGCGGGTGCTGGTTGATCACCGCGTCGAGCGTGCCGTCGATCAGCAGCGCGCGCGTGTCGGGCGTGAGCCCGTGCGCGACGAAGACCGCCGGCGGCTGGCGCCGCCTTTCCTTGATCGCGCGGGCCACGCCGTCGGCGCCGCCGCCGATGTTGTAGAGCCCGACGAGGCCGGGGTGCTGCTTCAGCAGCGCGCGCGCCAGGCGGTAGTTGGCGTCGGCGTCGTCGCGTCCCTCGCGCACGCCGACCACCTGCAGCGCCGGAAAGTTCTCCTGCATCAGGTGCAGGAAGCCCATCTCGCGGTCCTCGTGGCCGCGGTAGGCGAGCGACCCGGCGATCATCGCCACCGGCCCGGTGCGGCCGCCGAGAAGGCGTCCGATCAGCGTGCCGGCCGTGCGTCCGGCGGCGCGGTTGTCCATGCCCACGTAGGCGATCCGCCGCGAATGCGACAGGTCCGAGATCAGCGTGACGACGTGCACGCCGCGTTCGGCGAGCGCGTCGACCGCCTCGCGCACCAGCGGGTGTTCCAGCGCCATGAACGCCACGCCGTCGGCGCGGCGGCCGTGCCGCAGCAGCGCCGCCGCCACGCGCGCGGGGTCGAAGCTGTCGATGAAATGCGCGCGGCAGCGCACGTTGAACGGCGCGAGCCACTCGGTCGCGTAGCCGATGCTGTCGCCCAGCATGCGCAGGTAGCGGTTGGTGCCGGCCGGGAGCAGGAATGCGAGCTCCATCGGCGGCGGCTGCAGCGATCGCCACAGGTCCGCTTCCGGCAGGTATTGCAGCGCGGCCGCAGCCTTGAGCACGCGCTGCGCGGTCGACGGGCGCACGTTGGCGCGGCCGTTGAGTACGCGGTCGACGGTGGCGGTCGAGACGCCGGCGGCCCGCGCGACGTCGGCGGCACGGCTGCGCACGCTGGATGAATCCATCAAAAGCCATCAACGAGGGTCGTTGCGGAAGCCGCCAGTTAACCTTAACTTCGGCTGCCGATGCAACAATAAATCATCAGATCGCATCAGCAGCAGCCCGGTCGCCGCCGACTTGACCCCGACGCGGCAACGTTCCCTCGCCGGGCAATGGCCAGGCCATCCCGGGGCACACAAAGGAGACAGAATGTCCGCACGCCTTTCCTCCCTGCTCGGTCGCAGCGTCGTCGCGCTGGGCGCCGTCCTGGTCCTGGGCGCGAGCGCCGCCGCGCACGCGCAGAAGACCGTCGAGTTCCGCTACGGCCACATGAACCCGCCGACCAGCGCTGCGGGCATCCAGGCCGCGTGGTTCGCCGAAGCGCTCGCCAAGTACAGCAACGGGCAGATCAAGACCACCGTCTACCCGTCGTCGCAGCTGGGCAAGCTGCAGGAGCTGGCCGAGGCCGTGTCCACCGGCACCATCGCGCTGTCGCACAACACCGCGGGTGGCATCGGCTCGCTCTACGAGCCGTTCGCCGCGCTCGACACCCCCTACCTCTACCGCGACGTCGATCACCTGATGAAGGTCGTCGACGTGAATTCGCCGGTGATGAAGAAGCTCAACGAAGGGCTGATCAAGGCGGCCGGCGTGCGCGTCCTGTACGGCTACTACTTCGGCACGCGCCAGCTCACGACCAAGAAGGCGGTGCTGCAGCCGTCGGACCTCGCCGGCATGAAAATCCGCGCGATCCCGTTCCCGATCTACATGACGGCGGTCGAGGGCCTCGGTGCGGTGCCGGTGCCGGTGGACTGGTCGGAGGTGCCTACCGCGCTCGCCACCGGCGTCGTCAACGGCCAGGAGAACCCGGTCAACGTCGTGCTGTCGTCGAAGCTGTACGAGTCGCAGTCGCACATGATGCTGACCGGCCACATCATGAACGCGCAGTTCATCATCATCAACGAGAAGACCTGGCAGGGGCTCTCGCCCGAGCTCAAGGCCGCCGTGGCCAAGGCTGCCGAAGACGTGCGCGCGCGCGCCACCGACTCGGTGCGCAAGTCCGAGGCCGACGAAACGGCCAGGCTGAAGGAACTGAAGATGACGGTCATCGGCCCCGCCGAGGGCCTCAAGCTCGACGCGTTCAAGGCGTCGGTGGGCAAGCTCGTGACCGAGCGCTTCGCCGCCAGGAACGGCGAGATGTACAAGGAAATCGCGGCGGTCAAGTGAGCCGGCGGCGGTCCTGCGCACGGATTGCGCCGGGCCCGGTCCGCGGACAGCATCGATGACGCCTCAGACACCCACCCGCACCGGCGCGCTGGCGCGCACCGCCCGCGCGTTCGAGATCGTCGCGATGGCGCTGCTCGCCGTCATGACCGCGCTGCTCATCGTCCAGGTCGTCGGGCGCAACCTGCTCGACGTCGGCCTGCCCTGGGCCGAGGAGCTGGCGCGCTACGCCGGACTGGGCGTCGTCTATCTCGCCGCACCGCTGCTGCTGCTCGACAACGCCCACATCAAGGTCGACATGTTCGAGGCCAAGGTCGGCGGCCGCGCCGGCCGGGCGCTGCGCCTGGTCAACGAGGTGCTGGTGCTCGCCTTCTGCGTCGTCTTCCTCTGGGGCGGGTGGCTGTTCATGAAGCGCGCGTCGCAGTTCTCGACGGCGGCGCTGGCGATCCCGAACTGGCTGTACTACCTGCCCGCAGCGGTCGGCATGGTGCTGCTGACGCTGGTCGCCGTGTCGCGCGTTCTGCGCGCGCTGCGGGAGGGGACCGCCCCATGATGAGCCTCGCGGTGCTGCTGCTGTTCCTGGTCACGATGCTGATGGGCGTGCCGATCGCGATGTCGATGGGCCTGTCGGCCGCCGCGGTCATCTGGTTCAACGACATGCCGCTGGCGGTGGTGGCGCAGCGGACGATCAACTCGCTCGATTCGGTGCCGCTGCTCGCGGTGCCGATGTTCATCCTCGCCGCGGCGCTGTTCGGCGCGTCGGGCATCACCAGGCACCTGTTCGAGCTGATCCGGCTGATCGTCGGCCGCGTCCGCGGCGGGCTGGGCTACGTGACGGTGCTGGCCAACCTGGTGTTCTCGGGCATCTCGGGCGCGGCGCTGGCCGACATCGGCGCGCTGGGCGGGACGCAGATCCGCATGATGCGCGAACAGGGCTATCGCGACGAGTTCGCCGCCGGCATCACCATGGCCGCGGCGACCATCGGGCCGATCTTTCCGCCGAGCATCCCGCTGATCATCTTCGCCGCCGCCGCCGAGGTCAGCGCGGTCAAGGTGCTGCTCGCCGGCGCGCTGCCGGCCCTCGTCATCGCACTGCTGCTGATGCTGCAGATCGCCGTGATGGCGCGCCGCCAGAACCTGCCGCGCGACACCATCGTCGACGGCGCGCCGTCGCTGGCGCGCGCGTTCGTCAAGGCGTTTCCGGCGCTGTTCGCCCCGGTGATCCTGATCGGCGGCCTGGTGAGCGGGCTGGTCGGTCCGACCGAGGTGGCCGCGGTGTCGGTCGCGTACGCGCTGCTGCTGGGGCTGTTCGTCTACCGGGAACTGACGTGGGACGGCGCCGTCGCGGCGCTGCGCGAGACCGTGCACTCGACGGCCAGCGTGCTGTTCATCGTCGGTTCTGCCGCGCTGTTCGCGTGGGTGCTGACGATCGACCAGGTGCCCACGCGCGTCAGCGAGTTCCTGCTCGGGCTGTCGACCAACCAGTGGGTGCTGCTCGCGCTGGTCAACGTCATCCTGCTCGCGGTCGGGATGATCATGGAGTCGATCGCGGCGATTCTGATCCTGGCCCCGATCTTCACGCCGGCGCTGGCGGCGGCGGGTGTGGATCCCGTGCACCTCGCCGTGGTCGTCGTCCTCAATCTGATGATCGGCCTGCTGACGCCGCCGGTGGGCATGAGCCTGTACATGGTTGCGCAGGTCGCGCGGATGCCGCTGCAGCGCGTCGTCGCCGGCGCGCTTCCGTTCCTGTGGCCGCTGCTCGCGGCGCTGGTGGTGATCACCTTCGTTCCCGTGCTGTCGACGTGGCTGCCGAACCTTCTGGTGAAGTGAGAGAAAACGCATGAGTCGCTATTTCGGAGAGATCCGCCAGGTCGCCTACCTCGTGCCCGACATCGAGGCGGCGATGGACTACTGGGCGGGCGGGCTCGGCATCGGGCCCTGGTACTACAACCCCAGGGTGCCGATCGAGAACTACACGTATCGCGGCCAGCGCTTCGAGCCGCACAACTCGGTGGCGCTGGCCAACGCCGGCGGACTGCAGATCGAGCTCCTGCAGCCGCGCAACGACGTGCCGTCGATGTACCGCGATTTCCTGCGCGCCGGTCACAGCGGCGTCCAGCACGTCGCGTACTGGACCGAACGGTTCGACGCCGACCTCGAACGCGCCGAAGCCGCCGGCTTCGAGGTCTGCATGGGCGGCGAGGTCGGCGCCAACGGGCGCTTCGTCTACTTCGAGCCGCGGTCGGCGCCCGGCGTGTCCTACCCGGGCACCGTGATCGAGCTGTCGGAGGTCGCGGGTCCCAAGGGCCGCCTGTTCAAGCTGATCCGCGAAGCCGCCGTGGGCTGGGACGGCTCCGACCCGGTGCGCGCGTTTCCCGACCTGCGCACGCTGTGAGCGCCGCGATCGAGGCCACGTACCTGATCGAGACGCCGCTCGATCCGGCGCAGGCCGCCGAAGTCCTGGCCGGCGAGCAGAGCAGCGGCACCTTCGTGCGCGTGGCGGCCGAGAGCGACGCGCTGCGCGCGAGGAGCCGCGCCACCGTCGTGTCGCTGGAGGAGCTCGAGCCGCTGTCCGCGCCGAGTCTCCCCAACGCGCTGCTGGAGCGCAAGGGCGCCGCGGGGCCGTGGCGCCGCGCGCGCGCCGTCGTCTCGTTTCCGGCGGCCAACGTCGGGCCGAACCTGCCCACGCTGGCGGCGACCGTCGCCGGCAACCTGTTCGATCTGGGCGAGACCACCGGCGTGCGCCTGGAGCAGCTGCGCATCGGTCCCGGATTCCGGGCCCGGTTCGAGCGGCCGCGCCACGGCGTGGCGGGCACGCGCGCCCTCGCCGGCGTCGCCGCCGGCCCGCTGATGGGGACGATCATCAAGCCCAACGTCGGCCTCACCGCCGCCGAGACCGCCGCGCTGGTCGGCCAGCTGTGCGAAGCCGGCGTCGACTTCATCAAGGACGACGAGTGCTGCGGCGACCCCGAGCACGCGCCGACGTCCGATCGCATCCGCACGGTGATGGACGCGGTGCGCCGCTGGCAGGACAAGAGCGGCAGGCGCGTGATGGTGGCGTTCAACATCACCGACGAGCACGACCGGATGCTGCGCCACGCCGAGCGGGTGGAAAGGGAGGGCGGCTCCTGCGTGATGGTCAGCCTGAACTGGGTCGGCCTGTCGTCGGTGCAGGCGCTGCGCCGTCACACGGGGCTGGCGCTGCACGGCCACCGCAACGGCTTCGGCATGTTCTCGCGCCATCCGGCGCTGGGCATGGATTTCCAGCCCTACCAGCTGCTGTGGCGGCTGGCCGGCGTCGACCACATGCACGTGCACGGCCTCGCCGGCAAGTTCTCGCAGTCGGACGCCGAGGTCGTGCGCTCGGCGCACGACTGCCTGGCGCCGCTCGCCGATCCGGCCGACGCCGAGGACGTGGTGATGCCCGCGTTCTCGTCGGGGCAGTGGGCGGGCACGATGCCGGCGACGATCGCAGCCGTGCCGGGCGGCGACCTCCTGTTCATGTGCGGCGGCGGCATCCTCGCGCATCCCGGCGGCCCCGCCGCGGGGGTCGCCAGCCTGCGCCAGGCCTGGGACGCGATCCGCAACGGGCAAACGCTCGACGCGGCGGCGCGCGAGGCGCCCGAACTGCGCGCCGCGCTGGCGTTCTTCGGCCCGAAGCACTGAGGGCGATGCGCCCGCGGCTCAGGCACGCCTGGTACGGCGACGACTTCACCGGCGCTGCCGACACGCTGGCGACGCTGGCCGGCGCCGGACTGCGCGCGATGCTGTTCCTCGGCGTCCCGTCGCCGCGGCAGCTCTCGGCCGCCGGCCGGCTCGACGCGCTGGGCATCGCCGGCGCCGCCCGCGCGATGGACGCGGCCGGATTGCGCGCCGAACTGGAACCGGTCGGCCGCTTCCTCGCGTCGCTGCGCGCGCCGGTGCTGCACTACAAGTGCTGTTCGACGTTCGACAGCTCGCCCGCCGTCGGCAGCCTGGGCGCCGCGGTGCAGATCCTCCGGCGCGAGATGGGCAGCGCCTTCGTGCCCGTGGTCGGCGGTCAGCCCAGCCTCGGACGCTACTGCGCGTTCGGCAACCTGTTCGCGACGGCGGGACCCGGTGGCGAGGCGTTTCGCATCGACCGCCATCCGACGATGAGCCGGCATCCGGTGACGCCGATGACCGAGGCCGACCTGCGGCGCCACCTCGCGCTGCAGGGCCTCGCGCCGATCGCGCTGATCGACCTGACCGCGCTGGCCGGGTGCGACGACTTCGCACTCGACGCGGCGGTCGACAAGGCGCAGGCCGGCGGCGTCGACGCCGTGCTGTTCGACGCGACGGGCCCGGAACACCTCGCGCGCATCGGCGCCCTCGTCTGGCGGCGCGCGCTGCGCGAGCCGCTGCTGGCGCTCGGCGCGAGCAGCGTCGCGCAGGCGCTGATCGCGCATTGGCGTTCCATCGGCGAACTGCCGGTTGCGGAATCCTCTGCGAAGGTCCCGCCCGCCGCCGGGCCGGTGTTCGTGCTCGCCGGCAGCCAGTCGCCGGTGACCGCGGCGCAGATCGAGGCGGCGCGTTCGACCCGGGACGGCGCGTTCCCGCTGTTCGAGTGCGTGAGCGTCGACGCCGGCGCGATCGTCGACCGGCCGGCGGCGCTGGAGGCAGCGGCCGCGGCCTGCGCCGGGGTC
>CAIWHR010000242.1 GCA_903912485.1 uncultured beta proteobacterium | reverse complement strand
GCGCACTGCCAGTGGCACCGCACATTGAAGGTTCCGCACGGCGCTGCTCGCGCGGCCCGGCGCGATCCTGTCGCGCGCGCAACTCGAGGAAAAGCTCTACGGCTGGGGCGACGAAATCGAGAGCAACGCGGTCGACGTCCACCTGCACGGCCTGCGCCGCAAGCTCGGCGCCGAAGCCATCCGCAACGTGCGCGGCGTCGGCTGGACGATCGCCGTGCCGCGAACGCCATGACGTCCACGCCCTCGATCCGGCGCGAGCTCCTGGGCTGGCTGTCGCTGGGCCTGGTCGCGGCGATCGCCGCCGCCGCCGCGGCGACGTACCTGCGCGCCCGCGACGAAGCCAACGCGCTGTTCGACTACCAGCTGGCGCAGATGGCGTCGTCGGTGACCGGCATGCCGCTGACCGCGCGCGGCCCGCTCGGCGCGGGACCCGGCGCCGACGCGCTGGTGGTCGAGATCTGGAACCGCAACGGCGTCGAGGTCTACCTGTCGCAGCCGAAGCGCCGGCTGCCGCAGAGCGGGCAACCCGGTTTCGACACCGTCGCCACCGACAGCGGCGAGTGGCGCGTGTTCACCGCGCTCGCCGACGATCAGGTGGTGCAGGTGGCGCAGCCGATGAGCGTGCGCCGCGAGCTCGCCGCAAGCCTGGCGCTGCGCACCATCCTGCCGCTGATCGCCGTCTTGCCCTTTCTCGCGGTGGTCGTCTGGTTCGGCATCGCGCGCAGCATGGCGCCGCTGGAGCGCCTCGCCGCCGCGGTCGGCCGGCGCTCGCCGCGTTCGCTGGCGCCGCTGGCGGAATCGGGGCAGCCGCGCGAGGTGCAGCCGCTGGTCGCGGCGCTGAACGGCCTGCTCGCCCGTCTCGACCACGCGCTGGACGCGCAGCGGGCGTTCATCGCCGACGCCGCGCACGAACTGCGGACGCCGCTGACGGCGGTGCACCTGCAGGCGCAGCTCGCCGAGCGCGCCGGCAGCGACGCCGAGCGCGCCACGGCGCTGGCCGAACTGCGCGCCGGTCTCGACCGCGCCACGCATCTGGTCGGGCAGCTGCTGACGCTCGCGCGCGAGGAGCCCGGCGTCGCCGAGCGTCCGCTGGCGCGGGTGAACCTCGCCGATCTCGCGCGCAGCGTCATCGCCGACCACGTCGCGCTGGCCGCCGCGCGCGGCATCGACCTGGGACTCGCCGACGTCGACGCGCCGGGTGCGAACGAGGCGGCGGTCAGCGGCGACGCGGCCGGCCTGCGCACGCTGCTGTCGAACCTCGTCGACAACGCGCTGCGCTACACGCCGACGGGCGGTCGCGTCGACGTCGCGGTCGCCGCCGGCGACGGCACGCCGACGCTGTCGGTCCGCGATTGCGGCCCCGGCATTGCGCCCGACGAAGAGGCGCGCGTGTTCGACCGCTTCTATCGCGCGCCGGGCACCGCCGACCAGGCCGGCAGCGGGCTGGGGCTGGCCATCGTCAGGAGCGTCGCTCTGCGCCACGGCGCGACGGTCGCGCTGGGCCCGGGCCTCGGCGGCCCGGTCGGCCCGGGCCTCGGCGTCACCGTGCGCTTTGCCGGGACCGCGCCCGCCGCGCCTTAATTCCCGCTTAATTCGTCGCCGCTATCTTGTGGGTGAGCCGGAGCGATGTGCATCCGGTGCCGATCCCTCACTCAGGAGCAAGCGATGCAAGCGAACACGTTCAAACGCAGTCTCATCGCGCTGGCGGTGGCCGGCGCCTTCGCCACCGGCGCCGTCGTCGCCGATCGCGTGGGCGTGAACGCCGCCCACGCCGCCCCCGGCAGCGCCGACGCCGTCGCGGCGGCACCCGTCTCCGCTGCCGCGACCGGGCTGCCCGACTTCGCCGACCTCGTGGCGCGCCAGGGTCCCGCGGTCGTCCAGATCACCGTCAGCCAGAGCGCCGAGAAAGTCGCCGCCCGCGGCGGGCGCGCGATGCCCGACATCGAGAACATGTTTCCCGGCTTCCCCGGGCTCCCGGGCTTGCGCCGTTCACCGCGCCCGCCGATGCCGGACGAGGCGCCGCCGCAGGGCATGGGTTCGGGCTTCATCGTCAGCACCGACGGCGTCGTCCTCACCAACGCCCACGTCGTCGCCGACGCCGACGAAGTCACCGTGCGGCTGACCGACAAGCGCGAGTTCAAGGCCAAGGTGCTGGGCAGCGACCGGTTGACCGACGTCGCGGTGCTCAAGATCGACGCCAGCGACCTGCCCGCGGTCAGGATCGGCAATCCGCAGGCGACGCGCGTCGGCGAGTGGGTGGTCGCGATCGGCGCGCCCTACGGCCTCGACAACACGGTGACCTCGGGCATCGTCAGCGCCAAGGCGCGCTCGCTGCCGGGGGACGCGGCGGTCGGCTTCATCCAGACCGACGCCGCGGTGAACCCCGGCAACTCGGGCGGTCCGCTGTTCAACCTCAGGGGCGAAGTGATCGGCATCAACTCGCAGATCTTCAGCCGCAGCGGCGGCTTCCAGGGACTCGCCTTCGCGGTACCCATCGACGTCGCGATCGACGTCAAGAACCAGATCCAGCAGCACGGCAAGGTCGAGCACGGCCGTCTCGGCGTCGCCATCCAGGACGTCAACTCCACGCTGGCCGAGAGCTTCGGTCTCGGCAAGGCCGAGGGCGCGCTGGTGGCATCGGTGCAGAAGGACGGCGCGGCCGCCCGGGCCGGCATCGAGCCGGGGGACGTCATCCTGAAGATGAACGGCCAGGCCATCGGCCGCTCGACCGAACTGCCGCCGCTGGTCGCCGCGCTCAAGCCCGGGTCCGACGTCGCGCTCGAAGTCTGGCACGACGGCAAGGCGAGGGACGTCACCGTCAAGGTCGGCAGCTTCGAGGACAGGACGACGCTGGCGTCGGCCTCCGGCAGCGCGGAGGGCGCCAAGCTCGGCGTCGCGGTGCGGCCGCTGTCCGCGGACGAGAAGAAGTCGGGCGAGCTCAAGGGCGGCGTGGTGGTCGAAGGCGTCGCGGGCGCCGCCGCCAGGGCGGGCGTGCGTGCCGGCGACATCATCGTCTCGGTCAACCGCACGCCGGTGAAGAGCCCCGAGCAGCTGCGCGAACTCGTCGGCAAGGCGGGCAAGACCGTCGCCCTGCTCGTCGTCCGCGACGACGCGCAGATCTTCATCCCGGTGACGATCGGCTAACCCGGGTTACGGACGATGGAGCTGGTGCGACACCAGCTCCATCGTGGTGTTCTGGCAGCGGAACTCGAACGCCGACTGCATGTCGCCCTTCTCGCGGTAGGTCGCGTATCGCAATTCGCGGACCGTCGCGCCCGCCGCCGGCGACCACCAGATCCGGTAGTCGCACTGCGTCGGATACCGGAACGGATCGTCGAGGTTCAGCTGCATGAACACGCGCATCGCAATCGCTTCGAACGAACCCGCCGGCGTGACGATCGTCTCCCAGCCGCCGACCTTCACGTAGTACAGCAGCGGGTCGTCGCGGCGCAGCGTCTCGTTGGTATTGGCGGCTGTCTGCCGCCAGATCGCCCCCGGCGTCAGCGGAAACTCGTAACGCCTGAGCGGCGGGCTGAACACGCGCGTC
>CAIWHR010000241.1 GCA_903912485.1 uncultured beta proteobacterium | reverse complement strand
CGCCCTCGGGGAGCTTGCCAGTCAAGTTCTCTGAGGGCGACCCCCCTGTAGACCCTCAGTTATTCTGATCAAGACCTGCTCGGCGCACATCAGTCTTCTTGATCGCGCTCACCAGCGCAGCGGTCGATGCAAGTTCCTCGTGCGAATGGTATTCACCGGACCTTGCCACGACCGCGCCAATCGACATCGTGGTCAGCGGAAAGAAGCAGCGAGAGCCCTTACGGTCCTCCCCTCAGAAGCCGGCAGCGGCAACATCTTCTTCCGCACCGCGGCAAAGCGGCTCGAGGTAGGGAAGCAGCCCATGCGGCGCATCGCGGGGACTTGCGCGGCCCGGTCGCCTTCGTTGTTTGCGTTGCCCAGGGGCGTGCTGAACCTGGTGTCACGGTGCCGTAGCATCCGCGGCGTAGCTTCAGCAGCAACGCTGCTCTTGCGGGAGAACGCACGAGGATCGAGTTAACACGCGCGATGCGTGGTCGAGTCAGGAAGCGCGTGCCGCACGATATTCGGGCGCCGAGGTTGGCCGTTCTGCGGGGCCGGGACGTGTCTCAGATGGCGGTGTCGATGGCAAGCGGCCGTGCCGGGCGAAGCTGCGTTGGATAGGTGCACCAACCCGAGGGCTGCTTGGCGGCCGAACTGGAGATCGAAGCACGCTGGCAGTGATCCAAATGGCTATTACGTCCTGGTGAGCGAAATTGACGATTCATCTTGTTGACATAAGGTGGTGATAGCCTTTCAATTCTTACGCATGGAGACCACGTCATGACCACAGTTTCTGCCGAGCAAAGCGATGCCGAAGAAGGCACCGTTGCACCATCGTCGCACGCCGGCCTTCGGTCGGAGCCCGCCGATCAGGAAAGCCTTGCTCAGCGCCACATGATGATCGCCGAAACGGCGTTCTTCATCGCCGAGGCGCGCGGCTTCGCGGCGAACCAGGAACTCAGCGACTGGCTGACCGCAGAGCGCGAGATCGATCAACGGCTGCAATACGCCAACCGCTGAAGTTGCCGTCTAGCGGTGGCGGACAGCGGCATTGTAGGTGCCGTTTCCGGATCTCTGATTTGCGCCGCAGGTCGAGATCCTGCTCGTCGGAATTGTGCTCGGCAACGTCGCGAGCGCCGTGAACGTCAGCCTTAACGCGTTCAATACTGCAATCGTGCGCGAGCGCGCGGCTATCAAGGGTCGGCTGGTCTTACCGGCTGCGACGTCGCGGCCGATTTGGTGTCGTCGCCACTGTCGTCACCTGGCCAGAATTGCGACGTTCGCTCTACGCTTTTCCAGCATCGCGTCAGGTCCGTCAAGCTTCCCTCCTCCAGACCGGCGGACCAGCCAATACACAATCCGAGCGCGCGCTGGCCTTCTGCAGATGCTGTCGGGGCCAGCCGCAACATCAAAGCGCGCGTGGTCGCCAGATCATTGAGCATCCCGAGGGCCTTTTGCAGCTCGCTAAAGCGACGCAGAAACTTCTCGAGTTGACGGCCTGAAAAGAGTGACCCGAAGAACTCCGCCGTATAGCGGAGCTTCTTCGCCGCGATGCGTAGCGTATGTCGATCAATCGCGGAAAGCTCGGTCAGGTGCTTCGCCCGTCTCCGCAACTGCCTATCGCGCCGCGTGAGTAGCGCTGCGGCCACCGGCGCCACCGGAACCGAAAGTGCCGTACGCGCGCGAAGCGCAACGACAAACTCGGTCAGATCCAGCACAAGCCCAAGGTAGCGTGGCGAGCGCAGCCCTTCGCGTGCCGCCAATCGGGCGCGTTGGCGCTGGACTCCTGCCTTGCGCGCCAGGGCCTGCAACACGCGCTCCTCGGGAAACGTGGCCAGCAGCTTAGGAAACGTTTCCGCCAGCAGGACATCCCAATTGCGCGCCTCACCCAGCAATCCCGCAAGCCATCGCAATTCAACTGCCAACGGGTGCGCCTTGAGCCCGGTGTCAATTTGTCCAAACACCGTGAATGCCGTGCGCAAGCGGCGGGAAGCAACCCGCATCTGATGGACATGCTCCAGGTCGTAGCGGGGAGCCCCGCGCGCCGCCTGCCAGTTGCCTTGCAAGTGCACGAGTCCGCTCCCGACAATTTCTGCCATTGCGTCCGCGAGCGTCGCATTGCCAGGCAGTAACAGTGAAGTCGCCTTGCGCGATTGCGACAAGGGCTCACGGAGCCACAGGGCGTAGCCACGCTCGGCCTTGCTTCGGGTCTCCACTGCCAATGGCAGAGCACCGGCCAGATCCCGTGCAAGTGGAAACAGCGCCGACGGAGCGCCCGCCTTGAGCTCGAGTTCGACTTCGCACAACGGCCAACTCCGTCGCCCACCGTAGGTGCGCACCTGGCCGCGATCCAGTGCGCACTCGATCACGCCACCATCCGCAGCGCTCAGCAGCCACGTTGTGCGGCGGATCACTGTCTCGAAACGGGGGCCGATCTCGCCCTTGGCCTGCCACTTGCGAAGCTTCTTGCGCAGCCGCGCTTCGCCAATCTTGCCGAGATCCAATCCGCCGGAAGTGACCAGATGCTCGCTTTCCGCACGCGCATGCAGGCCCCCCGACCCGGAATCTTCCTCCTTGAGCGTCTGCCACCAGTCACGTCCCGTTCGCCGGAGGCGCAACGACACCCCAGACCTGCGCAGACCCGCGTCAGGAGTATCGAAATAAGTGGATTTCAGTATCCGGGTAGTAGGCTTCTCCGTCGCATGTTCTAACAGCAGCGGCAGGCGTGCAACGCTCGCGGCAGACTTTGGATCGAGGGAAAATTTCAGTTCGATTTCGGTGGGCATATTCATAGGCGCGCGTATCGCCACTTTGACCCAAATGCAATTCTACGCCGGGATCTCTTCGCCGGATCGCTTCTGTTGGCCCGCGGCGCTGCATGACCCAGCGTGCGCGAGCACGAGGGCTCAAGGGGATCAAGAGAGGACCTTCGCGCTTTCGGAAGATTCAACGGCATTCCGTTTCGAAAGCTGGCACCGGCACATTGCGCATTCAAGGTAGCCGGAGTCGTGAATGTACCCATCACGTCTCAACGGGCTGAATCGCCGCTTCAATCCTGCGAAAGAGGTCTTCTTCCGTAATGTCGAAGTCGGGATGGCCCTCGACGCTAAACCTAACAAGGAGACAGGGAATGCCGGCTTCATCAACCCAACGGTCAATCTTGTACTGTCTGATGTGCTCGGTGTTCACGACGACTTGGCTGGTTAGACCCCGTACCCCACCTTGGGCCGGGAGGTCAACTATTGGCAGCTTTATGAACACGGACTCCCTCCCTTTGTGACTGGACCGAGGCGCATCCGCGCCGCGTACGCCGAAGCGACGCATCGAATCCCCTCTGCGTACGACGGGGGTTCCCGACCGAAAGCCTTTGTAAACTTGGAAGAATCAAAGACATAAGGCGAATCGCTCTGATAGAGCATCTCGTATGATTCTCGCACATCGGAGTTGAAAAGGTCCCCGATTCTGATGAGGGGGCGACTCATAGTTCGGGGTCTTCAGGAAGTCGTGTGGGTCGTTTGAGGGGGTGAATCGGCCCGGAAGCGGCGTGGATGCTGGCTTTCGGGCATGTTCAGGGGCGGTGGAAACTGCGACCATGTTTGCATGGTTACCTCGTCGAAGCGAAAGCAATCGCTGTGGGATGTGTATGCGTTCCCCATGTTTCGTCCGCAACCGACGGTGCGCGGCGTCTTCGGTGATCCGAAGGCCCGGGTCATCACCCGTGAACGGCGCTCGAAAAAAGGACCTGCGGCTGCTGTGGTCGAGCGCAGTTCGGCTGGTAGGACCGGCGGACGCGTCGGGTTCGCGATCTGTCCTGCGGTGTTGATGCGCAGTGCCGATTGCGCGCAACGACTGCGGACGAGGTCGGCCAACCCTATTTGCTCAGATAATTGCGATTTCCTACCGATTGCAGTGCGTCAAGGCATTCACGCACGAAGGGTAAACGGAGCCACGCGCCAACAACCGCTGTCATCCGGCGGCCTCACCGGCGAGACCTTTCGAGCACTCGGCGCAACCATGCGCCGGCTCGCCGCGACCAGCCACTGTTCGGGCGCGATGCCGCAGGACCACATTCTGTTGCCAGGCAGATCACTGTCGCGACCATCGACCGCTGTTAGCATACTGTGCCTCGGAGCCGTCGACGACGATGCGGTTCGATGTGTGGGCCGGTACGCGATGGTCGCTGCCGCCAGGATTCCGAGAACGTGACTGTGAGCAACCACCTGCGTCCGACCCACCTGCTGCTCCAGTGGCACCTTTCCGACCGCTGCAACCTGCGCTGCGCACACTGCTACCAGCACGCTCACCGAGAGTCCGCGCGCAGCCTCGCCGACTGGCACCGCATCCTCGACCGGTTCCTGGCCTTTCTTGAGGGGGATGCCCGCACGTCGCGGATTCCGGGACACATCAACGTCACTGGCGGCGAACCGTTCGCGCTGCGTGATCTCCCGGCCTTGCTGGACACCTTTACCACGCACCGCGCCGCCTTCGGCTTCGGCATCCTCAGCAATGGCACGCTGGTCGATCGCGATTGGGCGAGGCGGTTAAAGCACTGGCGGCCGCGCTACGTGCAGGTCAGCGTCGACGGCACCCGCGCGACGCACGACGCGATCCGAG
The DNA here is from genome assembly GCA_903912485.1 of uncultured beta proteobacterium. GTDB lineage: Bacteria > Pseudomonadota > Gammaproteobacteria > Burkholderiales > Casimicrobiaceae > CAIWHR01. Next base: position 3,398 of record CAIWHR010000241.1, on the reverse strand, counting down.
GTGAGGGTCGCTTCGATCAGGCCGTGGCCGGGATTGCAGCACTGGTTGCCGCCAGGATTCCGGTGGTCATCGCCTTCACCGCGCATCGCGCCAACTGGCGGGAATTTCCCGAGGTCGCGAGCCTGGGGCGCGACCTCGGGGTGGCACGGGTATGGGCCGATCGGTTGATTCCTGAAGGTGAGGGTGGGGACATGGAAACGCTCACGCCCTATGAGACGCGCGAGTTCTTCGAGCTGATGCGTTCCAGCGCCAGAATCGAGCGTCCCTTGCTCTACAAGCCGCGTACCGAGATCGCGATGAAGCGCGCGTTGCAGTTCCTCGCGGCCGGCGCGGATGGAGCCCGCGCGTATCGCTGCACGGCCGGAAGCTCCCTCCTCACCGTCATGCCCGACGGCACCGTCTATCCCTGTCGCCGGCTGCCGCTGGCCGCGGGCAACGTATTCGACGAGCCGCTCGCAGACATCTACGGCAAGTGGCAAATGGCTGAACTGCGCGATTCGACGGCAGTGCCCTTGGGCTGTCAGCGATGCCTTTACGCGACGGTCTGTGGTGGCGGCCTGCGCTGCCTCAGTCACGCGCTCGACGGTGACTGGCGTCGCTCCGATCCCGGATGTTGGATCGCTGCCGAGTCGTAGCCGCGGCCACCGCGGGTTACCCCCCGCACCCACCTCCACAGCCGCCACCGCCGCACCCACCGCCGTCGGACGAGCTGCCGCTCCCCGAGTCGCCATCGCCGCCCCCCGTTCGCGACCTGGGATAGAGCTGCTGCACGCAGGGAAAGGCATGTGCGGGCAGTGCGGCCAGCCCGAACACGGCAGCGAGCAGCACGGCATCGGATGTGGCGCCACCGGGCGCGATGCTCGCCGCGCGGGCCTTGAGGCTGCGAAACAAGGTGCGCAGCTTGGCGAGCGCCTCCCGGCCGAGGCCGGTGAGGCGGTCACGATAGGCGGGCACCATGGCCACCACCGTGACCACCGTCAACACGACCAGGAAACCGACGTTGTGACGGCCGTGGACGAGGGCATTGCCGATGCGCAGAACAGCGATCCCGACCATGACCAAGACCATGACCGCCAACGGCGTGGACCTCGCCGCGTGCGTGCGTGCGTCGGCCAGCAGGCCGCGCACCGAGAGACTCGCTTCGTACTCGAGGCAGGCCGCCTGGACTGCCCCATCCGCCAGCAGTGCGGCCGGGCTGAGCGCCTGGCGGGCTCGCTCCAGGATGGCCTGCTCCAGGGTTCGGCGGCCGAACGCATCGGCGTCAGGCACGGCGATGCAGATCGTTCCTTCGCCCGCCCGCAACAGCTTGCGATCGACCAGCGACACCACGGCTACTTTCACCGCCTCGGATGCGCCGCCACGCAGAAACGCAATCTGGTATGGGTCCTGCGACAGAGTGAAGGTATGCCCCGCCTTCGCGGCCTCGCAGCGCCGAAAATGCCAGCGCAGGCCGACGTTGGCGACGATCGCCAGGGCGGCATACAGCAGCAGGAATTGCGGGCCGGTCACAGCCTCACGCTCCGCCCTCCAGCGCCACGCGCAAGCGCCCAGCGAGTAGCGACAGCGCGAGCAGCGTCGGTCCCGCCACGCCGGGCGGCAGGCGCTGTTCCTGCCGCGCCGTCGACAGTGCTGCGACGGCGTCGATCAGCACCGGGTCGCCGGTGACAGCCGCCGCCTGCTCCAGGGCCTCTCGCGGCGAAGGGGCGACGCGTCCCTGCAGACGCAGCAGCGCCGAGGCGGCCGCGCGCAACGGGCCGGCCGCGTCGGCGATCACAGGCACCAGTTGCTCCTCGCGCAGCGAGAGCAGGACGTAGCGCTCGCGCAGGCGCAGCGACAGATTGAGGAGCACCTCGCGCAGGCCGCGACGCAGTGCCCCGTCGTCGATGGTGAGCCCGGCAAGCACGTCGCGCCCATGGAGCAGGCGATGTCGGCCCTTGATGTCCGCGAACTTCACCGCAAACAGCTCCGCCGCTGCCGGCAGTTCGTCCAACGCCAGGAACATCGACCGCGCCCCGACCATCGACTGGGCGACGCGCAAGGGCTCGCGCAGTCGATCGAGCGCCGCCGGGTCTACCTTTGTCAGTACCCACACGAGATTCACGTCGGAAGTTGGGCGCAGGCGCCCTTCGGCAGCGGAGCCGAAGAGCACGGCGGCGACGAGCTCTCCTCCGAAGGCGACCGTGGCTGCGGCAACGAGGCCGCCGAGAACGGCATCGAGGTCCGCGGTGCGCGCGTCTTCCATCGTCTTCTCCTTTGGTCCCGACCTGCCGTTCGCCAACCGCAAATCATAGCTCAGGCCAAGCGTAGTCAATTCGGCGAGATGCTCGCTATGACGTGTGTGCCGCGATTGAACTGGCGACTGCGGCTGACTCTCACCGCCGAACGAATCGCCGGCCGCTCTACGCCGTGCTGTAACCGGCAAGGGTGTCCTCTACGGATCGCGTACGCATGACAGCGGACCGAGATCGGGGAGGGGCTGGAATGACCCGCAACTCGGCATGCGGTGGCTTTCCGGGATGAGTATCGCACCGTTGACCCGGGCACAAACGAACGATCAGCTCGACTTATCCCCTGTCCGAGTGGATAACCCTGTGGACAACGCTGTCACATCTCCGCGTTGCACTTCGGCCAAGTCCGTCGGTGCTCAGGACTGCGCGAAAATTGTTCGATTCCGAACTCACTCCCGTGGCAAAGCCCGGACTCGGGGAAAAATTTGGTGCAGTGTCTTGGCAGTACACTTGGCGGTGACAACGACCACGTCGAATCGCAGGACCGATACCGGCATCAACTACCAGTATTTCGAAGAGTCCACGCCGATCGCCGCCACCGGCAAACGGAACAACGGCTATTTCTTCTCCTTACCCGGGCGGCCGGTCTTAACTGCTGGGACCGCGGCAAGTGTGGCCATGAACACTTCGTCACTAAGCGCGGCGAGTAAGCGCAATCCGGCACGCAGCAACTCGCTCTTCTTCACGGGCACTGCCTGGGCATGTGCGCGCTGCTTCATCATCCCGATCAGCGCGTGATCCTCAGCCGGCATGTTGAAGCTGTCACGAACCGTCTTCAGCTTCTTCAACGCAGGCGGACGTGCGTCGGCGGACACCTGCTCCTTCGCCTTGACTTGCGGCGCCTTGGCAACAGATTGGGGTGCTGATTTGCCTGCGGCCGCCTCCGGCTTTGTCGATTTCTCCTGCTTCGCGCCCCGCCTGATCTTGCCGGCGGACTTGGGTGCGGTTGCCTTCATGTGCGCTCCTAAGTAGTGCCTGTCAGGAAACCCCGAGACCCGCGCCCAGCAAGGCTTTGCAGCGAATTGGCAAGGTGACGATTGTCGAATTTCAGGTCGAAGGGGTGTTTCGGCCGGCAATAGGGGGCTGTAGCGAGAGGAAAGCGGAAATCTT
>CAIWHR010000240.1 GCA_903912485.1 uncultured beta proteobacterium | reverse complement strand
TGCGGCCTGGTCGACGCGGTCGCGCGTCTCGCCTGCCTGGTTGCCGGGCAGCCAGCGCTCCAGCGCCGCCACCAGCGCCTGGCGCGACACCGGCTTGGACACGTAGTCGTTCATCCCGGCTTCGAGGCAGCGGTCGCGGTCGCCCGCCATGGCGTTGGCGGTCATCGCGATGACCGGCACGTTGCGGTCGGCAATCGCCGGGCCGCCGAGGCGGATCCTGCGGGTGGCCTCCAGTCCGTCCATCACCGGCATCTGCATGTCCATCAGCACCAGGTCGTAGGCGATCAGCTCCAGCGCGCGCACAGCCTCGAGGCCGTCGGCGACGACGTCGACCCGGTATCCGAGTTGATGGAGCTGGATCTGCGCGACCTTCTGGTTGACGACGTTGTCCTCGGCCAGCAGGATGCGGAACCCCTTCCCGGCGGAATCGGAGAGCGCGTGCCGGGTGACGATTCCCGCCTGCGGCACGTCGTCTGCCGCTCGCGTCAGCACCGCGGCGATGCATTCGTGAAGATGCGAGGGGCGAACCGGCTTGCCCAGGTATCCGGCAAAGCCGATGCGCTCCAGCGCCGCGGCGTGGCCCCGCTGTCCGACCGACGTCACCATGATCAGCACCGTCGGCGCCAGCAGCGGGTCGGCCTTGATCCGGCGGCCCAGCTCGCTGCCGTCCATGCCTGGCATCTGCTGGTCCAGCAAGGCCACGCGGAAGGGATCGCCGCAGCGCACCGCCTCGCGCAGCAGCGTCAGCGCGGCGTCCCCGTCGCCGGCGGTCTGGTAGCGGCAGCCCCAGCGGCCGAGCAGCGCGGCCATCAGCTTGCGGTTGGTGTCGTTGTCGTCGACGACGAGCATCCGGGCCGGGGAGATGTCGGCGTGGCGTTGGGTCGCGGGCTGCGGCTGCGCGCCGGCCTGCTTCTCGAGCCGGACGGTGAACCAGAAGGTGGACCCCCTGCCGTCGTCGCTCTCGACGCCGATCCTGCCCCCCATCAGTTCGGTCAGCTGCCTGCAGATGGCGAGCCCCAGGCCCGAGCCGCCGTACTTGCGGGTGGTGGAGCCGTCCGCCTGCGTGAAGGGGTTGAAGATCTCCGCCTGCCGCTCCCGGGGTATGCCGATGCCGGTATCGCGAACCTCGAACCGGATGACCACCGCGTCGTCGGTCTCGGCGTCGAGCGCGGCGTCGATCACGACCTCGCCGCTGTCGGTGAACTTGATCGCATTGCCGGCAAGGTTGGTGACGATCTGGCGCAGCCTTCCCGGGTCGCCCCTCAGCTGCAGCGGCAGGTCGGGGCTGATCCGAAGGACCAGCTCCAGCCCGGCGTCTCCGGCCCGCAACGCCAGCACGTCGGCGGTGTCTTCCATGATGGCCTGAAGATCGAAGTCGAGCATCTCGAACTCGAGCTTGCCCGCCTCGATCTTCGAGAAGTCCAGGATGTCGTTGATCAGGCCCAGCAGGCTTTCGCCGCTGACGCGCACGATCTCGGCGTATTCGCGCTGTTCTTCGGTGAGATCGGTGTCGAGCAGCAGGCCGGTCATGCCGATCACGCCGTTCATCGGCGTGCGGATCTCGTGGCTCATCGTGGCCAGGAACGCGCCCTTCGCCAGGTTGGCGGCCTCGGCCATCTCCCGTGCCTGCCGCAGTTCGTCCTCGTTGCGCTTGCGGTCGGTGATGTCGGTCAGCATGCTGACGTAGTGGGAGACCGCGCCGGCGCCGTCCTTGACTGCGGTGATGGTGAGCTGGTTCGGATACACGTCGCCGTTCTTGCGCCGGTTCCAGATCTCGCCCTCCCAGGCGCCGGTGCGCCGGACGGTTTCCCACATTCCGGCATAGAACGCCGCGTCGTGGCGCCCCGAACGCAGCAGCCGCATGGTGCCGCCGACGGCTTCCCGCTCCGAGTAGCCGGTGATGCCGGTGAAGGCCCGGTTGACCTTCATGATCGCGCCTGCGCCGTCGGTGATGGCGATGCCCTCCTGCGCTTCGAATGCGGTGGCTGCGACGCGCAGGTCGGCGGCCGCCCTGCGCGTCGCGCGCAGGTAGAGCAGGCCGGTCGAGGCGGCGACGATCATCATGCTGCCCGCGGCGGCGAGCAGCATCGAGAACCACAGCTTCTCGGAGCCGAGGCGGACCAGTTCAGTCAGCGGCCGCGGCACGTAGACGGTGATCGCGTCCGCCGGCAGCGCTCTGGACGCCAGCAGCACCGGCTGGCTGTCGTCGCCGATGCGCACGGCCAGCGGGAATCGCGTGTCGCCCCAGGACGTGATCGACAGCGAGTCCACCGTGCTCTGCTTGTACTGCAGCAGCACCCTCTCCGCCGACAGCTTCGCGACCGACGCGTCGGGCAGCGCGCGAAACTCGAGCCGCTTGTCCTGCGCGAGGACGATCACGCCGTTGGCGTCGGCGAGGAAGGCGTCGGCCTGGTTCGTCCAGTAGGAGAATTCGGTGATGTTGCGCTTGACGACCACCGCGCCGAGAAAGCGCCCGCCTTCGGCGACGGGGTACGAATAGAACAGGCCGGGAAGCTTGCTGGTCCTTCCCACCGCGTACTGGTGGCCGCGCTGCCCGGCCTGCGCCTGGCGAAAGTACTCGCGATCCGCGTAGTTGGTGCCGACGAAGCTCTCGGGCTTGTCGGCGTTGCTGCTCGCGACGCAGTCGCCCGCCGCGTCGACGATCCATATCACGTCCGCCTTCAGATGCGTCGCCGCCGCTGCGAGCGAGTCGTTCAGCTGGCCGAGCAGTCTGTCCTGCGTCCAGCTTTGCTTGCGTTCGTCGTAGGCCAGCGCCGAAGGCGTTGCCTCCGGCCCGAAGCGACGCAGCACCGAGATGGTGTCCGCGTTCCCGGCGATGACCGGCGGAATGCCCCTCAGCAGCTGCAGGCTCGCGTCGATGTTGCCGGCGACGAGATCGGCCTGCTGCGCCGCGCGTTGCGATTCCCGCTGGTACAACTGGCCGGCGAGCCGGTCGTAGTAATGGTCGGCGCCCAGCCAGGAGATCGCGCACCAGGCGACGATCAGCGCGAGAATGCCCGCGGCCTGCCGGGTCAGCAGGTGCCGCATGAGCGGCCCGCGCGGTGCTGCGCCCGCGATCGCCGCAGCGTCGTGCCCGCGAGCGACGTCGGGGGCGGATGGCGGGTCGATTTTCGGCTGGTTCATGCGGAAGCGCTTCACGTAGGCGGCCGGCCGTCGGCTCGGGACATGCCCCGGAGCGGCACGAGCGAAGCGGTGCTTTCGGGAAGAAGCGCGGTCGGACTTTTCGACTCCCAACGTTTGTTATCGGCACGATCGCGCCGACCTTTAGCGCCGATTCCCCGGGCGGAACCCCGAACTGCGCTTCAGTGCCCGGACGGTGGGCGGCGATCCAGCCACTTCAGCAGCGTCGCGAACAGCATTTCCGGCTGCAGGGGTTTGGCGATGAAGTCGTCCATTCCTGCCGCCAGGCAGGCGCGGCGGTCGCCGTCGAAGACGTTGGCGGACTTGGCGACGATGGGTGTCGCGGATCGTCCGGACAGCGCGCGGATGGCGCGCGTCGCCGCGATGCCGTCCATCTTCGGCATCTGCACGTCCATCAGGATCAGCGCGTAATCGGTTTCTCCTGCCATGCGCACCGCCTCGCGGCCGTCGACCGCCAGCTCCGGCGCCAGGCCGGCCGCGCGCAGCAGTTCCAGCGCCACCTCCTGGTTGAGCGGCTCGTCCTCGACGAGCAGGATGCGGGTGCCGCGGTGGTCGCGCCGCAATTGAACCTCGGCGGTCTCGACCGGCTCGCGATCGGGCATCGATGCCGCCGCGCCCCTGCCGAACCGCGCCGTCAGCCAGAACGTGCTGCCCCGGCCCGGCGTGCTGTCGACGCCGACTTCTCCGCCCATCAGCGCGGCGATTCGCTTGGTGATCACCAGCCCCAGACCGGTGCCGCCAAAGGCACGGGTGAACGACTCGTCGACCTGATGGAACGGCGCGAACAGGCCGCCCCGCGCCTCCTCGGCAATGCCGATGCCGGTATCGGCGACCTCGAAGCGCAGCAGATAGCCGGCGTCGGTCTCCTCGATCAGGCGTCCCGTCAGCGTGATGCTGCCGCGCTCGGTGAACTTCAGCGCGTTGCCGAGGTAGTTCACCAGCGCCTGGCTGAGCCGGGTGGCGTCGCCGTGCAGGACTTGCGGCAGGCCGGCGGTGTCGACGTGCAGTGCGAGGCCCTTGGCCCTGACCCCGTCGCCGACGACGGCGGTGACCTCCTGCAGCAACTCGGCCAGGGTGAAATCCGCCTGCTGACCCGCGACCTTGCCGGCCTCGATCTTGGACAGGTCGAGAATGTCGTTGAGGATCGCCAGCAGGTGGCGCGCCGACACGTCGATCTTGTCCAGTTGGTTGGCCTGCTTCGGCGTGACGCCGCCGCGCCGGAGCAGGTAGGCCATGCCCAGGATGCCGTTCATCGGCGTCCGGATTTCGTGGCTCATGTTGGCCAGGAAGGCGCTCTTGGCGCGATCGGCCGCCTGCGCGGCGTCCCTGGCTTCGACCAGCAACAGTTCGTTCTTCTTGCGCTCGGTGATGTCGCGGGCGGTGACCACCGAGCCCACGATCAGGCCGTCCCGGTCGCGAATCGGCGCATAGGTATAGCTTCCCACCCACGTCTCGCCGGTGTCCTTGCGGCGCAGCACGAATTCGGCATCGGTCGCCGATTCGCCGCGCAGCGCCCGGGGCACCGCCCAACGCTCCACCGGAATCGGCTCGCCGTCGGGCGAGCGAACGTCGAGGAGCGCCTGATACGCGGCCAGCGTCGTGGCGCACTCGCCCTTGTTCCGGAACCGGTAGAACGTCATGTAGGCGTCGTTGAAATCGACGAACCGGCCCTCGGTGTCGGAGACGAACACCGCGTCGCTCATGGCGGCCAGCGCGGACTCGAGCTTTGCCTTGCTGGCCGCCAGGTCGGCGGTGCGTTCTGCCACCAGCATTTCCAGATGATGGCGGTAGGCATCGAGTTCCGCCTCCGCCGCCTTGCGGTCGCTGATGTCGTTGCAGGCGCCGATGTAACCCAGAAAATCGCCCTGCTCGCCGAACGTCGGCATCCCGTCGTCGCTGATCCAGCGGTACGACCCGTCGGCATGGCGCAGCCGATAATCCATGCTGAACGGGTCACGGCGGTCGAACGCCGATACGTAGATCTGCAGGCAGCGGTCCAGATCGTCGGGATGGACGCCTTCCGCCCAGCCGTTGCCCATTTCCTGCTCGAGCGTGCGTCCGGTGAAGCGCAGCCAGGGATCGTTGAAAAAATTGCAGAGCTTGTCGGGACCGGATCGCCAGATCAGCGTCGACAATCCGTTGGCGAGCGAACGGTACAGGAATTCGGCCTCGGCCATCCGTCGTTCGGCCTGCTTGCGCTCGGTGATGTCCTGGATGAAGCCCAGCACCCTGCGTGGGCTCCCATCGGCATGCGTCTCAAGCCTGCCGATGGCGTGAATCACCTTCGAGTGCGAGCCGTCGACGGGGTTCACTGTGTATTCATCGTCGTACGCGCGCCGCTCGCCGATCGCGGCCGCAAGCGTCCGACGAACGCGATCGGCATCCGGAATGCAGGCCAGGACGTCAACCGGCGCGCGATCGCCGGCCACCGCCGGAAAGCCGAACAGCGCGAGGCTGTGGGCGGATGCGCGCAGGCTGCCGGTCTCGATCTCATAGATCCAGGAACCGGTGCCGCCGATCTCCTGCGACGTGACCATCTGCGCTTCGCTGAGCCGGAGCGACTCCTCGCTGCTCTTGAGCAGCTTCTCGCGGCCCCGGATCTCTGCGGTGAGTTCGTCGGCGATGCGGACGGCTTGCGCGCGCGTGCTGATCACCGACAGCATCAACCCGAACAGCAGCGCGCTGAGCGCAAGGCCGCCGATCAGCGTCGACCATGCGGCTGCGTAGCCGATGCGCGACGCGGCCGAGGCGTTGTCGAACACCAGCAGCCACTGAAGGCCGTTGAAGTCGATGGTCCGCTGCTGATGCAGCAGCGAGTGCGGCCCGGCGGCATGCGCCGCATCGCTGTCGAACAGCAGCGAGGCCTGCGTCTCCCGCAGACCGTCGTGGATGTGCAGGTCGACGGTCGCGCCCTGATATTGGGTCCAGCCGGCAAGAATGCCGCCCATCAGGTCGTTCATCCGGTAGGGACTGTAGGCCCAGCCGATCAGCGCGGCCCGCCTTTGTTCGACCGTGTCCGTCGCTGCGCCGTGGCCATAGACGGGCACGTACATGAGGGTCCCGGCCTGCACGTCGGTGGCGGTCTCCTGCACCAGCAGCACCTTGCCCGACAGCGCCGCTTCGCCGCTGTCGCGCGCCCGTTCCATGGCGCCGCGCCGGACCGGTTCGGAGTGCATGTCGAAGCCGAAGGCGCGCAGGTTGCGGTCGCGGAAGGGTTCGAGGTAGATGATCGACGTATACAAGGCGCGCTCGCCGGACGGCCGCACGCCGTAATCGGGAAATCCTTCGCCGCGAATGCGGGCGACGTGGGCGGCCAGTTGATCCGGGGCAACGACCTGTGCGAACCCGATCCCCTGCACGCCCGGAACGCTCTCCTCCGGCTTCAGCGTCTCGACGTAGGCCCGCCACTCCCGGCGTTCGACCGTCTCCGAGCCGGCAAACAGCGCCGCTGCGCCGCGCAGGATCAGCGCGTAGGCGCCGAGGCGCTCCTGGATCCTGAGCGTGGCCTGGTCGCAGGCGTAGGCAAACCGGCCGATGGCTTCATTTTCTATGCCCTGCTTGACGTGGAAACTGGCGAAGACGGTCGCCAGCAATCCGGCCCCGAGGATGACCCAGGCCGGCGCCATCTTCCTGGAGAGAATGCCGTTCACGAGCAGGCCGCGAGCGAACGGCGGGCAGGCGCAGCGCCGCTTGTTGTCGCTCGGATTGTTTCACCGTTGATCTTTCGCGGTGATTTGCGGTCGGGGGCGGACGATCTCCCGGATTGGGTGACCGGGTGAAGTAATGCGGGAGGGTGAAGTAAAGCGGGAACAGCACACCGCCCGCGGAGTT
>CAIWHR010000239.1 GCA_903912485.1 uncultured beta proteobacterium | reverse complement strand
CCGAGCAGATCGCGCGCGCGTGGGACGCCGGCCGGTCCCGCGGCGCGCCGGACTGACCGCCCCGGGGTGGCGGCACGCGGCGGCTCGCGGCCGTCGCTGCGGCGCCCGGCTTGATCTCACGATCGGTAATCGTTACCGTGTAGGCCAACGAACAGGGCGATGACCAGCCCGCGCGCCGTCGGCGGCGACAGATTCGGCCCCTTTCCACCCAGGAGGAAACATGGACACCCCCCGCCGCCGCTTCGTCGCCGGTTCGCTCGCCGCGACCGCGCTGTCGCTCACCTGTTCGCGCGCGCACGCGCAGTCGACCGCGCTCAAGATCGGCCACCAGTTTCCCGGTGGAACGATCGACCAGGGCGATTTCCGCGATCGCCTTTGCCGCCGTTTCGCCGCCGACGTCGAGAAGCGCAGCGGCGGCGCGCTCAAGTTCGACATCTATCCGAATTCGTCGCTGGTCAAGGTCAACTCGCAGTTCAGCGCGCTGCGGCGCGGCGCGCTCGACCTGTCGCTGGTGCCGCTGTCCTACGCCGGCGGCGAGGTGGCCGAGACCAACATCGGGCTGCTGCCGGCGCTGGTCCCGTCGTACGAGGTCGGCAGCCGATGGAAGAGCTCCGAAGTCGGCCGGCTGCTGTCGCAGATGCTGGCGGAGAAGGGCATCCTCGTCGTCACCTGGATCTGGCAGGCGGGCGGCGTGGCGAGCCGGAGCAAGCCGCTGGTGGCGCCGGAAGACGCCAGGGGCATGAAGATCCGCGGCGGCAGCCGCGAGATGGACATGATGTTCAAGGAAGCCGGCGCCTCGGTGCTGTCGCTGCCGTCGAACGAGATCTACGCGGCGATGCAGACGGGAGCGATGGACGCGGCGCTGACGTCGTCGACGAGCCTCATCTCGTTCCGCCTCGAGGAAGTGTCGAAATTCCTCACCAGCGGCCGCGGCAAGTCGTACTGGTTCATGTTCGAGCCGCTGATGATGTCGAAGGTCATCTTCGACAAGCTCCCGAAGGCGCAGCAGGACGCGATCATGGGCGCCGGCGCCGAACTCGAGCAGTTCGCGATCGACAGCGCCAGGGCCGACGACGTCGCGGTCGCAGCCGTCTACCAGAAGGCCGGCGCCAAGGTGTTCGACCTCGACAACGCGACGCTCGCCAAGTGGCAGACGCTGGCGCGGCCGATCTGGAAGGACTACTCGGACAAGAACGAGAACTGCGCCAGGCTCCTCGCGGCGGCGCAGAAGCTGCTGTGAGCGCGAAGGGCGCACGCGAGTGAGCCACGGCGGCGACATCCCGGGGGCGCCGCAGGTCAGCGCGGTCGTCCACGACGGCGCGCTGGGCGCGCTCGAAGCCGCACTCGCCTGGGTCAACCGGGCGACGGTCTTCTTCGGCATGATCGCGCTGCTGGTCGCGTCGCTGGTGCTGACGTACAGCGTGTTCTCGCGCTACCTGTTCAAGGCCGGCACCGACTGGCAGGACGAGGTCGCCGTGTTCTGCATCGTCGGCGCGGTCTTCCTCGCCGGCGCCTGGGTGCAGGCGCAGCGCGGCCACATCGGCATCGAGGCGATCGCGGCGATCCTTCCGCCCGCCGTCAACCGCGTCCGCGTCGCCGTCGTCGACGTCCTCACGCTGCTGTTCTGCGCGTTCTTCGCCTGGAAGTCGTGGACGCTGTTCCACGAGGCCTGGGTCGACGGGATGACGACGTCGTCGACTTTCGCGCCGCCGCTGACGATCCCCTACGGCCTGATGGCCGCCGGGATGACGCTGCTGGTCGTGCAGCTCCTGCTGCAGACGGCGACGCACTTCGTCCGCCCTCGCGACGGGGACAGTCGGTGAGTGTTCTTGCGCTGGGCCTGCTGTTCGGCGGCGTCACGCTGGTCGTCATGTTCTCGGGCATGCCGATCGCGTTCGCGCTCGGCTTCGTCGCGGTGCTGTTCATGGGGCTGTTCATGCCCGCCGCGTCGCTCGACACCGTCACGCAGAACGTCTACGAGGAGATGGCGAGCATCACGCTGCTGTCGATCCCGCTGTTCATCCTCAAGGGCGCGGCGATAGGGCGCTCCGACGCCGGGCGCGACCTCTACCTCGCGATGCACGCGTGGATGCAGCGCGTCCCCGGGGGGCTCGGCATCGCCAACGTGTTCACCTGCGCGCTGTTCGCCGCGATGGCGGGCTCGAGCCCGGCGACCTGCTCGGCGATCGGCAGCGCGGGCATCCCCGAGATGCGGCGGCGCGGCTACTCGCCCGGCTTCGCCGCCGGCATCATCGCCGCCGGCGGCACGCTGGGCATCCTGCTGCCGCCGTCGATCACGATGATCCTGTACGCGGTCGCGGCCGAGGTCTCGCTGGGCCGGCTGTTCCTCGCCGGCATCGGCCCCGGGCTGCTGCTGGTCGCGCTGTTCGCGCTGTACGCGATGTACCGCTACCGCAAGGAGTACGCGGCGGCGCGCGCCGAGTTCGACCGGAGCGGCGAGCGCCACGCTTTCCTCGACGAGAAGCAGTACACGCTGCACGAGAAGGTCGAGATGCTGCCGCGGGTGCTGCCTTTCGTCATCCTGCTGATCGGCGTCATGGTCGCGCTCTACGGCGGCTACGCGACGCCGTCGGAGACGGCGGGACTGGGCGCCGTGCTGGCGCTGCTGCTGATCGGCGTCGTCTACCGCGTCTGGCGCCCGCGGGATCTCGCGCCTATCCTCGGCGCCACGCTCAAGGAATCGACGATGCTGATGTTCATCATCGGCATGTCGCTGCTGTTCTCGTACGTGATGAGCTACCTGCACATCAGCCAGTCGGCGGCGTCGGCGATCGTCGCGCTGCAGCTGTCGAAGTGGTTCCTGCTCGCGGCGATCCTGCTGATGGTCGTGATCCTCGGCTTGTTCCTGCCGCCGGTCAGCATCATCCTGATGACGGCGCCGATCGTCCTGCCGCCGCTGAGGACCGCCGGCTTCGACCTGATCTGGTTCGGCGTGCTGATGACGATCGTGATGGAGATGGGCCTCATCCATCCTCCGGTCGGGCTCAACATCTTCGTCATCAAGAACATCGCCCCCGACATTCCGCTCGCCGACGTGATCTGGGGCGTGCTGCCGTTCGTGCTGATGATGTTCGTCGCCATCGTCCTGATCTGCCTCGTCCCGGGCATCGCGACGTGGTTTCCCAACGCCGTGATGGGAGCGGGCAAGTGAACGCCAACCTGTACTCGCTGTTCGAGAGCCACTTCCCCGAGGAGCGCGAGCAGCCGTTCGCGCTGCTGCCGGGAGGCGGCGCAGTCCCCTACGAAGACCTCGCCGCGGCGTCGGCGCGGATCGCGCACGCGCTGGTCGCGGCCGGGTGCCGTCCGGGCGACCGCGTCGCGGCGCAGACCGACAAGCACTGGCAGGCGCTGGCACTCTACCTCGCCAGCCTTCGCGCCGGCCTCGTCTACCTGCCGCTCAACACCGGCTACCAGAAGGGCGAGCTTTCGTACTTCTTCGGCGACGCCGAGCCGCGCGTGATCGTCTGCCGCCCGGGCGCGGAGGACGCGATCGCGGCGCTCGCACCCTCGGCCGCGGTGCTGACGTCGAGCGCCGAGGGCGGCTCGCTGCAGGACGCGGCGGGCGGGCACGACGCGGCGTTCGAGACGGTCGCGCGCGCGCCCGACGACCTCGCCGCGATCCTCTACACGTCGGGGACGACCGGCCGCTCCAAGGGCGCGATGCTCACCCACCGCAACCTCGCGTCGAACGCGCTGACGCTGGTCGAGGAGTGGGGGTTCACGCGCGGCGACGTCCTGCTGCACGCTCTGCCGATCTATCACGTGCACGGCCTGTTCGTCGCCACGCACTGCGTGCTGCTGTCGGGGTCGCGGATGCTGTGGCTGCCGAAGTTCGACGCGGCCGAAGTCGCGCGGCTGCTGCCGCACGCGACGGCGATGATGGGCGTGCCGACGTTCTACACGCGGCTCTTGACCGAGCCATCGTTCACGCGCGAATCCTGCCGCAACGTCCGGCTGTTCGTGTCGGGCTCGGCGCCGCTGCTGGCCGAGACCTTCGCCGAGTTCCGCGAGCGCACCGGGCACACCCTACTCGAGCGCTACGGGATGACCGAAACGGGAATGAACACGTCGAACCCGCTCGACGGAGCGCGCCTGGGCGGCACCGTCGGGCCGCCGCTGCCAGGCGTGTCGATCCGGATCGTGGCCGAGGACGGCGCGCCCTGCCCTCCCGGCGGCGTCGGCGCGATCGAGGTGAAGGGGCCGAACGTCTTTCCCGGCTACTGGCGATTGCCCGAGAAGACGCGCGAGGAGTTCACCGCCGACGGCTACTTCAGGACCGGCGACATGGGCTGCTGGACGCCGGAACGCTATGTGCAGATCGTCGGGCGGGCGAAGGACCTGATCATCACCGGCGGGCTCAACGTGTACCCGAAGGAGATCGAGGAGCGGATCGACGCGATTCCCGGTGTGGTCGAGAGCGCGGTGATCGGCGTGCCCGACGCCGACTTCGGCGAGGCGGCGGTCGCCGTCGTCGTCGGCAAGCCGGGCCACGCGCTGACCGAGGCCGCGGTCATCGCGGCGCTCAAGGCCGAGATCGCGAGCTTCAAGGTGCCCAAGCGCGTGCACTTCGTCGCCGACCTGCCGCGCAATGCGATGGGCAAGGTGCAGAAGAACCTGCTGCGCGCCGAACACGGCGGCGGGTGAGCTGGGAGATCAGATCCCGCGCCGCGCCATGATGCCTGCGGCCAGCGCCGCGGCCGCGGCGGCCGGCAGCCGGACGAGCGCGCCGTCGACGACGGCGTGCACGCCGGCCTCGGTGACGATGAAGTCCATCGCCACGTCGTGCGGCTGCGGGTGGATCGTCGGCAGCCGGGCCGCCTCGGTGGCGACCCCCACCGCCAGCGGCCGCGGCACGAGCGACGCCAGCGTGCGGTCGAAATAGCCGCCGCCGTAGCCCAGCCGGTAGCCCCCGCCGTCGAAGCCGACCAGAGGCACCAGCGCCGCGGCCGGGACGACGACTTCGGTGCCCGCCGGCGCCGGGATGCCCAGCGCGCCGGGGACCATCGTCGCGCCCGGCCACCATTGCCGGAACCGCAGCGGCAGGCCGCTGCCCGCGACCTCCGGCAGCGCCGCGGTCGCGCCGCGGTCGCGCCACGCGCGGATCGCGACGCGCACGTCGACTTCGGCGCGGTACGGCCAGCAGAAGGCGACGGCGCGTTGCGCCAGCAGCGCGAACGATGCCTCCAGCAGCGCGTTGATGCGCTCGTCGAGCGCGCGCCGGCGCTCGGCCGCGACGCGTTCGCGCTGCGCGACCAGCTCCCTGCGCAGCCGCGTCCGCCAGGCGACCAGCTCTGCTGCGGGCGACAGCGGCCCGTTCGCGGTCATCGGGGATCACCAACGCGCGCCGCTCGCCGGCGCGGTGCCGGGCGCGGCGGCGAGCCCGGCCTGACGCCGGTGATCCTGGCGATCAGCGCGGCGCCCTCGTCGCGCAGGAAGCTCTTGAACGCCAGCGCGACCGGCGGCAGCCGCTTGTTGCGGCGGTGGACGACGTACCAGTTGAGCAGCAGCGGAAACCCCTGCACGTCGAGGACGACGAGGCTCCCCGACCGCAGTTCGGTGCTGATCGTGTGCGCCGAGAGGAAGCTGATGCCCATGCGCGCGATCACCGCCTGCTTGATCGTCTCGGTGCTCGCGATCTCCATCGCGATGTTGAGCCTGGCCAGACGGCGGCCGAACGCCTCCTCCATCGAGCTCCAGGTGTCGGACCCGCGCTCCCTGACCACGAAGCGCTCGCCCAGCAGCGCGCCGATCGGGATCCGCCGCCGCCGCGCGAGCGGGTGATCGGGCGCCGCCACGATCACGTAGGGGTGCGGCGCGAACGGCTCGCTGACGGTGCCGGCGCCTCCGGGCGGGCGGACCATGACCGCGACGTCGGTGAGGTTGTCCGCCATCCGGTGCAGCAGCTCCTCGCGGTTGTGCACGGCGAGGTTCAACGTGACGCCGGCGTGGCGGCGCGTGAACTCGGCGAGCACGCGCGGAAAGAAGTAGTCTCCGGCGCTGATCACCGCGACGTTGAGCTTGCCGCCGGAGACGCCCTTCAACCGGGCCATCGCCTCTTCGGCCTCGCGGAACTGCTCGATGATGGCGCGGCCGTGGCCCAGCAGCTCGACGCCCGCGGGCGTCAGGTAGGTCTTCTTGCCGAGCTGCTCGAACAGCGACAGCCCGGCGTGCGCGGCGAGCTGCTTGACCTGAGTCGACACCGCCGGCTGCGTCAGGTGCAGCTCTTCGGCGGCGCGCGAAAAGTTGAGGTGACGGGCCACCGCCTCGAAGATCTTGAGTTGTCGCAGCGTCGCGTTCTTCATCTCGTGGCCGCGGGCGAATCATTTGCGATGCATTATGCATACTATCAAAAACAATAACTGGTTTCGATGATTGCGGCGGCCTAGGATGCCCCACGCGCCGCGCCCGTGGAGGGGGCCGGTTGCCGCGCAGCGCGCCGATGATTCGGGTCGATCAAGCCGGCGGGAATGGAGTAGGATCGGTGCCCGGGCAGGCCTTCCTGGCCCGCACCCCCGCGATCGATTCGGTCGGGCAGGGATAAAATCAACTACCAGAACGCTGCTCTTGGAGGAGTTGCAATGACCCAGAAGACCACGGCAACACGGGCCGGGAACCGGTCCGTACTTCTTCGTCGGATATGCCTTGGCGCCGGCATCGCCGGCGCGGCCATCGTCGGCGCGGCCATCGTCGGCGCAGCGCCCGCGCTCGCTGCCGGGTGGGAGCCGACGAAGCCGGTGGAGTTCATCGTCCCCGCGGGCACCGGCGGCGGCGCCGACCAGATGGCGCGCCTGCTGCAGGGCATCATCACCAAGAACAACCTGATGAAGCAGCCGATGATCGTCGTCAACAAGTCGGCCGGCGCCGGCGCCGAAGGCTTCCTGGCGATCAAGGAAGCCAAGGGCGACCCGAACAAGATCGTCATCACGCTGTCGAACCTGTTCACCACGCCACTGGCCACCGGGGTGCCCTTCAACTGGAAGGACCTGACGCCGGTGGCGATGCTGGCGCTCGACCAGTTCGTGCTGTGGGTGAACGCCGACACGCCGTACAAGACCGCCAAGGAATACCTCGACGCGGCGAAGGCTGCCGGCCCCAACAAGTTCAAGATGGGCGGCACCGGTTCGAAGCAGGAGGACCAGATCATCACCGTCGCCGTCGAGAAGGCGGCCGGCGTCAAGTTCATCTACGTGCCTTTCAAGGGCGGCGGCGACGTCGCGGTCCAGCTCGTCGGCAAGCACATCGACTCAAGCGTCAACAATCCGATCGAGGCGGTCGCGCAGTGGCGCGCCGGCCAGCTGCGCGCGCTGTGCGTCTTCGACGGCGAGCGGATGCCCTACAAGTCCAAGGTGACGGCAACCATGTCCTGGAACGACATCCCGAGCTGCAAGGAAGCCGGCGTCGGCGTCGACTACCTGATGCTGCGCGGCATCTTCATGCCGGCCGGCGTGACCAAGGAGCAGGTCGACTTCTACGTCGACCTGTTCAAGAAAGTGCGCGAGACGGCGGAGTGGAAGAAGTTCATGGAGGACGGCGCCTTCAACGCGACGTTCATGAGCGGACCCGAGTTCACGAAGTGGGTCGAGAAGACGGAGAGCACGCACAAGGACCTGATGCGCGAAGCCGGATTCCTGGCCAAGCCCTGACCTCGCCGGGGCGCCGCCTCCGCGAGGGGCGCGGCGCCTTCCTTGACGCCCGGCCGGCCGGGCGCCGCCTTCGCACGCGGACCGCCGCCCATCCCCCATGAACGACAAAGACCGCTCCGGTGAAGAGACCGGGATCCCGAAGCGCACGGTCGAGGTCGCCGTCGCGCTGCTGCTGTTCACCTGCGGCGCGATCGTCGTGTTCGACAGCCACCGCCTCGGCTCCTCGTGGGGCAGCGACGGCCCCGAATCGGGCTACTTCCCGTTCTACATCGGCATGCTCATCTGCCTGTCGAGCCTGGCGACGCTGGGCCAGGTGATGTTCGCGCAGTGGCGCGACCGCAAGACGACCTTCTCCGGCGCGGTCGCCCGGCGGCGGGGGCTGTTCGTCGCATGGGGTCCGCTGCGGCAGGTGCTGTCGGTGCTGATCCCCGCGCTCGTCTACGTGCTGTTCGTCCAGTTGATCGGCATCTACGTCGCCTCCGCCGTCTACATCGCGCTGTTCATGGTGTGGCTCGGCAAGTACACCTGGCTGAGGGGCATGGTCGTGGGATTGTGCGTCAACACGGGTTTCTTCCTGATGTTCGAAGTCTGGTTCAAGGTGCCGCTGTTCAAGGGTGCCTTCGACCCGCTGTGGTGGCTCGGCTTCTGAGCATGAGCCCGAAGGGCCGCCTCCGCGGCGCATGCCCGGGCACCGGGCGCGACGGCACTCGCCCGTGCCTCGCCCCGCACCTGCGTCCACCCGCGATCAACCCGACGAGAGATTCCCTTGCTTGAACTTTCCGCACTGTTCCACGGCTTCGCCGTCGTGCTCTCGCCGTTCAACATGCTGCTGATGCTGATCGGCATCGTGCTGGGGGTCATCATCGGCGTCCTGCCCGGGCTGGGCGGCGCCAACGGCGTCGCGATCCTGCTGCCGCTCACGTTCACGATGCCGCCGACGTCGGCGATCATCATGCTGTCGTGCATCTATTGGGGCGCGCTGTTCGGCGGCGCGATCACGTCGGTGCTGTTCAACATCCCCGGGGAGCCCTGGTCGGTCGCGACGACGTTCGACGGCTACCCGATGGCGCAGCAGGGCCGCGCCGGCGAAGCGCTGACCGCCGCGTTCACGTCGTCGTTCGTCGGCGCCTTCTTCGCGGTGCTGATGATCACGTTCCTCGCGCCGCTGGTCGCCAGGTTCGCGTTGAAGTTCGGGCCGCCGGAGTTCTTCGCCGTCTACCTGCTCACGTTCTGCAGCTTCATCGGCATGGGCAAGGGGTCGCCCTTCAAGACGCTCGCGTCGATGATGCTCGGCTTCGCGCTCGCGGCCGTCGGCATGGACACGGTCACCGGCCAGTTGCGGCTCACCTTCGGCTTCCACGACCTGATGCGCGGCTTCGACTTCCTGATCGCGGTGATCGGACTGTTCGGCATCGGCGAGATCCTGCTGTCGATGGAAGAAGGACTGTCGTTCACCGGCAAGACCGCCAAGATCGACCTCAAGGTCGTGATTTCGACGTGGAAGAAGCTGCCCGCCTACTGGCTCACGTCGCTGCGCAGCACGCTGATCGGCATCTGGATGGGGATCACGCCGGGCGGCGCGACGCCGGCGTCGTTCATGAGCTACGGCGTGGCGAAGCGGATGTCGAAGGACGGCGGCAAGTTCGGCAGCGGACAGATCGAAGGCGTGATTGCGCCGGAGACCGCCGCGCACGCGGCCGGCACGAGCGCGCTGCTGCCGATGCTGGCGCTCGGAATCCCCGGCTCGCCCACCGCCGCCGTACTGCTTGGCGGGCTGCTTATCTGGGGGCTCCAGCCCGGACCGCTGCTGTTCGTCGAACAGAAGGACTTCGTCTGGGGCCTGATCGCCAGCATGTATCTCGGCAACCTGGCCGGCCTCATCGTCGTGCTGACCTGCGTGCCGCTGTTCGCGGCGATCCTGCGCGTGCCGTTCTCGATCATCGCCCCGGTGATCGTCGTCATCTGCGCGATCGGCGCGTACACGGTGCACAACGCCATGCTCGACATCTGGTTCATGATGCTGTTCGGCGTCATGGGCTACTTCTTCAAGAAGCTCGACTATCCGCTGGCGCCGCTGGTGCTGGCGCTGGTGCTGGGCGACCGCGCCGAGGATTCGTTCCGGCAGACGATGCTCATCTCGCAGGGCGACCTGCGGATCTTCTACTCGAACTGGCTGGTCGGAAGCATCACGGGCCTCGCGCTGATGATGCTGTTCTGGCCGGTGCTGTCGAAAGTGATCGGCAGGCTTCGCGACGCCTAGCGGCCACCCGTTGCTCCCCCGAAAAGCGCGCGCTTGAACGACCCCGAGATTCCCCCACGAAACAGGACACCGCCATGAACGACGCTGCAGGCAAGAAACCCGAGACGACCCCCGCCGACACGCCGAAGGCCGGAAGCGGCGGCGAGGTCGATCGCCCCGCGCAGGAAACCGACGGCTTCCAGCTCGTCATCGATGCGCTCAAGCTGAACGGCATCGACACCATCTTCGGACTGCCCGGGATCCCGATCACCGACCTCGCGCGCAAGCTGCAGCGCGCGGGGCTGCGCGTGATCTCGTTCCGCCATGAGCAGAACGCCGGCCACGCCGCTTCCATCGCCGGATTCATGACGCAAAAGCCCGGCGTCTGCCTCACGGTGTCCGCCCCGGGCTTTCTCAACGGCATGACGGCGCTCGCCAACGCGACCACCAACTGCTTTCCGATGATCCTGATCAGCGGATCGAGCGAGCGCGAGATCGTCGACCTGCAGCAGGGCGACTACGAGGAGATGGACCAGCTCGCCGTCGCCAGGGCGCACGCCAAGGCCGCGTTCCGGGTGCTGCACGCCGAGGACATCGGCGTGGGCGTGGCGCGCGCCATCCGCGCGGCGCTCTCCGGCCGCCCCGGCGGCGTGTACCTCGACCTGCCGGCCAAGCTGTTCCCGCAGACCATCGACGCGGAAGCGGGGAGGAATTCGCTGATCAAGGTCGTCGATCCGGCGCCGCGTCAGATCCCGGCGCCGGACGCCGTGCAGCGCGCGCTCGACCTGCTCAGGGGTGCGAAGCGGCCGCTGATCATCCTCGGCAAGGGTGCGGCGTACGCGCAGGCCGATGCGGACATACGCGCGCTGGTGGAAAGGACCGGCATCCCCTACCTGCCGATGTCGATGGCCAAGGGCCTGCTGCCCGACACGCACGAGCAGTCGGCATCCGCGGCGCGCTCGTACGTGCTGCCGGAAGCCGACGTCGTGATGCTGATCGGCGCGCGCCTGAACTGGCTGCTGTCGCAGGGCAAGGGCAAGACCTGGGGCGGCAAGAGTCCCAAGGCCTGGGGCGGCCAGAAGTTCGTCCAGATCGACATCTCGCCGCAGGAGGCCGACAGCAACGTGCGCATCGACGCGCCGGTCGTCGGCGACATCGGTTCCTGCGTGTCTGCGCTGCTCGGCCAACTCGGATCGAACTGGCCGAAGCCTCCCGCCGAATGGCTCGACGCCATCGCCGAGCGCAGGACGAAGAACGTCGCGAAGATGCTGGAATCGCTGGCGAAGGATCCGGCGCCGATGAACTACCACAGCGCGCTCAACGTCGTGCGCGACATCGTCAAGGCGAATCCCGACGCCATCCTCGTCAACGAGGGGGCGAACGCGCTCGATTTCACGCGCAGCATCGTCGACATGTACAAGCCGCGCAAGCGGCTGGACGTCGGCACCTGGGGCGTCATGGGCATCGGCATGGGCTACTCGATCGCGGCGGCGGTGGTCAGCGGCGGGCAGGTGATCGCGGTCGAGGGCGACAGCGCGTTCGGCTTTTCCGGCATGGAAGTCGAGACGATCTGCCGCTACGACCTGCCGGTCTGCGTCGTGATCCTGAACAACAACGGCGTCTACCGCGGCGACGAAGCGAATCCGACCGGAGGGAGCGATCCGTCGCCGCTGGTGTTCGTCAAGGGCGCGCGCTACGAGAAGCTGATGGAGGCCTTCGGCGGCGTGGGCGTGCTGGCCTCGACGCCGGCCGAGCTTCGCAACGCGATGGAAGAAGCGATCCGCTCGCGCAGGCCGACGCTGATCAACGCGGTCATCGACGAAAAGGCGGGCACGGAAAGCGGCCGGATCGCGAGCCTCAATCCCACCGCGAAAAAGAAGCCGTGACGGCCCTCTCGAACCTGAACGGGACTTTCTGAACAACGACATTGGATAGGGGAACGTCATGGGCAAGGCACTGGACGGCATCAAGATTCTCGATTTCACGCACGTGCAGTCGGGTCCGACCTGCACGCAGCTGCTCGCCTGGATGGGCGCCGACGTGATCAAGGTCGAGCGCGCGGGCGAAGGCGACATCACGCGCGGGCAACTGCGCGACATTCCCGGCGTGGACAGCCTCTATTTCACGATGCTGAACCACAACAAGCGCTCGATCACCGTCGACGGCAAGAACCCCAAGGGCAAGGCGATCCTGGAAACGCTGGTCAAGCACTGCGACGTGCTGGTCGAGAACTTCGCCCCCGGCGCGCTCGACCGCATGGGCCTCACCTGGGAGCACATTCAGACGCTCAACCCGCGGATGGTCGTCGCTTCGGTCAAGGGCTTCGGCCCCGGGCCGTACGAGGACTGCAAGGTCTACGAGAACGTCGCGCAGTGCGCCGGCGGCTCGGCGTCGACGACCGGCTTCGACGACGGCCCGCCTCTGGTCACCGGCGCGCAGATCGGCGACTCGGGCACCGGGCTGCACCTGGCGCTGGGCATCGTCGCCGCGCTCTACCAGCGCAACACGACGGGCCGCGGCCAGCGCGTGCTGGCGGCGATGCAGGACGGCGTGCTGAACCTCTGCCGCGTCAAGCTGCGCGACCAGCAGCGCCTCGCGCGCACCGGCGTGATGGACGAGTACCCGCAGTACCCGAACGGCAAGTTCGGCGAAGCGGTGCCGCGCGCCGGCAACGCGTCGGGCGGCGGCCAGCCCGGCTGGATCCTGAAGTGCAAGGGCTGGGAGACCGACCCCAACGCGTACATCTACTTCATCGTGCAGGCGCCGGTGTGGAAGGACATCTGCGGCGTGATCGGCCGGCCCGAGTGGCTGACCGACCCGCGCTACGCGACGCCCAAGATGCGGCTGCCGCACCTGATGGAGATCTTCGGCGGGATCGAGGAGTGGACCAGGACCAAGACCAAGTTCGAGGCGATGGACATCCTCAACCAGCACGACATTCCCTGCGGCCCGATCCTGTCGATGAAGGAAATCGCCGAGGAGCCGTCGCTGCGCAAGACCGGGACCGTGGTCGAGGTCGACCACCCGACGCGCGGCAAGTACCTGTCAGTCGGCAACCCGATCAAGATGTCCGACAGCGCGACCGAGGTGACGCGCTCGCCGCTGCTGGGCGAGCACACCGACCAGGTGCTGGCGGAACTCGGCTACGGCGCGGAACAGATCGCCGCGCTGCGCGCCGAGAAGGTCATCTGAACGCGCAACCCGGGGCGGCCGCGGCCATGAACATCGAGACCAGGAAGGATTGACATGAAACTCGCGATTGTCGGCCAGCAGGATTTCGGCAAGGCCGTGCTGGAAGCTTTCCTCGCCCGCGGCGACGACGTCGCCGGCGTCTTCTGCGCGCCGGAGAAGGAAGGCGCGCGCCCCGACCCGCTGAAGGTCGCCGCACAGGAACGCAGCGTCCGCGTGTTCCAGTTCGCCTCGCTGAAGAGCGACGAGGCGCGCGCGGCGCTGCGCTCGCTCGACGTCGACCTCGGCGTCATGGCCTACGTGCTGCAGTTCGCGCCGCAGGACTTCGTCACCATCCCGCGGCTGGGAACGATCCAGTACCATCCGTCGCTGCTGCCGAAGCACCGCGGCCCGTCGTCGATCAACTGGCCGATCATCCGCGGCGCGACCCGCACCGGACTGACCATATTCCGGCCCACCGACGGCCTCGACGAAGGCCCGGTGATCCTGCAGAAGGAAGCCGCCATCGGCCCCGACGACACGCTGGGCAGCGTCTACTTCGAGCGGCTGTTTCCGCTGGGTGTTGCGGCGATGCTGGAGGCGGCCGACCTGGTCGTCGCCGGCCGCCACACCGAGACGGTGCAGGACGAGTCGCAGGCGAGCTACGAGGGCTGGTGCCGCGCCGCCGAGGCGAAGGTCTACTGGCACGACCACGTCGACCACGTCTACGACGTCATCCGCGGCTGCAATCCCGCGCCCGGCGCGTGGACCACGCTCGCGGGCCGGAAGATCCAGATCTTCGACGCGCGCAAGCACCCGGTCCGTACCTTCGGCGCCGTCAGGGGCAAGCCCGGCGAGATCTCCGCGATCGGCGAGCAGAGCCTGCGCGTCACCGCGCACGGCGGCCAGATCGAGGTGTTCAAGCTCAAGGCCGAGGACGGCAAGAAGATGTCCGCCGCCGAGTTCGCGCGCGGCGCCGGGATCGACGTCGGGACGCTGCTCGGCAGCTAGCCCCGGCCTTCGTCCCCGATCCGCCACCGTTCGCAACTCAGAGCCCCCATGCCCGACCCCGCAGCACCGCCGCGCGTCATCCCGATCGCCGACGCCGGCAGCGGCAGGCGCAAGCTCCGTTCCGCGCTCAAGGGCCGCGTGCCCGAGCCACAGGCGCTGGCCGAGGTCCGCGCGCTGCTCGGCGTCGACCCGCGGCGGCGCGACCTGCTGATCGAGTACCTGCACCGGATCCAGGACCGCTACGGGGCCATTTCGGCCGCGCACGTCGTGGCGCTGGCGGCCGAGATGAAGCTCGCGATGACCGAGGTCTACGAGGTCGCGACGTTCTATCACCACTTCGACGTGGTGAAGGAAGGCGACGCGCTGCCGCCGAAGGTCACCGTGCGCGTCTGCGATTCCCTGTCCTGCGAACTCGCCGGCGCCGGCGACCTGCTCGCGCGGCTGCCCGCGATCCTGGGGCCGGACGTGCGCGTGCTGCCGGTGCCCTGCGTCGGCCGCTGTCACGCGGCGCCGGTCGCGGTGGTCGGGCAGAACCCGGTGGACGCCGCGTCGACCGCCGCGGTGGCCGCCGCGGTGAACGCCGACGCAGTCCGGCCGGTGGTCGCCCCGTACCTCGGCTGCGCCGACTACCGCGCCGCGGGCGGCTACGCGACGGCGCAGGCCTGCGTCGACGGCGGCCGCGATCTCGAAGCCGTGCTGAAGGCGATGGAGGATTCCGGCCTGCGCGGCCTGGGCGGGGCGGGCTTCCCGGCCGGACGCAAGTGGCGGATCGTGCGCGCCGAACCCGCGCCGCGGCTCCTCGCCGTCAACATCGACGAGGGCGAGCCGGGAACGTTCAAGGACCGGCACTACCTGGAGCGCGACCCGCACCGCTTTCTCGAAGGCATGCTGATCGCCGCGTGGGCGGCCGACGTCGCCGAGATCTACGTCTACCTGCGCGACGAGTACGCGGGCTGCCGCGACATCCTCGCCCGCGAGATCGCTGCGCTGCAGGCCGACCCGCCGTTCCCGCTGCCCGCGATCCACCTGCGCCGCGGCGCCGGCGCGTACATCTGCGGCGAGGAGTCGGCGATGATCGAGTCGATCGAGGGGAAGCGCGGGATGCCGCGGCTGCGCCCGCCGTACGTCGCGCAGGCGGGTCTCTTCGGCCGGCCGACGCTCGAACACAACATGGAGACGCTGTTCTGGGTGCGCGACATCCTGGAAAGGGGCGCCGGCTGGTTCGCCGGCCACGGCCGCCGCGGCCGCCACGGGCTGCGCTCGTTCTCGGTGTCGGGCCGCGTGCGCCAGCCCGGCGTGCACGTCGCGCCGGCCGGGATCACCGTGCGCGAACTGATCGACGAGCACTGTGGCGGCATGCTGCCCGGGCACGAGCTGTACGCGTACCTGCCGGGCGGCGCGTCGGGCGGCATCCTGCCGGCGTCGATGGGCGACATCCCGCTCGACTTCGACACGCTCAACGCGCACGGCTGCTTCATCGGCTCGGCCGCGGTGATCATCCTGTCGCAGCACGACCGCGCGCGCGACGCGGCAGCCAACGTGATGCGCTTCTTCGCCGACGAATCCTGCGGCCAGTGCACGCCCTGCCGCGTCGGCACGGCAAAAGCCGCGCAGCTGCTCGCCGCGCCGCGCTGGGACCAGCCGCTGCTGGAGGAGCTGGCGCAGGTGATGGGCGACGCGTCGATCTGCGGCTTGGGCCAGGCGGCGCCGAATCCCATCCGCTGCGTGATCCGGTATTTCCCGCATGAAATCGCCTGAGGACGGCCCCGTGATCGACTTCCTGCTCGACGGCCGTGCGATCTCGGCGCGCCCCGACGAGACGATCCTGCAGGCGGCCGACCGGCACGGCGTCGCGATCCCGCGCCTCTGCTACACCGACGGCATGCGCGCCGACGGCAACTGCCGCGCCTGCGTCGTCGAGATCGACGGCGAGCGCACGCTCGCCCCCTCGTGCTGCCGCGCGCCGAAGCCCGGCATGGTGGTCAAGGCGAACAGCCCTCGCGCGCGGCATTCGCAGAAGCTGGTCGTCGAGCTGCTGTGCTCGGACATGCCGGCCACGGCGCAGCGCCCGGACTCCGAACTCGACCGCTGGGCCGCCGCGCTGGCGGTCGGCAAGCCGCGCTTCGCCCCGCGCGCGGCCATCGCCGCCGACCTCACGCACGCCGCCATCGCCGTCAACCTCGACGCCTGCATCCAGTGCACGCGCTGCGTGCGCGCCTGCCGCGAAACACAGGTCAACGACGTCATCGGCTACGCCTTCCGCGGCCATCGCGCCGAAATCGTGTTCGACCTCGGCGATCCGATGGGCGAGAGCAGCTGTGTCGCCTGCGGCGAGTGCGTCGCCGCCTGCCCGACGGGCGCCTTGTCGCCGGCGCGCGGCGCCGCGCAGATCGTCGCCGACCGGACCGTCGACTCGCTGTGCCCGTATTGCGGCGTCGGCTGCCAGCTGACCTACCACATCAAGGACGAGAAGATCTTCCGCGTCGAAGGCCGCGACGGGCTGGCCAACCAGAGCCGCCTCTGCGTCAAGGGCCGCTACGGCTTCGACTACGTCCACCACCGCCAGCGGCTGGTGAAACCGCTGATCCGGCGCGCCGACGCGCCCAAGTCGGCCGAGTTCACGATGGACCCCGATGACGTCGCGAGCGTATTCCGCGAAGCGACCTGGGAGGAGGCGCTGGCGCTGGCCGGGGGCCGCCTGCGCGGGATCCGCGACGGCAAGGGGCCGCAGGCGCTGGCCGGATTCGGGTCGGCCAAGGGCAGCAACGAGGAGGCCTACCTCTTCCAGAAGCTGGTGCGCACCGGCTTTGGCACCAACAACGTCGACCACTGCACGCGGCTTTGCCACGCATCGAGTGTGGCCGCGCTGCTCGAAGGCATCGGCTCGGGCGCGGTGTCGAACCCGGTGCTCGACGTGCTGAAGGCCGACGTGGTGTTCGTGATCGGCGCCAACCCGATCGTCAACCACCCGGTCGCCGCCACCTGGATCAAGAACGCGGTCAAGCGGGGGACGAAGCTGATCCTCGCCGATCCGCGCCGGTCGGAGCTCGCCCGCCACGCGACGCACACGCTGCAGTTCAAGCCCGACACCGACGTGGCGCTGCTCAACGCGATGATGCACGTGATCGTCGCCGAGGGCCTCGTCGATCCCGCGTTCATCGCCGCGCGCACCGACGGCTACGAGGCGGTCCGGAAGAACGTCGAGGGCTACAGCCCCGAGGCGATGGCGCCGCTGTGCGGCATCCCCGCCGCGACGATTCGCGACGTGGCGCGGCTGTACGCGACGTCGAAGGGCTCGATGATCCTGTGGGGGATGGGCATCTCGCAGCACGTCCACGGCACCGACAACGCCCGCTGCCTGATCGCGCTGGCGCTGTTGACCGGCCAGATCGGCCGTCCCGGCGCGGGGCTGCACCCGTTGCGCGGCCAGAACAACGTGCAGGGCGCGTCGGACTCGGGGCTGATCCCGATGATGTACCCCGACTACCAGCGCGTGGCCAACCCCGACGCGCGTCGGAAGTTCGAGCAGCTGTGGGGGACGCAGCTCGACCCCAGGCCCGGCCTCACCGTCGTCGAGATCATGGACGCCGTCCATCGCGGCGAGATCAACGGCATGTACGTGATGGGCGAGAACCCGGCGATGTCGGACCCCGACGTCCGCCACGCGCGCAGCGCGCTGGCGAAGCTCGACTGGCTGGTCGTGCAGGACATCTTCCTCACCGAGACCGCGTACTTAGCCGACGTCGTGCTGCCGGCGTCCGCGTTCCCGGAAAAGACCGGCACGTTCACCAACACCGACCGGCTGGTGCAGCTCGGCCGGCAGGCGCTGCAACCGCCGGGGGAAGCGCGCCAGGACCTGGAGCTCATTCAGGAAATCGCGCGCCGCATGGGTCTCGACTGGAACTACGCGGGCCCCCGCGACGTGTTCGACGAAATGCGCCGCGCAATGCCGTCGATCGCCGGGATCACCTGGGAGCGGCTCGAAGCCGAGTCCGCCGTCACCTACCCCTGCGAAGTCGAGGGCGATCCGGGCGAGCGCGTGGTGTTCACCGAGGCGTTTCCGACGCCAACCGGCCGCGCGCGCTTCGTCCCCGCCGACATCATCCCCGCAGCGGAGCGCCCCGACGCCGACTACCCGATGGTGCTGATCACCGGGCGCCAGCTCGAGCACTGGCACACCGGCAGCATGACGCGGCGCACGCTGGTGCTCGACGCCATCGAGCCGGGGCCGGTGGCGACCCTCCATCCGCTCGACCTCGCCGGCCTCGACGCGCTGCCCGGCGACGTCGTCACCGTCCAATCGCGGCGCGGCCGGATCAGCCTGACCGCGCGCGCCGACGAGGGCACGCCGCGCGGCGCGGTCTTCATCCCGTTCTGCTACTACGAAGCCGCGGCCAACATCCTCACTCACGCGGCGCTGGACCCGTTCGGCAAGATCCCCGAGTTCAAGTACTGCGCGGTGCGGGTGACGCCGGGCGGCAGCGTGACCCCGGCGACGAGCTTCGGCGGCGGCCAGGCGCTGTCGCTCGTCGAGGCCGCGCGCTGAGCGCGCAGGGACCGCGCATCGACCCCGCATCGACCACGGCGCCGGCCGCGCCGGCCGATTCCAACGACACCCACGAGCCAGAGGTCACCGCATGCCCAGCGATATCGAGATTGCCCAGAAAGCGAAGATGCTCCGCGTCACCGAAATCGCCGCGAAGCTCGGCATTCCCGAGGAATCGCTCGAGCCCTACGGCCACTACAAGGCGAAGGTCTCGCTCGCCTACATCGACACGCTGGCCGACCGGCCCGACGGCAAGCTGATCCTGGTCACCGCGATCAGCCCGACGCCCGCCGGCGAAGGCAAGACGACGACGACGGTGGGCCTGGGCGACGCGCTCAACCGCATCGGCAAGAAGGCGGTGATCTGCCTGCGCGAGCCTTCGCTGGGGCCGGTGTTCGGGATGAAAGGGGGGGCTGCCGGCGGCGGCTACGCGCAGGTGGTGCCGATGGAGGACATCAACCTGCACTTCACCGGCGACTTCAACGCCATCGGGCTCGCCAACAACCTGCTCGCCGCGCTGATCGACAACCACATCCACCACGGCAACGAGCTGGGCTTCGACGTCCGCCGCATCGCCTGGAAGCGGGTGATGGACATGAACGACCGCGCGCTGCGCGACATCGTCGTCTCGCTGGGCGGGCCGGGCAACGGCTACCCGCGCGAGGACGGCTTCGACATCGTCGTCGCGTCCGAGATCATGGCGATCTTCTGCCTCGCGACCAGCCTCAAGGACCTGAAGGAGCGGATTTCCAAGATCGTCGTCGGCTACACGCGCGAGCAGAAGCCGATCCTCGCCCGCGACCTCAAGGCGCAGGGCGCGATGACCGCGCTCCTGAAGGACGCTCTGCATCCGAACCTCGTGCAGACGCTGGAGAACAGCCCGGCGTTCATCCACGGCGGCCCGTTCGCCAACATCGCGCACGGCTGCAACTCGGTGATCGCCACGAAGACGGCGCTGAAGCTCGGCGACTACGTGGTGACCGAGGCCGGCTTCGGCGCCGATCTCGGCGCCGAGAAGTTCATCGACATCAAGTGCCGGAAGAGCGGCCTGCGCCCCGACGCGGTCGTCATCGTCGCGACCATCCGCGCGCTCAAGTACCACGGCGGCGTCGACCTCAAGGAGCTGAACAGGGAGAACCTGACGGCGCTGGAAAAGGGCATCGCCAACCTGGAGCGCCACGTCAACAACGTGCGCAACCACTACGGGCTGCCCTGCGTCGTGTCGATCAACCACTTCACCTTCGACACCGACGCCGAGATCGAGCTCCTGAAGCGCAGGATGGCGCACCAGAACGCGCCGGTGATCGTCGCGCGGCACTGGGCCGAAGGCGGCAAGGGCGCCGAGGACGTCGCCCGCGCGGTGGTCGACATGATCGACACCACGCCGACCAACTTCAAGTTCGTCTACGACGAGGAGGCGACGCTGTGGGAGAAGGTCACCGCCATCGCGCAGAAGATCTACGGCGCGTCCGAGGTGACCGCCGACAGCAAGGTGCGCGGGCAGATCAGGCGGCTGCAGGAGGAAGGCTACGGCCGCTACCCGGTGTGCGTGGCCAAGACGCAGTACTCGTTCTCGACCGATCCGCAGCTGCGCGGCGCGCCGTCGGGGCACGTGATCAACGTCCGCGAGGTGCGCCTCGCCGCCGGCGCCGAGTTCATCGTCATGGTCTGCGGCGACATCATGACGATGCCGGGGCTGCCGAAAGTGCCGTCGGCCAACGCCATCGACGTCGACGACGACGGCAGGATCGTCGGGCTGTTCTAGCTCCGTTCTAGCGACGCCGGCGGGTTTGCAGCCAGCCGGTCACCGCCAGCAGCGTCGCCAGCAGGATCAGCGCCCACTCGGACAGCGTCGGGATGCCGGTCGCCGGCCCGACCACGGTGTTGGTGAACGTGCAGATCACGGCCGCCCCCGCAGCCACCGCTACGTTCGCCGTCGCCGTGCCGACATTCACCGTGCTCCCGTTCGAGCAGCTGAGCCCGGTCAGGTTCCAACCCGCCGGCACGGTCTCCGTCACGTTGTAAGTGCCCGGGCTCACCGAGGCGAAGGCTGTGGCGTTGCTGCCGGCCCCACCAGCGGTCACGATGGAGAACGATTGCGCACCGATGAAGTTGAAGGTCCCGTTGCCGCCGATCGTGTTCTTGACGATGGTGATGGACCCCTGACCAGGTGCGGGAGGCAGGCCGGTCCCGCCGTAGCCGGCACACGCGGCGGCTGAAACCGTGCTCGTGTCCAGCGTCACCGCGGCGTTGCGCGCAAGGACTCTGCCTGGGGACACGCCGGCGCCAGTATTCAGCGTTATGCTGGATAGCGCGATGATGTTACCGACGAAGCTAGTGGCAGTGCCGAGCGTCGCGGAACTGGCAACCTGCCACGACACGCCGCAGCTTGTCGTCGGGCCGCCGTTGATCACGCTGACTGCCGCACTGCTCCCGGTCGTGAGCGTGCTCCCGATCAGGAAGATGAACACCGCGTCAGGGTTGCCCTGCGCGTTCAGCGTGAGCGTTCCCGTCAACTGCGCCGAACTCGAGAAGCAATAGACGCCCGGCGTGAGCGTCAGTCCGCCCAGATCCTGGCCGGTCAGGATGGCATTGCAGCTCTGGCCCGCCAGGGTGTTGTACGCCGTGACGAGATCGGTCTTGGCCCCGGCCGCGGCCGCGGCAACGTTGGTCGCTCCGGTCACCGTGCACGGGCCGGTGATCGAGCTCGCGCCATTCGGCGAGATGCCCAGGTCCCCGGTGATGTTGGCCGAGCTCGTGCAGGTCACCGCGGAACCGGCCAGGACCGCGTAGGGTTGCGCCGTACCCAGAAACGTCTGCGCCGCTGCCGGTGAGGATAACGACAGCAATGCGGCGAATCCCGCACCTGCCAGCAGACCGAAACGCCGGCAACCGGACCTCGCTCGCGCTGCGAAAACCCGGGGCGCCAAGTGCCCGGACTGAGGGTTGGAACCGGAGATGCTGCTCATCGCGTACTCCCTGCTTGGTGGACGAATGACCGCTGGAAATGAAATGTCCCTGCAACTGCGGAATGATCCCCGCTCTCTGATCTGTTCTCCGTGCGGCACCGAACACAAGCGACCGCCCAAAGCGCCACGATCTGCCGGCGCGCGGCGGGCAGGGCAGCGATTGACAACGAAGCGGCTCCGGGGGAACCGTTCGCTGCGTCGCGTCGTCCGGGGCGCTAGGCCCGCGGCTCGCCGTCGCTGTTGACGGTGACCGTGGGTCCCGGGGCGGCGGTCATCTGGATGCGGTGTTCCTGGCCGCGGAAGTTGTAGCTGACGTCCCAGTAGTCGGGCCGCGAACGGCTCGGCGTGCTGGCGCAGCGCCGGACGTCCTGCGTGACCACCTGCGTTGCGCCGCCCTGACCGACGTTGGCGCCCAACGCGGCGCCGGCGACGGCGCCGCCCGCCGTGGCGATGTCGTTGCCGCGCCCGCCGCCAACCTGGTGGCCGAGAATGCCGCCGATGACCGCGCCGGCGATCGCCGCGGGAACGTTGGCGCCGCCCTGCTGCTGGACGACCTCCTCGCGCTCGATCCAGCATCGCTGCTCGGGCGTCCCGACCACGGCCCTGACCGACGTGACGTTCGCCTGGTAC
Organism: uncultured beta proteobacterium; assembly: GCA_903912485.1. Taxonomy (GTDB): domain Bacteria; phylum Pseudomonadota; class Gammaproteobacteria; order Burkholderiales; family Casimicrobiaceae; genus CAIWHR01. The sequence goes on along the minus strand of CAIWHR010000239.1, from coordinate 3,994 downwards.
AGGCGCTCGTTGCCGCGGCGATGATCGTCGTAGACGGGAACCGGGGCGGGCGCGTAGCGGTTGTCGTCGATGCGCGCGGTCGTCTTCACGGCACGCACCGACGAGACGCGGTCGTTCAGGCCCATCGCGGCCAGCGACGGATACCTGCCCGCGCGCAGCACGACGCAGCGACCGCTGAACTGGGCGTCTTCACAGACTTCCCAGCGGTCGCGCAGAACCACGACCGACGAGGCGCGATCGTTGAACCCGATGCGCGAGAAATCGCGGACCTGCTTCCCGGTGCTGAACGAGCGACCGCCAAAGTCGTCGTTCTCGTAGAAGCTGACCTGTGCCGCAGCCTGCGTCGCGACCGCCATTCCGATCGCCACCAGCGTGTTTCTCCACCTTGCATTCATCGATGTTTCCTCCGGGTTCGTTGCGCATGCCGGAACTCCGATGGAGCTGCGGCTTGCCTCCCGCGCCGGCATCCGGTGGCGACGGGCAACAAGGCGATCAGGATGCCCCGCCACCGGCGAAGCGTCTGTGCGCGGTCGTACATAGCCGGCGCGTACGGGCTTTCGCGCCGGCGAAGCGGCGCGTGGCAACCATCCGACTCAGCCGCCGGCGCGCGGCAGCGGCGTCGCCGCGCCGCCCGGCGTCTTCGGCAAGGCCATTGCCAGCAGGGCGCCGAAGTCGTCGGCCGACAGCGGACGCGCAAACAGGTAACCCTGGAGCGCATCGGCACGGGAGTCGCGCATGACTTCGAGCTGCTCCGCCGTCTCCACCCCTTCGGTGACGACGCGCAGGCCAAGCGCGTGCGCCATCGAGATGATGGCCGCGGCGATGGCGGAGCTGTCGGCGTTGCTGTCGCAGTCGGAAACGAACGAGCGGTCGATCTTGATCTCGTCGATGGGAAAGCGGCGCAGGTACGTCAGCGACGAGTAGCCGGTGCCGAAATCGTCGAGCGACAGCTGCACGCCGAGCCGCTTGATGGCTTCGAGCGTGCCGGTGACCTGTGCCCCGCTGTCGATGATGGCCGATTCGGTCAGCTCGAGGCATAGCGCCGATCCGCCCAGGCCGGCGGCGCCAAGCGCTTCGCGCACCTCGTCGTAGAGCTCGGCTCGCTGCAGCTGCTGGCTCGAGACATTGACCGCGACCTGCGGTATCGACAGGCCGCTGCGCTGCCACGCGGCTGTCTGCCGCATCGCCTCGCGCAGAACCCATTCGCCCAGCCGGACGATGAGGCCTGCGTCCTCGGCGACGGCGATGAATTCGCCCGGATCGAGCAGACCGCGCCAGGGATGCTGCCAGCGCACCAGCGCCTCGGCGCCGCACAGGCATTCGCTGGCCACGTCCACCTTCGCCTGGTAGTAGACCCTGAATTCGTCGCGTTCGAGCGCATGGTGCAGCTCGCGCTCCACGCCAAGACGCTGCAGCGACTGCGCGTTGAGCTCATCGGTATAGAACTTGAAGCCCCGGCTGGACATGCGCCCGACGTTCCCCGCGCAATGCCGGGCGAGGCCCGCCTGCTTGAGCAGCATGTCCTTGTCGGCGCTGTCGCGCGGAAACACCGCGGTGCCGACGCGGCACGAAACGAACACCTCGTACCCGCCCACGGCGAACGGCGCCGCCATCCGCTCGATCATCCGTCCCGCCACCACGGCAGCCCCGTCGGCCCCCTCCAGCACCGGAAGCAGCACGGTGAACTCGTCGCCGCTGCCGCGCGTCAGCACCGCCGTGGCGGACGAGGCAGACGCCTGTCCCGCGACGCCGCTGTCGCGCAACCCGGCCAGCAGCCGCTGCGAAACGGCTTGCAGCAGTTCGTCGCTGACGGCCGGTCCGAGCGCATCGCCGAGCTGGTCGAAGCGGTCCAGTCCGAACTGCATCACCGCGCCGACGGTTCCGCATTGCAGCGCCCGCTCGAGCGCCTCGTCGAGCAGCAGCAGCAGCGACTCGCGGTTGGGCAGGCCCGTGAGCGGGTCGGTATGCGTCACCTGGCCGCGATACGCCTTGGCCGCCAGCGCATTGCGCAGGCGCCGGGCGAATTCGCCGGCATCGAGCGGCTTGACGAGGAAGTCGGCAGCGCCAACCTCGAATGCGTGCAGGCGGCTCGCAAGCTCGTCCTGCGCCGCGAGGACGATCACCGGAACGTGACGCAGCACGCGGTCGGCCTGCATGCAGCGCAGCACCTCGAACGCATCGGCGCGCGTCATGCCCAGGTCGAGCAGCACCAGATCCGGTCGCGCCTCCTCGAGCGCCTGCACGGTGAAGGCGCAGCCCGACAGCGTCGCCACGCGGCGGTAACCGGCGCCGCGCAGAAAGTCCGCCAGCAGGCTCGCTTCCGGCGACTGGTCGTCGATGACGACGATGCCGGCGGCGGTCGGCGCCTGCTCGGCCCCCCCCGAACGCAGCGGATCGGCGTTGACCCCGGGCGGCGCCGGCGCCGGCGCGGAGACGGCGGACACCACGGTGCCGGGGCGCGCCCCCCGTCCCATCATCGACTGCCGGAAGGAAGTTCCGGCCTGCGTCCTCGGCACATCTGCCGGCGGTTCGAGCTGCATTTGAATTTTGGTTTCCTCTCGACTCGTGCCGCAACGGGCGATGCCTGCTTCCGGTCCGGAATGACCGCCCGCCAACACTGCGCCGGGTGCGCGGCGACGTCTGTGCGGCGGCACACCATTCGACCCGCCCGGGCGGCGGCGTCGATCCGGCGCGCGCCTGCGGTGTACCGGCGGGAACCGTGCCGACGCCGCGCGGCGCGCCCCGCCGTGTGCGCTCCCGAACAGACGACATCCTTCGATCGGCGCACATTTCCCATCGAGGCTCGAGACACAAGGCACAGCACGCCGCCGGCAGTTGCTTGATTCGGGTCGCGGCGGAAATCCGACCGGCTCCGGATGACGTTCCAGGCAGCCGATGCGTAAACGCAAGTCGACCCACAACCGGGAAACCGGACAACGAAAAGGTGCATCCCATGCTCTATACGATCGCAGTTGTTCTGATCATCCTTTGGCTCCTCGGACTCGTCACGTCCTACACCATGGGCGGCTTCGTCCACATCCTGCTGGTGGTCGCCCTCATCATGGTCCTGGTCAACGTCATCAACGGGCGGCGGAGTCTGTGACGATCCGGCCCGACGGTCGCCCGGCAAACACGAACTGAAAACAGCTTACGAGGTCATTGCACATGAACACGATGAATTGGTTGAGAAGGACGGGAAGCGACGTGGTCACCACTGAAAAGCTGCTGGTCGACCTGAGGATCCTCGCCGCCGACGTCGAGCAGCTGCTGAAGGCCACCGCCGGGCAGACCGGAGAGCAGGTCGCCGGAGTGCGCGCCAGGGCGGAGCAATCGCTGAACGCGATCAAGGCCCGCATCTCCGAACTGCAGGACGTCGCGGTCGCGAGAACACGCGCCGCCGGACGCGCGACCGATGCGTACGTGCGGGCGAAGCCCTGGCAGATGATGTCGATCTGCGCGCTGGGTGGCGTCATCGTCGGGCTCGGACTGTCGCGCGGCGGAGCCTCGGCCTCGTAATCCCGACAGCCTGCAAGCGCAGGGGGTTGCCGGCAACGCCGGCAACCCCCTGTGTACATCCGGAACAGCTGGCGTGCGTCAGGCGTTCGCCTTGGCTTCCTTCACGTCGTGCTTGACGTCGCCGAACCTGGCCTGCGCCTCGCCGAGCGTCTTCTTGATCTTGCCCTTCGCTTCCATCGTCGCGTCGCCCACGATGATGCCGGCGACTTCCTTGATCTTGCCTTGCGCTTCCTTGATCCGTCCGTCGACCTGGTCCTTGTTCACGCTCATGACTTGCTCCTGTTGACGCTTGCCGGTAAACGGCCGGCACACCGTAACCACCAACCACGATGCCAATCTAGTGCCTGTCAGGAAACCCCGAGACCCGCGCCCAGCAAGGCTTTGCAGCGAATTGGCAAGGTGACGATTGTCGAATTTCAGGTCGAAGGGGTGTTTCGGCCGGCAATAGGGGGCTGTAGCGAGAGGAAAGCGGAAATCT
>CAIWHR010000238.1 GCA_903912485.1 uncultured beta proteobacterium | reverse complement strand
CCCCGGCTCCGGCCGAACCGTAGCCGCCGGCGCCGCCGCGCGCGTCGCCCGCACGGTTGGACGAAGCCGTCTTGCCGACCGAATTGCTGACCTGGCCGGGCTGCTTGTTCGACTTCCAGGCGCTGCCGCCGCCTGCCTGGCCGGCGCCGCCGCGGTTGACGTTGCCGCTATTGACGTTGCCCCGGTTGATGTTGCCGGTGTTGATGTTGCCCGTGTTGATGTTGGTGTTGCGGTTGATGTTGATGTTGGCGTTGCCGCCGTAGTTCGCACCGTAGTGGTTGCCGCTCCACGCCGCGCCGATCGCCGCGCCCCAGATCACGCCGGCGGCCATGGCGGCACCGGGCGCATACGGGTAGTAGTACGACGGGTAAGGCGTCGGGTAGTAGCCGTACATCGGCGCCGCACCGTAGACGACGACGGTCGACGGGTTGTACTGCGGCACGTAGATCACCTGCGGATCGGCCGGGACGACGGTGATGATCTCCTTCTCGACCGTCACCACCTGCTTGGCGTCGGACTTGAGGTTGCCCGCCGCCTGCGCCCTGCGGCGAAAGCTCTGGATGGCCTCCAGCACCGCGCCCTGGTCGGCGACGACCGCTTCGCCGAGCTCGCTGGTCCAGTCGAGGTCGCCGCTCATCATCTTCACGACGTCGGGGTAGTTGAGCAGCGACTTGACCGCGTCGTCCCACTTGTCGTCGACGGCGAGCTTGGGATCGGCCTTCCTCTTGTCGAGAAAGCGGTCCGCCTGCACCAGCTGCAGCGGGCTGGTCGACGCCGGCAGCACGATCGCGATCAGGTCGTCCGGGTAGAGCGCGATCGGCCCGACCAGCCTGGCGAGCTCCTCGGCCGAGGGCGGGGGTGCCGCGCCGCCCGACGCCGACGGCGCCTGCGCCCCGGCATGGAGCGACCCGGCCAGAAGCAGGGTTGCCCCCAGCAGCCCGATCCAGCGTGAGGGCTTGCCGCGACGCGCGGCTGCGAACATGCGAAATGGGTTCATCGTTGGTGCTCCAATTCCTGTTTGGACCTTGCGCGTGCCGGGCGGTCGACCGCACTCCGGCCGAAGCTGGGGGGACTTACTTGACCGTGTACCCGCGTCCCTCGAGGCACGCGCCGCGCGCCTTGGCAAAAGCCGCCTGCTTCTGCTGCGCGGCGGCCTGCGCCTGTTGCTGACTCTGCTGCGCGGCGGCCGCGTTCTGCTTGCGGCTCTGGCCGCGCGCCGCTGCCGCACCCGCGGCGGCACCGGCTCCGGCGTCGCCGCCGATGGCCTCGCCCACAATCGCACCGCGCGCCGCGCCGCGAGCTCCGGCGCCGGGCGTCGTTCCCGTCGCCGTCGTCGGCGGCGTGGCGGCGGCCGGCTGAGCCGCCTGCTTGGCGGGATCGAACCCCGTCTGCTGCACCGCCCAGGTGTAGCAGGCCGCCTCGTCGGACTTCTGCTGCTGCGGCGACTGCCCCTTGGCCGGATAGACGTACTGCTGCGCGCCCGCTTCGGCCGCCAAGGCGACAGTCAACGCCAACATCCCAACGATACCTGGCTTCATTTCCGCTCCTGTGTCGTTTGCCGATGTGACGGTGCGATCGAAAGCTTCTCGCACACGTTGGTAATTGTCGCACGCAATTGCACTTCCAGTGGCTCGTGGCCGTGGCCGGCGCGGCGCTGGAGCGGCACCAGGCCGGTCCGTGGCCGACGACGCAAGGCCGCGGCGTCGCCTACGGCACGCAGCCCTGCGTTGCGATCACCGCACCAGGACGGCGAACAGCAGCAGGACCGCGACGACCAGCGCGAACAGCATGAAATACGTGGTGCCGACGAAAACGCCGCGCACGAAAAGCCCGGTCCATCCGCCGCGGTACACGACCTTCGTCGCGCGCAATCCGTAGAGCACGCACCAGACGCCGAGCGCGCCCCTTGCCCACGCCAGCGGTATCGCCAGCGCCAGCACGGCGGCCAGGAACAGGAAGGCGTGCAGGTGGGCGGCAAAGACGAGATGCTCGGCGTAGCGGCTGGGCCGGCCGGGATAGCGGCGTCCCCGCCCGAGGTAGGCGATCGTCTGCAGCAGCGCGAACGACGGCAGCAGCACGAACATCGCGTAGGGGCCGTAGCGCACCGCGCCCAGGAACACCTGTTCGGATTTCTCCTGGCGGCCGAGCTGGTTGAAACGCTCGAAGGGCTTTGTCAATTCCTGCGCCAGCGGTACGTTCGTTCCGGTCAGGTCCAGATGCCATTCGGGATCCGCGTCGACCACGCCGGCAGGCATGCTGATGGTGACGCCGCCGTCGTCCCGTTCGAATTTCACCGCCGGATTCGCCGCAGGGCGAGCGCCCGTCGCCGCGTCGGTGTTCCCGGCCAGAGCTTCGTCGACGAAGTTCGGCGCGCTGCCGAACAGCCGGATCGCGGCGAAGAGCGCCAGCGACAGCACCAGAAACAGGCGCGCAGGCCGAATGTAGCGGCGCCTGCGGCCCTCCAGATACTCCCGCGTGAGGAACCCGGGGCGAAACAGCAGCGCGACGAGCGTGCGCCAGAGCCTGCCGTCCAGCGAGACGTAGCGTCCGGCGGCCTCGCGCAGGAAGGCGCGCGCGGTCGGCAGCTTCAACTGCGTCTCCTGTCCGCAGGCGGCGCAGTATTCGCCGGTCACGGACGCGCCGCAGTTGCGGCATGCAGGCACCGGTGCAGTCGGCCGGCGACGCCTAGTTGCCCGCGCGCAGGGCGGCGAAGCGCTGCGCGGTGAGCGTCGCCCACTTGTCGAAGGCGTTCCTGGCGTAGGACCAGCTCTGGAACGAGTTCAGATAGCCGCTCGCCCAGGTCTGCGCCGCGCCGACCGCCCCCGCGTTCATGTTGGCCGCGTACTTGCGACCGATCTCGGTGTCGCGGCACTCGGCCAGGATGGCGCCGCTGGCGCCGTCGCGGAACTGCATTTCCATGCCGGTCTCGCCCATGTAGGGCGTGGACCCTGCCGGCCGGCCCGCCGCCGCGCCCGCGCCCGCTTCGGCGACGAACCCGTACGGCACCAGCGTGCCGGTGACGCTTTGGACCACGCCCGTCGGCACCAGGTTGGTCAGCGCGACCCGCATCACGGCGACTCCGGGGCCGGCCGCCTCGACGACCTGCGTCTGCCCCTTGAAAGCATTCACCAGCGAATCGTGGAAATAGTCGGTCAGCGCCTTGAGGTCGGTCGGATCGATGCCCTGCTGCTGGTCGGGCTTGAGCGTGACCGTCATGCGCGCGATCATCACCTTGTCGTACTGCTTCACGTCGAGATTGGCGGCACGCCAGCACTCGACGCCGTCGCCCCACGACGTCGGCTTCAGCCGCGCGTAGTCCGACAGGAAGCCGCTCGTGGTCATGCGCGAAGGCTCGCTGGCGGTCACCGCGGTCCCGCTGCCCATGACGTTGCCGCCCGAGTCGCCGGTGGACGCGCAGCCCGCGAGCAGGACGGCGCCCACGAGGAGGGAGACGCCGGCCCACCGCAAAGCCGGTGCATTGAAGGTTTTCACTTGCATGCTGACCCCTGAATGGTAAGGAACTGGCGGATTATGCCGGATCGCAGGTTTATCCTGCAGCCCCTGCCGCGATCCGGGACGGCACCTGCGGCGGGGGCTTCATCCGCCGAGCGCCCTGATCGCGCCGACCAGCGCTGCGCCCAGCCCGGCCATCAGGAATCCCACTCTCCAGCTGCCGTAGCCCGCGTAGCGTCCGAGAGCGAGTCCGCCGAGGAACAGCATCGCCAGCGCGACGGCGCGCGAGACGTTCTTCGCCACGCCAACGTCGTCGATCAGCGCGAAGGGCAGCACGACGGGAAAGGTCGACGCGACGACGATCAGGAATATCGCCAGTGCGGCGACGAGGTCGTCGCGATTGAGCCTGGGTCGCGCCGGCAGAGGCGTCAGCGCGGCCAGCGCGACGATGCGCCCGCGAATCGCCTCGATCTCCGGCGTCGAGACGAGGCCCGCAGCGTCGCGCGACAGCGCCGTCTCTATCAGCCTGCGCCCGGATTCCGCGTCGGCGGCGGCGCGGACCGAGCGCACGAGCGTGTACAGCCGGCCGCGATCGGTGACGGTGCGAACCAGGTACATGACCGCGTCGACGAGACCCCACGCGAGATTGCAGCCCAGCGCGGCGGCGAACATCGACCGCAGCTGTTCACGCCCCGCATCGGCCGCCGACACGGCACCCACGAACGTGAGCGCCATGAACAGGCCGAAGAGCAGTTCCGACACGCGGTCCACCGGGCTTAGCACCGGCTCGCGCGCCGCCGCTGCCCCGCCGTGCGGGGCGTCGGGCGCCGTGCTCACCGGGGCGCCCCCCGGTGGCGCGGGGTCACCGCGACGACGTCTGCGTCGGTGTCAGCATGCCGCCGTAGCGCGACGAATACGTGCCCCAGCTGCTCTTGCCCTCGAGCTGCGTCGGCCGCCAGCCGGCGACGATCTCGTCGGTGGTGAGCGTCCTGCTGCCGGTCGGGGTGGCGCGTCCGAGCACCATGCAGGTGTCGACGTCGAAGATGACGAGGAGCTCGCCGCGGCTGCGCATCGCATCGCGGGCCGGCGCTCCGGCCGTGCTGAGGTCGACCGGAGTACTCGTGTCGCGGACGATCACGACTCCGTTCCGGTCGATGACTTCGTAACAGGTGCCCGCGAGCGCGGGCACGGCGGCGGTGCCGAGCGCCGCAGCGACGACGAACGCGCACATCAACCGTCCATTCATGATTGCCTCCACCACGGTCAGCGATCCGGCCATCTGCCTCTCCCCGAATGCCAGGATTTCACGATACCACGAGCCCCGCGGTGGAGGCGACCCTCGCCGCTCCCCGGTGCGCCCTCGGCGCTCCACGCGAGCCGCCGGCGGACGCCGCCGATCTCACTCCATGAACCAGCCGTGGCTGACGACCAGCGACTGGCCGGTCAGCGCGTTGTTCGGGAACGCGGCGAAGAACAGCGCGACGTCCGCCACGTCCTCGACGGTCGTGAACTGGCCGTCGACGGTGTCCTTCAGCATCACCTTCGCGACCACGTCCTCCTCGCTGATCCCGAGCGCCCTCGCCTGTTCCGGAATCTGCCGGTCGACCAGCGGCGTGCGCACGAATCCCGGGCAGATCACGTTGGCGCGCACGCCGTGGGGCGCACCCTCCTTCGCCACCACCTTGGCCAGGCCCAGCAGCCCGTGCTTGGCCGTCACGTACGGCGCCTTCAGCTTCGACGCCTCCTTCGAGTGCACCGAGCCCATGTAGATGACGCTGCCGCCGCGGCCCGACCGGTACATGTGCGGCAGGCAGGCGCGCGTGGTGAGAAACGCGCCGTCGAGGTGGATCGCCAGCATCCGCTTCCAGTCGGCGTAGCTGAACTCCTCCAGCGGGTGCACGATCTGGATGCCGGCGTTGCTGACGAGGATGTCGACGCCGCCGAACGCGGCGACCGTCGCGTTCACGCCCGCGTTCACCGCGTCCTCGCTGCAGACGTCCATCGCGACGCCGACGGCCTCGCCGCCGCGCGCGCGAATCTCCGCGGCGACGGCTTCCGCCGCCGCCGCGTTCAGGTCGGCGATCGCGACCCTGGCGCCTTCGCGCGCAAACCTGAGCGCGATCTCCCGGCCGATGCCGCTGGCGGCGCCGGTGACGATCGCGGATCTGTCCTTCAGCTGCATGTCGACCTCCTGCCCGGCGCTCGCCGCCGCTTCGTTTCGTCGCAGGCACCGACGCCGCGCGCCGCGCATGCCCCTGCTGCCGATCCATGCGCTACCTGCCCTGCCACCGACGCAGTCTGCCACTGTCGCAGTCTGCCACATGACCGGCCCGGCGTTCCGGAGATATCATGACCGGACCTTAGCCCGAAAGCCGCGTTGGTCGGAGGCATGCCATGAATCGCAGAGAGTTCATCCGGAGCGCAACGGGCCTGCCGGGCGCCATCCTGACCCCCTCGGTTGCCGGCGGTCTCGAGTTGCCGCCGACGGCGCCGCCGATCGCGCGCGTGGCTTTCGTGAAGACGATGGATCGCGCGGCGGGCGTCGCCCGCGCCATCGAGCTGCTGGAGATCGGGCGCTTCGACGGGAAGGATGTCTTCGTCAAGCCGAACTTCAACAGCGCCGACAAGCCGCCCGGCTCCACGCACGAGGACACGCTGGCCGCGCTGCTGGGAAAGCTCAGGGGCCTGGGCGCCGGTCGGTTGACCGTGGGCGATCGCAGCGGCATGGGGAACACGCGCGAGGTGATGGAGCAGAAGCGCGTGTTCCGGACGGCGAAGGAATTCGATGCCGGGGTCGTCGCCTTCGACGAGCTGGGCGCGGACGACTGGGACCTGATCGCGCTGCCCGAAAGCCACTGGCAGCAGGGATTCGCGCTGCCGCGGCGCGTGCGCAAGGCAGGCGGCATCGTCCAGACCTGCTGCCTGAAGACGCATCGCTACGGCGGTCACTTCACGATGTCGCTGAAGAACTCGGTGGGGCTCGCGGCCAAGCGCGTCCCCGGCAATCCCCACGACTTCATGCGCGAGCTGCACGGCTCAAAGCATCAGCGCCTGATGATCGCCGAGATCAATGCGGCATACCGTTGCGACCTGATCGTGCTCGACGGCGTCGAGGCGTTCGTGAACGGCGGCCCCGACCAGGGCCAGCGGGTCGATGCGGGCGTCGTGCTCGCCGCCACCGACCGCATCGCCGTCGACGCCGTGGGCGTGGCGCTGCTGCGCCATTTCGGGACCACGCCCGAGGTCAGCCGCGGCCGCATCTTCGAGCAGGAGCAGATCGCGCGGGCGGTGCAGCTGGGAGTCGGGATCGCCGGGCCAGGTCAGATCGCGCTGGTGACCGGCGATCGGGAAAGCGCCGACTACGCGAAGAAGATCAGGGCGATCCTCGATGGAGCGCCGGCCGCCCCCGCCGCTGCGTGAAGCCGGCGAGCAGCGCCGGCGGCCGACCAAGTAGAATGGGCCGACCGCCTGCGCCGGATGCCCGGCAATCGGTCGAACACCAGAGGAAGCAACGATGAGCGAGACTGTCCGCATCGGACTCACCGACGGCGTGTTCCGGATCGAGATGGCGCGCCCGGAGAAGAAGAACGCGCTCACCGCCGAGATGTACCAGACCATGGCCGACGCGCTGGCAAGCGCCGAATCCGACCCTGCGGCGCGCGTCATCCTGATCTGCGGCGCCGGCGGCAACTTCACCGCCGGCAACGATCTGGCCGATTTCGTCGCCACGCCGCCGATGGACGACAGCGCGCCGGTGTTCCGCTTCATCAGCGGCGTGGCGAACGTGCAGAAGCCGTTCGTCGCCGCCGTCGAAGGCGTCGCCGTCGGCGTGGGCACCACGCTGCTGCTGCACTGCGACCTCGTCTACGCAGGCGCCACGTCGCGCTTCGCGCTGCCCTTCGCCAACCTCGGCCTGACGCCGGAAGCGGGGTCGAGCCTGCTGCTGGCGCTGCGCGCGGGTCACGCGCGGGCGGCCGAGATCCTGCTGCTGGGCGAGCCCTTCTCGGCGCAGTCGGCGCTCGAACTCGGCGTCGTCAATGCGGTCCTGCCCGACGGGCAGGCGCTCGATCACGCGCTCGAACGCTGCCGCAAACTGATGACGCAGCCGACCGCATCGCTGCGTCTGACCAAGCAGCTGATGAAGCGCGCACAGCAGGGCCTGATCCGCGACACGATCGCCTTCGAGGCCGAGGTGTTCCGGCAGCGCCTGGTGTCGCCCGAGGCCCGGGAGGCTTTCTCGGCCTTCTTCGAAAGGCGCAAACCGGACTTCTCGAAATTCGACTAACCCCCGCACCCTGCCCTCCCGGGGGAAGCTGCGCAGCGCCAGGCGCGCACCGGTGAACCCATGAGCGACCACGCAAACGACGCGGACACCTTCGTCACGACGCTCGACAACGGCGTGCGCGTGGTCGTGCTGCGCCTGCCGCACATCGCCACGGCGGCGGTCAGCGTGTTCGTCCGCAGCGGCAGCCAGCACGAGAGCGCGCGCAACAGCGGCATCAGCCACTTCATCGAGCACATGGCCTTCAAGGGCACGCATACGCGCGACTGCCAGCAGATCAACCTCGACGCCGAGCGCCTGGGCGCCGAGGTCAACGCCCACACCGACAGGAACCACACCGCGTTCCACATGCGGGGACTGGCGCGCGATGCCGGCCCCTTCCTGCGGATGCTGGGGGACATCGTCCGCCAGAGCAGCTTTCCGGAGGCGGAGGTCGAGCGCGAGCGCGAGGTCGTCCTGCACGAGGTCACCGAGGACGAGGACGACGCGCTGTCGACCGCGTTCAGGCTGTTCGACAAGGCCTGCTACGGCGAGCACGCGGTGGCCCGTCCGGTGATCGGCAGCCGCGCCAACATCCGGCGCTTCACCCGCGCCGAGCTGGTCGCCTACGTGCAGCGGCAGTACACCGGCGCCAACACCGTCGTCGGCGTCGCCGGCAACGTCGACGACGACCGGGTCGTCGCCGAGGCGCTGGCGGCGTTCGGCGACATGCCGCCCGGCAGCGAGAACCGGGTCGCGGCGCCGGACTACGTCGGAGGCATCCGCTCGCGCCGGATGGCCGGTTACAGCCAGTTGCACGTCGTGCTCGGCTTTCCGATCCCCGGGTTGTTGGGCGAGCACGAGAGCGCGGTCGTCGCCGCGGCGCTGTTCGGCGAAGGCATGAGTTCGCCGCTGCTCGACCGGATCCGCGAGCGGCGCGGTCTGGTCTACCACGCGGACTGTTCGGCCGACGTGACCGACCTGTGCGGCCAGTTCGTGATCGAGGCGTCCACCAGCCCCGTGCACCTCGACGAGTATTTCGTCGAGGTCACCCGGCTGCTGCGCGAACACGCCGAGTCCACCGACCCGGTCGGACTGGAGCGCGCGCGCAACCAGATCGTGGTGCGCAGCCTGTGCGCGCAGGAGATCCCCTCGCAACGGCTGGAAATCGCTGCGCTCGACCTCTTCGCCTTCGGCCGCGTGCGCTCGCGCGACGAACTCATGGCCGGCGTCGCCGCGATCCGTCCGGTCGACGTGCGCCAGGCCTTCGCGCGGATGCTCGACGTCGGCGCCGCAGTGGCGCTGGCCGGCAAGGTCGCCAGGGGCGCCGAGGAGCGGGTCGCGCAGCTGCTGGCGCCGCGCGGCCCTTGACGCGGCGCGGCGCCGGAACGCCTTCCTGTTGCGCAGGCGGGTGAGCGCCTGCCCGGCGCCTACTTCTTGGCGGCGGCAGGTTTGGACGGTTCCGCTGCCGGCTTGGCCGGCTGGCCGGCCACGACCAGCTTCTTGATCTCGTAGTAGCGCCCCTCGCTGATGACCCTGTTGGTCACGAGGAACGCCTTGCTGTTGTAGGGGCGTCCGGCGATGATGCGCGCGGCCTCCTCGTCGCTGCCCCCTGGCAGCGCCTTCAGCTCCTGCGCGCTCGCCGCGTTCAGGTTCACCAGCTTCTTCGGCTTTTTCGCGGTTGCGGGCGGCTTCGCCGTCGCAGCCTTGCCCGGCGCGGCGGACGCCGGTGGCGCCGCGGTCGCGGCCTTCGTGTCCTGTGCCGCTGCCGTGCCGGACTGCGCGGCGCCGGCGAGCAGCGTCAGGGCAGCGGCGAGCAGAATCCAGTTCTTGCGCATGAGATCTCCCGATTCGTGAGGGTTGGGGACGCCTGTCGGCGTCCATGGACGAAAAACCCCGGAAGCGTTTCCGATTCCGGGGCTGGGGTGCCGGGACCCGGGCTCGCGCCCGGACTCGCACCCGATGCGGCGCCGCGGGGGCGAACCCCTCGCGGCGCGCGGGCGGTGCTTACTT
>CAIWHR010000237.1 GCA_903912485.1 uncultured beta proteobacterium | reverse complement strand
CGACGCGCGCGGTGCCGCCGATGGCGACGATCACGTTCCTGCCGGCGACGCCCGCGCCGCCGGACGTCAGCGACGCGGTGACCGCCAGACTGTCGCCGAAGGTCGCGCTGGTCGGCGGGGAAATCAGCGCCACCGCGGTCGCCGCCGGGTTCGCGCCGCCGAGCGAGTAGTACGCGCCGTAGTTGTCGTCGAGCGTGACCAGGCCGTAACCGTTGACCGCCTGCACGACGTACTTGAGGTTGGCCGGCGAACCGGCAAGCGCTCCCACCCAGCGTCCGGAGTCCGCGACGCTGCCGCAGGCCGCCGGCAGCGGCGCGACGCACTGCGCGAGGTCCAGCGACGTCCATGCCCCCGCACCGTCGCTGGTGGTGGTGACCCACACCTGATGGATCGCCGCCGCCGGATCGCCGACCACCTGCGCGCTGAACACGACACCCGCCCCGTTGGGCTGCGCGCTCACGGCGACGATGGACGGGGCATCCGAAAGCGCGGCCACGTCGAGGTTGCCGCTGTAGTAGAGGCGCAGGTCGAGGCCCGCGTAGGTGCGCCGCGTGCTCGTCCCCAGCGCGATGTCGGCCGCGCGATGCTGCGCCGGCGTGACCAGCAAGCTGGTCGCGCCATTTCCCGCCAGCGCACCGAAGTAGTTGACCGTCCACGGCCGCATCGGGAAAAAGACCGGCGAGACGAAGGGGACGTGGACACCGCGAAGGTCGTCGGTCGCCGCGCCGGTGAGGGGAGTGATCGTGTCGTCGGCGTAGGCGCCGCCGCGGAATCCGACGCCGCGCAGCACGAACCTGCCGTCGACCGGCGTCACGTTGACCACGGCCAGCGGCAGCGCCGGCTCGGCCGGATTCGACACCACGCCCTGCGGCCCTTCCCACCACGTCGCCGCGATGGTCGCCGGCGGGTTCTGCGAGGTGCTCTGCAGATAGTTGAGGACGAGGCTCCGGGACGTGAGCGAAGGGGCGACGCGGATGTCCGCAGTCTCCAGTCCGAGCGATCGCGCGGGCTGCGCGCCGACTGCGGTCGCGTTGACCACGGGGCCCAGACCGGCGACGGGCAGACGCGCGCCCGGCATGTTCACGCCGAGCATCGGCAGGCCGAACAGCGTGGCCTCGAGCAGCGCCTTCTCGTGGATGCCGCGCAGATCCGGCGTGGCGGCGAGGTAGCCGAGCTTGGCCCGGGCCAGCGCCTCGCCGACGGAGACGACGCCGTTGCCGGTGCGCAGCTGCCGCGTGAAATTGAGGTAGAGCCGCTCGCTGTACTCGATGAAATCGGTGTCGCCGTACTGGTACCCGGTTCCCGCGATCAGCGTCGCCTTCTTCTGCGCGAACGCCTGCGCCCAGTCGAGAGGCAGCGTCACGCCGGAAATCGCGTCGCCGTCGACCAGGTTGTAGCCGGAGTGACAGCCCGCGCTGAACACGATCGCGTTGGTGAAGTTCGCGGTCGAGGCGGCGAGGTCGGTCGTGATCAGGCTGGTGGTGAAATCGGCGGCCAGCGCGCTGTTGGCGCTGAAGTGGCCGGCGAGGAAGACGACGTCGTGACGGCCGCCGAAGAGTCTGGCGGCGAGGTCGACGGCCGTCCACGCGGAAGGATCCTGCGGCGAGACGCCGTTGGGCGCGATCAGCGTATCGACCGGCGCGGCGGTGCCGACCCGAAGCTCGGCGGTCACGGCGTCCGCCGCGTCGGCGAGAAAATCGTAGCCGGTCACCAGCGACGAGCGCGGGGTCACGACGCCGTCGGTCGCGATGTACGCGTCGATCATCCCGGCGATCTCGGCGGAGGTCTCGACCAGCCGGCCGACCGCCAGGCCCGGCACCGGGAAGCTGCTGCTGCGCAGCGACACGCGGGTTCCCGAGCCGTAGGCGTCCTGGCTCAGCAGGTAATCGTTGCGCAGGCTCGCCTCGGAGGCCGAACTGCTGGCGACCGGCGGCACGTAGCCCGACTCCTGCCCGAGCAGGCTCTGGTCCGGATAGCGGAAGAACGGGATCACGCCGTCGCCGCCGGCGATGACGACGTAGCGCAGGCCGGGATTGTTCGTCCGGTAGGCGTCGACGATGCCCTTGATTTCCTCGGCCACGAGATTGGTGGCGAACGGGCAGGCTGCGTTGTTCGCGGCCTGCGCCTTCAACCGACCGACGCGGGCGTCGCCGGCGACGTCGACGACGACGCCGCCGATCTCGCCGCGCGCGGCGAACGCCGCGAGCCTGGCGGCGAGCGCGCCGCCGTCGACCAGCCTGGAAGAGTCGGTGAGGATCACCGTGACGATGCCCGCTGCCGCGGCGGCGGGCCGCGGCGTCAGCGTCGTGTCGGTGACGCCGGCGCAGCCCGTCTCGCCCTTGGCGACGTTCAGCGTGAACTGGCCGCCGGTCGAGAAGGCGCCGGCGCGGCCGGTGACGCGGACGTAGAAGCTGCCGACGTTGTTCCAGGTGTTGACGACGACGAACTCGTTGCCGGTTCCCGGTGTAGCCGAGACGCCGATGATGCTTCGCGTCTGCGCGCTCGAGAACGCCATCGCGAAGTTGTCGCTGCTGAACGCCGACGGGCTGAAGGCGGACGGGCTGAACGCCGACGGGCTGAACGCCGACGGACTGAATGCCGAGGGACTGAACGCCGACGGGCTGAATGCCGATGGGCTGAAGGCGGAGGGGCTGAATGCCGACGGGCTGAACGCCGACGGCGAGTAGACGTTCGCGCTGAACGCCGACGGACTGAACGCCGACGGACTGTACGCGTCGGGGCTGAACGCCGACGGGCTGAAGGCGGACGGGCTGAACGCCGACGGGCTGAACGCCGACGGCGCGTATTCGGCGGACAGGCGGGTCAGATCGGGGGTCGTGGCGAGGCCGACGAGACCGAGGAAGGTCGCCCCGATGTCCTTGAACACGGCGAGGTCGTAGTCGGCGGGAAGGCCGGACAGCGCCACGCCGATGCGCTGGCCGGGCAGGATGTCGAACTTGTACCAGCGCGACTTGCCGGCAGCGTCGATGTAGTCGCGGGCGGTCGGCGAGGCGTCGGCGATCCGCAGCGCCTTCGGCCAGGTGTCGTTGTCGCCGGAACTCGCGATGCACGCCGACACGGCCGTCAGCGCCGGCGACGTCACCTGCACGGCGACGAAGCCGCCCGCGGGCACGCCGGAGACGCTGGTGCCGAAATAGCCGGTGCCATCGGTGGACAGCGTGATCGCGCCCCCCACCGGGCTGCCGTTGACGAGCGCCCCGTTGGCGCAGCCGACGCCGGCGTAGACCTGCACGGCGATCGGCAGGCCGGGCGCCCCGTCGACCAGCCCGATCAGAAAAGCTCCCGTCCCCCCGGTCGCGACCGCGCGGATCAGGATCGGCGTGGCGAACGGCGGAGGCACCAGCTGAACCGGAAACGGCACGCTGGTCGCCGCGTAGTAGTTGCCGTCACCCGCCTTGGTCGCGGTCAGCGCGCAGCTGCCGCTACCGTTGGTCACGGTCAACGTGCTTCCGCTCACCGTGCACCCGGTGGACGCGCCGGCGCCAAAGCTCACCGCGCCGGTTCCGCTCCCGCCGGCGGTGGCGTACGCAGCCGTGGTTCCGTACGGCACGGTGGCCGGCCCGGTGACGGTCAGCGTCGCCTGGTCGGCGACCGTCGCCGTCACCTGGACGTCGTCCAGCGCGTTGCCGTAGCTGTCGTTGCCGCCGACGGAGGTGAAGGAAAGCAGCGTCGCGCTCGACGTCGCCTGCACGGTGCGCTCGACGGCGACCCAGCCCATGTTCGACTTGGTCGACTTGCCCGGGAACGTGAACAGCTCGGTGTACGACGCGCTGCCGCCGGGCCCCCACTGCACCCGCATCTGCGCATACCGGCTCGGGAAGACCGAGTATCGGAAGCGGAGCTTGTAGTACCGGCCCGGCTGGGTCGAAAGCGTCTGCGCGACCGATCCGGGGCCGTCGCCGTTGAGGTTGATCGACTGCGCGCCTTCGGCAGGCTGCCAGAAGCTGCGGACCAGATCGACGCCGCGACCGCCGACGACCCAGGGGCTGAGCCGGGGGCCGTCCGTCGGTTCCAGCTCCTGCGACTGGCCGGTGATCGCCGGCGCCTCGAACCCGCCGTTGACGACGAGATTGGGCGACTGCCCCGCCGCGCGGCCCGGCAATGCGGCAATGCCCGCCACGGCGAGGACGACGACCGCGACCATCCGCGCAGCACGCTGGAACAACGACTGCCTCGCCTGCTCGCGCATGATCGCTCCCTATTTTCGACGGCGATATGTATCACGCGCGCAGGGAAGGCGCAATAGAAATGCGAGTCGTTCGCATCCGCAATGACATTGTCATCGGCGGCGAAAGCCCGGGCTCGCCGCCTCGGTCGCGCCGGGCTACCGGCCGCCTCCCGCCGCGTCGACACCCGCCCCCGGCGCGCAGAGCGCGAGGGCAAGCTCGATGGCTGCGGCGAGCCCGAGCGAACGTCCGCGCGCCCGGTGCGCGCGACGCTCCGGCTCCGGCAGCGCCGCAACCGTCGCTTTGATCTGCTGTCCGATCTCGTCCTCGAGCGACGGGGCGCGGGGAGCCCCGATCGCCTCGCGCGACGCATCGGCGGCACCCAGCAGTTCGAGCGCCGACGCCGCGTCCCCGCGCAGCGCGGCGTGGATGCCGACGTCCTCGAGCAGGAAGGCGAGCGCCCATCGGTCGTCGTAGTCGCGGAACGCGCGAAGGCTGTCGGCGTAGTGCCGGCGCGCCGCCTCGTAGTCGCCCAAGCCCCGGGTCGCGTTGCCCAGATTGTGGTGGCACAGGGCGACCATCCAGGCGTCGCCGACCTCGCGGTTGAGACGCATCGACTGCAGGAACCTGTCGCGCGCCTCGGCGTACTGCCTCTGCAGCACCGCGATCATCCCGAGATTGTTGGCCGAGTTGCCGATGCCCCGGCGGTCGCCGATCTCGGTACGCAGCGCCAGCGCGCGCTCGTGGAAATCGCGCGAGCACGCGTAGTCGCCGCGGTATTCGGCGACGATGCCCAGGTTCGACAGCAGGCTGCCCATGCTCGCCTTGTCGCCGGTCCGCTCCCGGATCGCGAGGCTGGCCTCGTAGTTCTCGACCGCCTTGGCGTAGTCGCCGCGCTGCGCCGCGACGGTGCCGATCAGGTGCAGCACGCGTCCGACGCCCCCCTCGTCGCCCAGCGCCCGGAAGCCCCGCGCTGCGCGTTCGAGGCGCTCGAACGCGTCGTCGTAGCGCCCCTGCTTGCGCGCCACCTCGGCGAGCGCCGTCTGGCAGGCGGCGCTCGCGCGAGCGTCGCCGAGGCTCTCGGCCAGCGCGAGCGCCTCGGCGTCGACCTCCTCCGCGCGCCGCCAGTTGCCGACCAGTTCGAGCACGTTGCCGAGCTTGAGCAGCGCGTCGACGCGTCCGCCCTGGTCCAGCAGCGGCAGCAGCCGCTCGAAATAGTCGATCGCGGCCGCGTTCGCATACGCCGCCTGCGCCGCGTCGCCCGCGCGGCCGAGGTACTCGCGCTTCTTGGCCAGATTCTCGCTGCGCCCGTAGTGGTGGGCAAGCAGGTCGAGGTTGCGTTCGATCGCGTCGGGCTCGGCCGCCTCGAGGTACGCGCCGACGCGCTGGTGCAGCATCGACCGGAACGCGAAGGGCATGCTCTCGTACGCGACCTCCTGCGTGACGACGTGCTTGAACAGGTACGTCTGCAGGGCTTCCTGGTCGACGTTGACGAGATCGACGGTGCCGAGCGTCGCGAGCTGCGCCCTGACCTCGGCAAGCCCGCCGAGCTCGGGATACGCGCCGGGCAGCATCGGCGCGCGAAAGACGCGGCCGAGAACGCTCGCGACCTTGAGCGTCCGCCGCGGCGCCTCGTCCAGCGTGTCGATGCGGCTCAGGATGAGGCTGTGCAGGCTCTCGGGAAGCTCGAGCCGCTTCAGTCCGGCCTCGTCGTGCAGGTCGATCCCCTGGCTGCCGATGAAATTGAGCAGTTCCTCGATGTAGAACGGATTCCCCTGCGCGCGCGCCGTCACCAGTTCGACCAGGCTGGCCGGAGGCTCCGCGTCGCCGCCCGCCATCTGCGCCAGCTTCGACCGGATCAGCAGCGCCGCCTGCTCGCGGTCGAGCTCGGCCAGCGCGATCTCGGCGAAATGCGGCAGGCCCTCGATGCCCAGCCCGCCGCCGACGGCCGCGTCCGGGCGGTAGGCAAGCACCAGCACGACGGCGAGATCGGACAGCGCGCGCGCGAGCGCCGCGAGCAGATCCCGCGACAGCGGGTCGAGCCAGTGGCAGTCCTCGAGCACCAGCACCAGGGGGGCCTCGCGCGCCCGCGCGCGCAGGCACTCGACCAGCAGCGCCTCCAGCGACGTCTTGCGCAGCTTGGCGTCGAACACCGCGGTGAGCTCGTTGTCGGGAATCGGCAGGTCGAGCAGCGTCTGCAGCAGCGGCGCCCGCGGCGCCAGCGCCGGATCGATCGAGGCCAGCTCGGCGACGAGTGCGCGCACCTGCGCTTCGGCCGGCAGCGCGCCGTCCAGCCGGAACAGCTTCGACCAGATCTCGCGCCAGACGAAATAGCTGGTGTTGGTGCCGTACGACTGGCACTCGCCGGAGGCGACGACGATCCCCCGTTGCGCGGCCGTGCGCGCGAACTCGGCGGCCAGCCGCGACTTGCCCATCCCCGCCTCGGCCGCCACTCCGACGATGCGCCCGCGCCCGCCGACGGCGTCGTCGAGCTTGCCGGCCATGATCGCCAGTTCGGCCAGGCGACCGACGATGGGCAGCTCGTGGCCCAGGCGCTTGCGCGACGCATGGCGCTTCGAGCCCGTCAGCGCGAATACGGGCACCGGCTCGGTCTTGCCCTTCACCGGAATCGGCGGAAGCTCGTCCCAGAAGAAGGCGTCGCCGGCGGAGCGCGCGGCGTTCCTCGCGACGTAGATCTGCCCGGGCGGCGCGTGCGCCATCAGGCGCGCCGCGATGTTGACCGCGTCGCCCAAGCAGGTGAAGGTCTGCCGGTGCGCGTGCCCGTAGGTGCCGCTGCGCAGCAGGCCGTAGGTGATCCCGATCTGGATGTCGCGCGCCGCGGTCAGCGACTCCAGTTCGCGCAGTTCCAGCGCGGCGGCGGCCGCGCGCGCCGCGTCGTCCTCGTGCGCCACCGGCGAGCCGAACACCGCGTACAGATACGCGCCCTTGTCGCCGAGCGACAGGTGGATGAGGTTGCCGCCGTAGGAGGCGACGATCCGCTGCACGTGTCGGATCAGCTCGTCGAGCTTGCGGATCGCGTCGTCGTCGGAGTCGTAATCGATGCCGCCGAAGCGCATGAACAGCGGGAATGCGGGCCGCAGTTCGGCGAGGAATTCGCCGCGCCCCGTGCGCAGGCGTTCGCACAGCGCCGGCAGCACCCACTCGTCGACGATCGCCTCGGCCAGCGGCGCCGCGAAGACGGGCGCAGGCGCGTCGGCGACCGCTTCGTTCATCGTCGCGACCACGCCGAACCGGCGCCCGCGCTCGGCGTCGACGCGAATCTCGCGCACAGCGACCCGGTTGCCGAGCGTTTCCAGCGCCGAGCGCTCGAGCACGACTTCGCCCCGTTCGGCGTGCCGCTCGGCCGCCGCCAGCTCGTTGACCAGCCGCCCCGCCAGAACGTCGATGCGCTGAACGCCGGGGTCGCCGACGACGAAGCGCCGCGCCGCGCCGACGGCGACCGCCACCTTCATCGCCAGGCGCACGCGCGTCCCCGCCGGGGTGACCACCTCGCCGAGGCGGCCCATCGTCTGCTGCATCGCCAGGCCGCAGGCGGTGGCGCGCGCGCCGTCGTCGCCGTCGATCCAGCAGGTGATCGCGTCGCCGCTGAAGTAGATGACGTGGCCGCCGAACCGGTCGAGCTCGGCGATCAGCGCGTGAAAGACGCGGTTGAGGTGCGCCGTCAGCTCCTCGGCGCCGCGCTGCGATCCCAGTTCGTTGGCCAGCGCCTCGGTCAGCGGCGTGAAGCCGGAGATGTCGGCGAACATCGCCGCGCCGCGCACGCGGTCGGGCATCTCGACGCCCAGCGCGAGCGCGCGCCGGCGATCGCCGGGGATGTAAGCCTCGGCGTTGTCGAACTGGTCGTCGGGAGGCGGACCCGCCGCGCGGGCCGGATCCGGCGAAGGGTCTTCGGAAAGGCGGGACGATTCCGGCATCGCGACAGGTTAGCGTCTGCGCCGGGAAAAGCAAGCCGACGCCGCGTGCTGCAATTCCGGCGGCGCCGGGATCGCGCGGCCCCCGATGCCGGCCGGTTCGGTGTTACCGTACGCGCGAATCGTGTTCGCGCCGGACCGCCGCGCGCCAGCCATCGCCGATGACCGACTCCCCCACTTCCCGCCGACCCCTCGCGCGCGCCGCGGCGTCGGCGCACCCGCACCGTTGGCGTGCGGCGCTGTTGCGCGGCGAGCTCGCCGGCGGCGTCGCCGGCGCGACCGCGAGCCTGGCGCTGGCGCTGTCGCTCGGGCTGCTGGCGTTCGCACCGCTCGGCCCGGAACACGCGAGCGTCGGCGTCTTTGCCGGGTTCGCGTCGGCGATCTACGGGCAGTTGGTGGCGGGCCTGCTGGGGGCGGCCGCGCACCCCGGCAGCGGACCGCGCGCGTCGACCAGCCTGATCCTCGGCGGCCTCGTCGCGGTGCTGTGCGCCGACCCCGCACTGGCGCCGTCGTCGCCGCAGGGCGTCGAGCGAGTGGTGGCGCTGGCCGCGCTCGCGGTCGTGGTCGCAGGCCTCGTCCAGGTGGTCGCGGGCGCGCTCGGGGCCGGCCTGTTCGCCCGCTACGTCCCCTACCCGTTCGTCGCCGGATTCATGTGCGGCGCATCGGCGCTGATCATCCTCGCGCAATTCAAGCCTCTGACCGGCATCACGCTCGCCCTCGCCTCGACCGAGCCGGCAGTCGCGCTGCACGCGCTGCAGCCGGCGACGCTGTTCGTCGGGCTCGCCACCGCGGCGGTCATCTGGACCGCGGCAAGGCTGGCCAAGGGCGCACCGTCTTCGCTGGCCGGGCTCGTGACCGGCAGCCTGCTGTTCTACGCCGTGGCGTGGGCACTGCCCGCGATGCAGCAGGGCGCGGTCGTCGGCGCGATGGCGGCGCAACTGCCGCTGCCCACGGCGCTGCTGGCGCTGCTGGACGCCCCGCGGGACGTCATCGCGCCGCACCTGCCGCAGGTCTTCGCGACGGCGATGCTGATCGCGGTCATCGGCACGCTGGACGGCCTGTTCGCCGCGGTCTCGATCGATCACGCCACCGACGGCCGTCACGGAACCCGTCGCGAAGTGGTGGCCCACGGCATCGCCAACATCGTCGCCGGCATCTGCGGGGGCGTGCCGGTCGTGCTCTCCCGGGCGCGCGCCATCGCGAGCTGGAGTGCCGGGGGGCGCACCCGGCTCACCGTCGTCTTCGCCGCGTCGTTCCTCGCGTTAACGCTGTTGTCCGGAGCACGGCTGCTGGCCGCGATTCCGGTGACGGTGCTGAGCGGCGTCATGCTGACGCTGGGCGTCGGGCTCATCGACAGCTGGACCCACGGGCTGGTGCGTCGCCTGCGCCGCAGGGGTGCGCTGCGCGACCGGACGCTGCTCTGGAGCGCGATCACGGTGCTGCTGGTGGCGATCGCCGCGGTCGCCGTCGGCTTCATCGCGGCGATGGCGGTGGGGTTCGTGCTCTCCGGCCTGCTGTTCTTCGTCAGCATGAACCGGTCGCTGGTGCGCAGCGTGGTCGACGGCTGCGCGCGGCCGTCGCGGCGCGTGTGGGGCGGCGCCGACGCGCAGTGCGTCCATGCCGCGCGCAAGCGCATCCGCGTCATCGAACTCGAAGGCGCGCTGTTCTTCGGCAGCGCCGAGCGCCTGAGCGAACAGGTCGAGCGCCTCGGAAGCGCCGTCGACGCGGTCGTCCTCGACTTCAGGCGCGTCACCGCGATCGACGCGACCGGCGCGCTGCTGGTCGAACGGCTGGTGCGCCGGCTCGCGCCCACCGGCACCCGCGTCCTGCTCGCCGGGGTGACGCCGGGCGGGCACCACGGCGCTGCGTTCGAGGCGCACGGAGCGTTTCGCGACGCCGCGGCGCGGCCGTGGTTCCGCGATGCCGACCAGGCGGTGGAATGGGCGGAGCACGCGGCGCTGCGGTCGACCGGACGGAGCGAGCGCGGCGAAGTGAGTCCCGCCGAATTTCCGCTGCTGGACGGCATCGAAGGCGACGACCTGCGACGCGTCGTCGAACGCCTCGAACGCCGGACGTTCGCCGCGGGCGACGTGCTGTTCAGCGAGAACGACCCCGGCGATCGGCTGTGCCTGCTGGCGCGCGGCGCGGTGGAGATCAGCATTCTCAGCGGCGCCCGCCATCGGGTCCGGATCGTGACCATGGCGGAGGGCTCGCTGTTCGGCGAGGCGGCGCTGCTCGACGGACGGCCGCGTTCGGCCACCGCACAGGCGGTCGACGACACGGTCGTCTTCGAGCTGTCGCGCGCCGAACTCGACGCGCTCACGGCGCAGCATCCGCGGCTCGCGGTTCGCATCATGGCCAATCTTGCGCGCGTCATGTCGCAGCGGATGCGCGAGACGAACGAGCTCTTGCGTCAGCTCGACGATTCGCGCGGCTGAGGCGGACTCGGGCCGGCGGCGGGTCGCACGCGGCGCGCGGCGCGCGCTCACTTATAATCGCTGCCATGTCCGCGCCCTCCCCTGCCGCAGCCGCGGCGGCCAACGCCCCGTCGGAGGACGCACTCGCCGCGCACACGCCGATGATGCGGCAGTACCTCCGCGCCAAGGCGGAGCACCCCGACCGCCTGCTGTTCTACCGGATGGGCGACTTCTACGAGCTGTTCTTCGACGACGCGCGGCGCGCGGCGCGCCTGCTCGGCATCACGCTCACCGCGCGCGGCCAGTCGGCGGGCGAACCGATCCCGATGGCGGGCGTGCCGTATCACGCCGTCGAGGGCTATCTCGCCCGGCTGATGAAGCTCGGCGAATCGGTCGCGATCTGCGAGCAGATCGGCGACCCGGCGACGAGCAAGGGGCCGGTGGAGCGCAAGGTGCTGCGCGTGATCACTCCCGGCACGGTCACCGACGCGAACCTGCTCGACGCCAAGCGCGACAGCCTGCTCGTCGCGGTGAACCCGGGCCGGCACCGCACCGGCGTGGCGTGGCTCGATCTCGCGTCGGGCCGCTTCGCGCTGTCGGAAGTGCCGGCGACGGAGACCGCCGCCGCGCTGGAGCGGCTCGACGTCGCCGAACTGCTGGTCCCGGACACGGCGAGCGTCGCGGCGCCGCGCGGCGGAAACGTGCCGACGCGCTCGCTGCCCGCGTGGCGCTTCGATGCGGCGGCGGCGACGCGCGCGCTCGCCAGACAGTTCGGCACGCGCGACCTCGCGGCCTTCGGCGTCGAGGGCCTCGACCTGGCGCTGGGCGCGGCGGGCGCATTGCTCGACTACGCCGCCGGGACGCAGGCCGCCGCGCTCGCGCACGTGCGCACGCTGGCGGTGGAGAGCGCGAGCGAGCACCTGCAGCTCGACGCGGCGACGCGCCGCAACCTCGAGATCACGGCCACGCTGCGCGGCGAGCCCGCGCCGACGCTGGTGTCGCTGCTCGACGCCTGCGCGACCGCCGCCGGCAGCCGGCTGATGCGGCACTGGCTCACGCACCCGCTGCGCTCGCAGGCGGCCGCCGCGGCGCGCCACGCGGCGG
>CAIWHR010000236.1 GCA_903912485.1 uncultured beta proteobacterium | reverse complement strand
GTCGTCGCGCGGACGCTGCCGCCGGCGGCGGCATGATGGCCGACGCCGCCGACTCGGCTGCGAACGCCCCCGGCGCGCCGGGGGCGCCCTTCGCGGTGGTCCTCGTCCATCCCGAGATTCCGGGCAACACCGGCAACGTAATCCGGCTCACCGCCAACACCGGAACCGAACTGCATCTGGTCGAACCGCTCGGCTTCCGCATGGACGACCGCGACCTGAAGCGCGCCGGCCTCGACTATCACGAATATGCGACGGTTCGCGTCCACCGCGATTTCGCCGCCTGCCGCGCCGCGCTCGAGCGCGAACGCCCGCGCCGCTGGTTCGCGCTCACCACCGGCGGCGCGGTCTCGCTGTACGAAGCGCGATTCGTCCGCGGCGACGTGCTGGTGTTCGGCTGCGAGTCGGCCGGCCTGCCGGGCGCGGTGCTCGCCGGCTTCGACGCGGAAACGCGCCTGCAGATCCCGATGCGCCCGGGGATGCGCAGCATCAACCTGTCGAACGCGGTGGCCGTCGCCGTCTACGAGGCGTGGCGGCAAACGGGATTCGCCGGCGCGCTCTGACCGCGCCGACGGGCGTCGCCCGGCGTCAACGGCTCTCGGCGCGCGGCTCGCGCTTCAGCAGCGCTTCGACCGCCTGCTTCGGCGGCAGCGTCTCGTACAGGACGCGGTACACGGCGTCGCAGATCGGCATGTCGACGCCGTGCTCGCGCGCCAGCGCGCGGACCGCGGCGGCGGCGGCCACGCCCTCGGCGACGTGCCCCAGCTCGGCAAGGACCGCGGCGAGCGGGGCACCGCGCGCCAGCCCGAGCCCGACCCGGCGGTTGCGCGACAGGTCGCCGGTGCAGGTCAGCACGAGGTCGCCCAGCCCGGCGAGCCCCATCAGCGTCTCGCGCTGGCCGCCGAGCGCCGCCGACAGGCGCCCCGTCTCCGCCAGCCCCCGCGTGATCAGCGCCGCGCGCGCGTTGTTGCCGAACGCCAGCCCGTCGCTGGCGCCGGCCGCGATCGCGAGCACGTTCTTGACCGCGCCGCCTACCTCGACGCCGGCGATGTCGGAGCTCTCGTAGGCGCGCAGCGTGTCGCCGCGCAGCAGCGCCGCGACCTCGGCGGCCAGCGCCGGCGCCGTGGCGGCAACGGCGACGGCGGTGGGCAATCCGCGGGCGACCTCGTCGGCGAAGCTCGGCCCCGAGATCACGCCCACCGGCGCGGGCCAGGCCGGCGCCAGCACCTGGTGCGCGAGCGCCACGCCGGCGGGCAATGCCGGCGTCGGCTCGACGACCAGAAATCCCTTCGACAGCCAGACCAGCGGCGCGCGGGCGCCGGCCGCCGCCAGCGCCCGCGCGACCGCAGGCAGCGCAGCGACCGGCGTGGCGACGATCAACAACCCGGCGCCGGCCACCGCAGCGAGGTCGCCGGTCACCGTCAGCGTCGGCGGCAGCGCGATTCCCGGCAGGTACCTCGCGTTCGCGCGCGCCTGCCCGATGGCGCGCGCCTGCCCGGCGTCGCGCGTCCACAGCGTCACGTCGAGGTCGTCGCGGCGCGCG
>CAIWHR010000235.1 GCA_903912485.1 uncultured beta proteobacterium | reverse complement strand
TCCTCGATGGCGGCGCGGGCGAAGACTATATGACGGGCAATGGTGGCTCGGACACCTATTTCTTCGGCAAGGGCTCGGGGCGCGACGTCATCGACGACACCGACATCAACAGCACGGGCGTCGATGCGGTCGCGTTCGGCGCGAACCTGTCTCCGGCCGAGGTCGCGGTCGCGCGCGAAGGCGACGCGCTGTACCTGACCGTCGCGACGACCGGCGACATCCTCAAAGTGCTGGCGTTCTTCACCGAATTCAACGGCCTGCGCCGGTCCGCGATCGAACAGTTCCGGTTTGCCGACGGCACCGTGTGGACCGCCGCCGACATCGACCGGAAAGTGCTGAACGTCACGCTCACCGGCACCGCCGGCGCCGACACCCTCAACGGCGGCGTCGGCAACGACCAGCTCAACGGCCTCGCCGGCAACGACCTGCTCAAGGGGAACGGCGGCAACGACCGCCTCGACGGCGGCACCGGGAACGACACGATGGCCGGCGGCAGCGGCGACGACAGCTACGTCGTCGACAGCACCGCCGACATCGTCACCGAAAATGCGAACGAAGGCAGCGACAGCGTCGAGTCGAGTGTGAGCTTCACGCTCGGCGCCAACGTCGAAGCGCTGACGCTGACCGGCAGCAAGGCGATCAACGGCACCGGCAACGCGCTGGACAACAGGCTGACCGGCAACGGCGCCGCCAACACGCTCGCCGGCGGCGCCGGCAGCGACCGGCTCGACGGCGGGGGAGGCGCCGACAGGATGGCGGGCGGGGCCGGCGACGACAGCTACATCGTCGACAACGCCAAGGACGTCGTCACCGAGAACGCCAACGAAGGCAACGACAGCGTGGAGTCGGGCGTCACGCTCACGCTGGGCGCCAATCTGGAGAACCTCACGCTGACCGGCACCGGCGCCGTCAACGGCACCGGCAACGGCCTCGACAACCTGCTGCGCGGCAACGGCGCCAACAACACGCTCAACGGCGGCGCCGGCAACGACATCCTCGAAGGCGGCGCCGGCAACGACATCCTGACCGACACCTCGGGCGCCGCGCTGTTCAACGGCGGCGCCGGCGCCGACGCGCTCACCGGCGGCGCGGGCGCGCAGGTCTTCCTGGGAGGCTTGGGCAACGACACGCTGGCTACCGGCGCCGGCAACGACGTCGTGCTGTTCAACAAGGGCGACGGGCAGGACACGCTCGCCGCCGGCGACTCGGGGAGGGACACGCTGTCGCTAGGCGGCGGCATCCGCTATGCCGACCTGTCGTTCTCCAAGGTGGCGAGCGACCTGGTGCTCAAGCTGGGCGCGAGCGACCAGATCACCCTCAAGGACTGGTATGCGGCAAAACCTTCGCGCAGCGTCGTCAGCCTGCAGGTGATCGCCGCGGCGATGTCCGACTTCGCCCCCGGCGGCGCCGACCCGCTGCGCGACAACCGGGTCGAAACCTTCGATTTCGGCGGACTCGTCGGCGCGTTCGATGCGGCGCGCGCCGCCGGCGCTCCGCTGACCGGATGGGCGCTGGCCAGCGGCCTCTCGGGCTTCCGGCTCTCCGGCTCCGACAGCGCGGCGATCGGGGGCGACCTGGCGTACCAGTACGGCTTGAACGGCACGCTCGCCGGCATCGGCGTCCTGCCTGCGCTTGGCGTTCTGGCCAATCCTGCCCTCGGCACGTCGGCGCAGACGCTGACGCCGTCGGCGGCGCTGCAGGTCGGGCCGCGGTACCTGTCGTGACCATGGACCCCGCCCTCGACTTTTCTCCCGCGATCCTGCGGCTGACCGAATCGCCGCCGCACCCGCTCGGCCGCAGCGTGCTGTGGACGCTGCTCGCGCTGCTCGCGGCGCTGCTCGCGTGGGCCTTCGTCGGCCGGCTCGACATCGTCGCCGTCGCCGAAGGCAAGCTCGTTCCCCGGAGCTACCTCAAGATCGTGCAGCCGCCGGAGTCGGGCATCGTCAAGGAGATCCTGGTCGCCGAGGGCGAAGCGGTGCGCGCGGGCCAGGTGCTGATGCGCATGGACGCGCTGATCACCGACGCCGACGCCCGCGCGCTCGACGACGAGCATCGGCGCAAGCGCGCGACGCTCGCGCGCATCGACGCCGAACTCGCCGACCGGCCGTACGTGCCGGCGGCCGACGACACACCGGAACTGGCACGGGAAATCACCGCCCGATACCGCGCCAATCGCGGTGCGCTGGAGGCCGCGCTGGCCGAGGAGAACGCGCGTCTGGTCAAGGCACGGCACGAAATCGCGCTGGCCGAGCAGGTGCAATCGAAGCTCGGCGCCGTCCTGCCGCACTACGTCGCGCAGGATGAGGCCTTCGACAGGCTCGCCCGGGACGGCTTCGCCGGTCCCCTGATGGCGAGCGACAAGAAGCGCGAGCGCATCGAAAAGGAGCAGGAACTGCGCACGCAGGCGCACCTGGTCGAATCCGCCAGGGCCAGCCGGCAGCAATCCGAACGCAAACTCGCCCAGATCGACAGCGACTACCGGCGGCAGCTGCACGCGGAGCGCAGCGAAATCCAGGCTCAGGCCGACAGGCTGGCGCAGGAGGTCTCCAAGCAGACGCACCGCCGGACGCTGCTCGAACTCAGGGCCGGCCAGGACAGCGTCGTCAAGGACCTGGCGACGCACACCGTCGGCACCGTCGTGCAGCCGGGCACCGTGCTGCTGACGCTGGTGCCGAGGGAGGACGCGATGCGCGCGGAAGTCTGGGTCTCGAACGACGACATCGGTTTCGTGCGCGAGCGGCAGCCGGTCAGGCTCAAGCTCGCTGCGTTCCCGTTCCAGAAATACGGGATGATCGACGGCACCGTCGAACACGTCAGCGCCGATTCGACCGACGGCGGCGGCGCCGGCCGCGCCACGGCGCCGACCGGCGGCGCGGCGCGGAGCCCGCTCGTCTACAGGGCGCTGGTCGCGCTCGACGCCGCGCAGCTCGATGCCGACGGCCAGCGCTTTCCGCTGAGCGCGGGCATGCAGGCCAGCGCCGAGATCCTGATCGGACAGCGCTCGGTCGTCGAGTACCTGCTCTCGCCCGTCAGGAAGGCCTGGCACGAGGCGGCGAGGGAGCGCTAGCGCGGCGACGCCGCGGCGTTCAGTCCCAGTTCAGCGCCCCGCCGGTCTGGTACTCGGTCACCCGCGTCTCGAAGAAGTTCTTCTCCTTCTTGAGGTCGATCATCTCGGCCATCCACGGGAACGGGTTGTCGGCCTTGTCGAACAGCGGGTCGACGCCGATCTGCTGGCAGCGGCGGTTGGCGATGAAGCGCAGGTACTCCTTGAACATCGTCGCGTTGAGGCCCAGCACGCCGCGCGGCATCGTGTCCTCGGCGTAGGCGTATTCCAGATCGACGCCCTTTCGCATCAGCGTCGCGATCTCGGCGCGGAACTCCGGCGTCCACAGCTGCGGGTTTTCCATCTTGATGGTGTTGATGAGGTCGATGCCGAAATTGCAGTGCATCGACTCGTCGCGCAGGATGTACTGGTACTGCTCGGACGATCCCGTCATCTTGTTCTGGCGGCCCATCGCCAGGATCTGCGCGAAGCCGACGTAGAAGAAGAGCCCCTCCATGATGCAGGCGAAGACGATCAGGCTCTTCAGCAGCGCCTGGTCGGACTCCATCGTGCCGGTCTTGAACAGCGGGTCGGTCAGCACCTCGATGAACGGGATCAGGAACTCGTCCTTGTCGCGGATCGACTTGATCTCGTGATACGCGTTGAAGATCTCGGCCTCGTCGAGCCCGAGGCTTTCGACGATGTACTGGTACGCATGCGTGTGGATCGCCTCCTCGAACGCCTGCCGCAACAGGTACTGCCGGCACTCGGGCGCCGAGATGTGCCGGTAGGTGCCAAGCACGATGTTGTTGGCGGCGAGCGAGTCGGCGGTGACGAAAAAGCCGAGGTTGCGCTTGATGATCAGGCGCTCGTCGTCGGTCAGCCCGTTCGGATTCTTCCACAGCTCGATGTCGCGCTGCATGTTCACTTCCTGCGGCATCCAGTGGTTGGCGCAGGCGGCGATGTACTTGTCCCACGCCCATCTGTACTTGAACGGGACGAGCTGGTTGACGTCGGCCTGGCCGTTGATGACGCGCTTGTCCTCGATGCGCACGCGGCGAAAGCCGCCGGCCGTCGCCTGCGTTCCGGCGTCCCGGTCGTGCACCGGCTCGCGCGACAGGATGCCGCCGCCGGCGGCAGGGACGGCGTGCGCGCGAACGGCGGCGGCGGACTGCAGCGTCGGCCGCGCCGGGGGCGTGGCGAAATCGTCTTCGAAGGTCAGCATTGCCATGGGTCTCCCGTGCCGCGTGTCGTCGTCAGTGCATTGCGCTCAGGCGCTCGTACAGGTAATCGGGCGCGAAATCGACGCCGGTGTGCCACGCGATGGTGGCAAGCCCGTAGTCGAGGTAGAAATCGGCGAAGCGCTCGCGGTCGCGCAACGGCTCGAAAGTCTCGCCGAAGAGATCGTCGGCGAGGTCCACCACGCCCTTGCGTCCGTCGTTGAACTCCAGCCAAACCTTGTAGTCCCCGAGATAGCGTGCATCGATCACCTGTCGCTGTACGTGCTCGTAACGGGCCACATAGCCTCCCTTGGGCAGATCGACGAACGGCGCCCGGCGCCGAAAATCACGCGGTGCCTGCGCATCGCACAGGCACCGCCAAGCGCGAGGTCCCGCCGGCGCCGGCCGCTGGCGCGGCCCGCGCGGCGCTGCCCGCTATTTGCCCACGGGCGGCGGCGGCCAATGCCGCAGCTGCTGCCGCCCCGGCCCGCCGATCTTGTTCCGGGGTCCGGCATCCGCCGTGCCGCTGCGCGCGCCCGAGTGCGGGGCCGCCGCGGCCGGCCAGCGCCAGTGGCGCCGGCCTGCACGGTCGGTGTAGGACTCCCATCCATCGGTTCCTGCCTTCATCGCTTGCCCTCCTGTCCGGGTTTGCGGGACTGCCGTACAACGATTGCGGCGGGCGCCTCTCCTGGCGCGCCTCGCACGCTCCCTGGATGCGGGGCTTCCTACTGGCAGGCCTCGCACGTGGGGTCGGTGATCGAACAGAACCTGCCTGCGTCGGGTTCGCCGGCGCCGGCGGCGCCCGCCGCCGCGCCGGGCTGCGCCCCCGACGCCGAAACGGCGTTGAGTTCGCCGCCCTGGCCGGTCGATTTCTCGGCCTGCGTCGCCGCCAGCGTCCGCAGGTAGTACGTCGTCTTCAGGCCGCGCAGCCACGCCAGCTTGTACGTGTCGTCGAGCTTCTTGCCCGAAGCCCCGGCCATGTAGATGTTGAGGCTCTGCGCCTGGTCGATCCATTTCTGCCGCCGCGCGCCGGCCTCGACGATCCACCGGGGTTCGACTTCGAACGCGGTGGCGTAGAGCGTGCGCAGCGCGGCGGGGACGCGGTCGATCCGGGCGAGCGAGCCGTCGAAGTACTTGAGGTCGGCGACCATCACCTCGTCCCAGAGGTTGAGACGCTTGAGCTCGGCGACCAGGTGCTCGTTGACGACGGTGAATTCGCCCGACAGGTTGGACTTGACGTAGATGTTCTGGTACTCGGGCTCGATCGACGCCGCCACGCCGACGATGTTGGAAATCGTCGCCGTCGGCGCGATGGCGACGCAGTTCGAGTTGCGCATCCCGTGCTCGCGGACGCGGCTGCGCAGCGCGTCCCAGGGCAGCGACGACGATTCGTCGACGTCGACGTAGCCGCCGCGCTCCTCGCGCAGCAGCGCGATCGTGTCCTGCGGCAGGATGCCGCGGTCCCACAGGCTGCCCTTGTACGACGAGTAGCGGCCGCGCTCCTCGGCCAGCTCGGTCGACGCCCAGTACGCGTGGTAGCAGACGGCTTCCATCGAGCGGTCGGCGAACTCCATCGCCGCGTCCGACGCGTACGGCGTCTGCAAGAGGTGCAGGCAGTCCTGGAAGCCCATGATGCCCAAGCCCACCGGCCGGTGCCTGAGGTTCGAGTTGCGCGCCTTCGCCACCGCGTAGTAGTTGATGTCGATGACGTTGTCGAGCATCCGCATCGCGGTGCGGATCGTGCGCTGCAGCTTGTCGTGGTCGAGCTTCCAGCCGTCGCCGGCGCGCTGCATGTGGTTCAGCAGGTTCACCGATCCCAGGTTGCAGACGGCGATCTCGGTCTCGCTGGTGTTGAGCGTGATCTCGGTGCACAGGTTCGAGCTGTGCACGGTGCCCAGGTGCTGCTGCGGCGAGCGCACGTTGCACGCGTCCTTGAACGTGATCCACGGATGCCCGGTCTCGAACAGCATCGACAGCATCTTGCGCCACAGTTGCATCGCCGGAATCTTGCGGAACAGCTTGTGTTCGCCCCTGGCCGCCTTGTCTTCGTAGGCTACGTACGCCTTTTCGAACTCGCG
>CAIWHR010000234.1 GCA_903912485.1 uncultured beta proteobacterium | reverse complement strand
CGTCGTCCAATTTCCTGCGCGCGATCCTCAGCGAGGACCGCCGCAGCGGCAAGTACGGCGGTCGCGTCGTCACGCGCTTTCCGCCCGAGCCCAACGGTTACCTGCATTACGGGCACGCCAAGTCGATCTGCCTCAATTTCGGACTGGCCGCCGAAAACGACGGCGTCTGCCACCTGCGCTACGACGACACCAACCCCGCCAAGGAGGAGGTCGAGTACGAGGACTCGATCGCCGACAACGTCCGCTGGCTCGGCTTCGACTGGGGGCCGCACCGCTACCATGCATCGGACTACTACGACCGGCTCTACGCCTACGCCGAGTGGTTCGTCGGGCAGGGGCTGGCCTACGTCGACAGCCAGACGGCGGCCGAGGTGCGGGCGCTGCGAGGCACGCTGACGCAGCCCGGCGCCGCGTCGCCGTATCGCGACCGGACCATCGCCGAGAACCTCGATCTCTTCCGCCGGATGCGCGCCGGCGAGTTCGCCGACGGCGCGCACGTGCTGCGCCTCAGGATCGACATGGCGAGCCCGAACCTCAACATGCGCGACCCGGCGATCTACCGGATCCGCCACGAGTCGCATCACCGCACCGGCGACAAGTGGTGCATCTACCCGCTCTACGACTACACGCACTGCATCTCCGACGCGCTGGAGCGGATCACGCACTCGATCTGCACGCTCGAGTTCCAGGACCACCGGCCGCTCTACGACTGGGTGATCGAGAAGCTCGCCGACGGCGGGCAGCTGGAGCGTCCGCTGCCGCAGCAGTTCGAGTTCGCGCGGCTCAACCTCACCTACGTCGTGTTGTCGAAGCGCCGCCTGATCCAACTCGTGACCGGGAGGCACGTCGACGGCTGGGACGATCCGCGGATGCCGACGCTGGTCGGCGCCCGCCGGCGCGGCTTCACGCGCGAGGGCTTCCGGCTCTTCGCCGAGCGCATCGGCGTGTCGAAGTCCGATTCCTGGATCGACATGAGCGTGCTCGAGGACTGCATGCGCGAGGACCTCAACACGCGCGCGCAGCGGCGGATCAGTGTGCTCGATCCGGTGCGGCTCGTCATCGACAACTACCCTGAAGGCGCGGGCGAGGAGTGCTTCGCGCCCAACCACCCGCAGCGGCCCGACCTCGGCCGGCGCGCGCTGCCGTTCTCGCGCGAGCTGTGGATCGAGCGCGAGGACTTCCAGGAACAGCCGCGCAAGGGCTTCTTCCGGCTGACGCCGGGCGCCGAGGCGCGGCTGCGCTATGCGTACATCATCCGCTGCGTCGGCTGCGATAAGGACGCGGCGGGCAAGGTCACCGCCGTTCACTGCACCTACGATCCGGAGACGCGCAGCGGCACGGCGGGCGCCGACGCGCGCAAGGTGAAGGGCAACCTGCACTGGCTCTCCGCCGGCCACGCGCGCCAGGCGGAGGTGCGCATGTACGAGCGCCTGTTCGCGGTGCCGTTCCCCGGCGCGCGGCTGCCCTGGGGCGTGCCGGCCGAGGGGGCGGTCGCCGACCCCGCCGCGGCGACGCCGGAGGCGGGCCACGCGGTTGCGGTGGCCGGCGACGAAGACGAGGCGGCCGAGCTCGCCGATCGCAACTTTCTCGACGATCTCAATCCGGACTCCAAGCGCGTGATCACCGCCTACGTCGAGCCCGCGTTGCTCGCGGCGGCCGCGGGCGAGTCCTTCCAGTTCGAGCGCCACGGCTATTTCGTCGCCGACCTCAAGGACCACGCCGCGGGCAGCCCGGTGTTCAACCGGACCGTCACGCTGCGCGACTCCCGCGACCGGCGGGCGGGGCCGTAACCGCGGCCGGTGCTTGAGTTCGGGGCCG
>CAIWHR010000233.1 GCA_903912485.1 uncultured beta proteobacterium | reverse complement strand
CGCCGGTGCTGAAGCCTGCCGGCGAGCTCGCGTCGCCGGCGGCGCAATGAGCGCGGGCGCGGTTCCCGCCGCCAGCGAACTCAGGGTCGCGCAGCTCGAAAAGCGCTACAAGGCGCGCACCGTCGTCCACGACGTGTCGCTCGAGGTCGCCAGCGGCGAAGTGGTCGGCCTGCTCGGCCCGAACGGCGCCGGCAAGACCACGTGCTTCTACATGATCGTCGGCCTCGTCGCCGCCGACGGCGGGCGCATCACCCTCGACGGGCAGGACCTCTCGCGGCTGCCGATCCACTCGCGCGCCCGGCTCGGGCTGTCGTACCTGCCGCAGGAGGCGTCGATCTTCCGCAAGCTCACCGTCGCCGAGAACGTGCGCGCCATCCTCGAACTGCAGAACCTCGACGCCGACTCGCTCTCCAACCGGCTCGACGCGCTGCTCGAGGACCTGACGATTTCGCATCTCGCCGACGCGCCGGCGATCTCGCTGTCGGGCGGCGAGCGCCGCCGGGTCGAGATCGCCCGCGCGCTGGCGACGAGACCGCGCTTCATCCTGCTCGACGAGCCGTTCGCCGGCGTCGACCCGATCGCCGTGCTCGACATCCAGAAGATCATCGGCTTCCTCAAGGAGCGCGGCATCGGCGTGCTGATCACCGACCACAACGTGCGCGAGACGCTCGGCATCTGCGACCGCGCCTACATCATCAACGAGGGCCGCGTGCTCGCCTCCGGCGCGCCGGGGGAGATCGTCTACAACGAAGCGGTCAGGAAGGTCTATCTGGGAGAGCACTTTCGTCTCTGACCGCAGCCGATGAAGCAGACCCTCCAGCTCAAGCTCGCCCAGCATCTCACGCTGACGCCGCAGCTGCAGCAATCGATCCGGCTGCTGCAGCTGTCGACGATCGAGTTGAACGCCGAGGTCGAGCGGATGCTGCAGGAGAACCCGCTGCTGGAGAAGGCCGACGGCGACGAAGACGCGCGGCCGGCGGAGCTGCCGCTCGCGGGCCCAGCCCGCGCCAGCGAGGCCGAAGCCCGCGGCGAGTCCGGCGGCTCCGGCGACGACGGCCCCGGCGAGGCACGGGCGGCAACCGACGCCGCCGCTTCCACCGAGGCGTCGGACCGCTCCGATTACGACGACTATTCGCCGGGAGAGTCGGACTGGAGCGGCTCGGGCTCGGCGCGCGACGACGACGACGACGAGCACGGCCGCCACCCGCAGCAGGCGGCGACGTCGACGCTGCGCGATCACCTCTACGGCCAGCTGGCGGTGCTGAATCTGTCGCTGCGCGACCGCCAGATCGTCGCCGCGCTCATCGACGCCGTCGACGAGGACGGCTACCTCGCCGACCGGGGCGAGGAACTGGTCGAGCTCTTTCCCGAGGAGTTCGCGATCGACCCGGACGAGATCTCGATCGCGCTGCGTTTCCTGCAGAGCTTCGAGCCCGCCGGCGTGGGCGCCCGCGACGCCGCGGAGTGCCTCGCGCTGCAGTTGAAGGCGATGCCGGCGTCGACGCCGCACCGCGCCGAGGCGATCGCGGTCGTCAGCGAGCACCTGCCGCTGCTTGCCGCGCGCGATTTCACGCGGCTGAAGCGGCTGCTGCACACCGACGACGCCGGCGTGCGCGCGATGCGCGCGCTGGTCATGCAGCTCAACCCGCGGCCGGGCGCCGCGTTTTCCGGCGCGGCGGCGAACTATGTGATCCCCGACGTTGTCGTAAGGAAGCAGCGGGGAATCTGGGTGGCAGCGCTCAACGAGGCGGCGATGCCGAAGCTGCGCCTGAACCGCATCTACGCCGACATTCTCACGCGCAACCGCGACGCATCGAACCAGCAGCTGGCGGCGCACCTGCAGGAGGCCAAGTGGATGATCCGCAACGTCGCCCAGCGCTTCGAGACGATCCTGCGCGTTTCGCAGGCGATCGTCGAGCGGCAGCGGCGCTTCTTCGAGCACGGCGACGTCGCGATGCGGCCGATGGTGCTGCGCGAGATCGCCGACATGCTGGGACTGCACGAATCGACGATCTCGCGCGTGACCACGCAGAAATACATGCTGACCCCGCGCGGCACCTACGAGCTCAAGTACTTCTTCGGCAGCCACGTCGCCACCGACACCGGCGGCGCCTGCTCGGCGACCGCGATCCGCGCGCTGATCCGGCAGCTGATCGCCGCCGAGAGCCCGGCCGCGCCGCTGACCGACAGCCGGATCGCCGACCTGCTGCGCGACCAGGGCATCGTCGTCGCCCGGCGTACCATTGCCAAGTACCGGGAGGCGCTGACGATTCCTCCCGTCAACCAGCGCAAGGCGATCTGAAACCCGCCGCGCGACGACCGCAGCAAGAAGAGGAGAATCCATGAACCTGAACCTCACCGGCAACCACCTGCTGATCACCAGCGCGATCCGCGACTACGTCGTGTCCAAGCTCGATCGGGTGAAGCGCCATTTCGACCACGTGATCGACGTCACCGTGGTGATGTCGGTGGAGAAGCTGCGGCACAAGATCGAAGCCAATCTCCATACCCGCGGCAAGGACATCCACGTCGAGGCGGTGGAGTCGGACATGTACGCGGCGATCGACGCGCTCGCCGACAAGCTCGATCGCCAGGTCCTCAGGCACAAGGAGAAGCTCGCCGTCCACCGTCACGACGGCGCAGCGATCAAGCGCGACGTGGCCACCGCCGAAGCGCATCCCGCAGGGACGCCGACCGCCCCGGCGCACTGACGAACGCGCAGCCGGCGGCCGGGGTCGACGGCCGCCGCGCAGGCGTATAATTTCCGCGACGCGCAGCGGCGGGCCGTCAGCCACCTGACCGCCCGCCGCTTTCTCTTGCCCGCCGACGCCACCGCCGAGTTCAGCCCCGATGAACCAGATCGCTTCGCTCCTGCCGGCCTCGAACATCCTGGTCGACCTCGCCGCGGGCTCGAAAGCGGGCCTGTTCGAGGCGGTGGGGTCGCTGTTCGAAGCCAATCGCGGGCTGGCTCGGAGCACCGTCGTCGGCAGTCTCGTCGCCCGCGAAAAGCTGGGCTCGACCGGCCTCGGGCAGGGCGTCGCCATCCCGCACGGCCGCATCAAGGGGCTGGCCGAGGCGCAGGGTGCCTTCCTCCGGCTGGCCGACCCGATCGCCTTCGACGCCCCCGACGGCAAGCCGGTCGCGCAGGTGTTCGTGCTGCTGGTGCCCGAGCAGGCGACCGAAAAGCACCTGCAGCTGCTGTCCGAGCTCGCGCAGATGTTCAGCGACCGCGGCTTTCGCGAGCGCCTCTCCGCCGCCGCCGACGCCGACGCCGTGCACGCGCTGTTCAGCGAGTGGAAAGGCGCATGATCCCGCCCATGAGCGCGCAGGCTGCACCGGCAAAGGGTCGTCGATGAGCACGCAGAGCGGGATGATGCGGCAGGTCACCGTCGCCAAGCTGTTCGCCGAGAACCAGGCTCGCCTCGGCATGAACTGGCTCGCCGGCGGCCAGGGCGGCAGCAAGGTGCTGACCGGCGAGGCGGCGCTGAAGCCCACGGTCGGCCAGGTCGGCCACATGAACTTCATCCACCCGTTCCGGATCCAGATCCTGGGCGCGGCGGAAGTCGCCTACCTGCGCAGCCTTTCCCCGGAAGAGCTCAAGGCGGCCATCGACGCGCTGTTCACGATCGACCTCGCGGTGATCGTCGTCGCCAACGGCGAAGCGGTGCCGACGTACCTGGCCGAGCAGTCGAACCTGCACCATCTGGCGCTGTTCACCTCGCCGCAGCCGTCGCCGCACGTCGTCGACGTCGTCCGGCTGTACCTGATGCGCGTGCTCGCCGAGTCGACGACGCTGCACGGCGTGTTCCTCGACGTGCTCGAGATGGGCGTGCTGATCACCGGCGCCTCGGCGATCGGCAAGAGCGAGCTCGCGCTGGAGCTGATCTCGCGCGGCAACGGGCTCGTCGCCGACGACATCGTCGAGCTCTACCGGATCTCGCCCGACACGCTCGAGGGCCGCTGCCCCGGCGTGCTGCGCGACTTCCTCGAAGTGCGCGGCATCGGGATCCTCAACATCCGCACGATCTTCGGCGAGACCGCCGTGCGGCCGCGCAAGCTGCTGAAGCTGATGGTCCACCTCGAGGACCACAGCCACGAGGCCTTTTCCGAGCTCGACCGGCTGCAGGTCAACGCGACCTACCAGGAGATCCTCGGCGTGCCCATCCGCAAGGTCACGATCCCCGTCGCCGCCGGGCGCAACCTCGCGGTGCTGGTCGAGGCCGCCGTGCGCAATTTCGTGCTCAACCAGCGCGGCATCGACAGCACCAAGGAGTTCATCGAGCGGCAGCAGAAGCTGATGGAGGACGGCGACTGACGCGCCCGCGCGTCGCCGTTCCGGAACCGCCTCATCTCACCATGGACCTGCTGCTGATCGGCGGTGTGTCGGGTTCCGGCAAGAGCGTCGCGCTGGCGGCGCTCGAGGATTCCGGCTACTACACCGTCAGCAACCTCGCGCTGCCGCTGCTCGCCGACGCGGTCGCCTACCTGCAGCGCGTCGGCCAGGCGCACGTCGCGATCGGGCTCGACCTCAAGACCGAACCGGGACTCGCCGCGCTGCCGGCGATGCTCCCGCAGTTGCGCGCCACCGGCTGCTCGGTCCGCTTCGTCTGCTTCGACGCGCGCACCGACACGCTGGTCAAGCGCTTCTCCGAGACGCGCCGCCGGCACCCGTTCTCCAGCGACGCGCGCACGCTGACCGAGGCGATCGAGTTCGAGCGCGCGCTGCTCGCCGACGTGCGCCCGATGGCGCTGGTCTTCGACACCAGCGAGACGTCGGCCGCCGCGCTGCGGGCGTGGATCAAGGACTTCATCAGCGTCGACGCGACCCGGCTCACCGTGCTGTTCGAGTCGTTCGGCTTCAAGCACGGCGTGCCGCTGGACGCCGACCTGGTGTTCGACGTGCGCTGCCTGCCCAACCCGCATTACGAGCCCGCGCTGCAGCCGCTGACCGGGCGCGACGGCCCCGTCGTCGCGTTCCTCGAAGCGGCGCCCCAAGTCGAGCGCATGTACGCAGACATCCACCGCTTCCTCGCCAGCTGGCTGCCCGACTACGCGCGCGACAACCGCAACTACCTGACGGTCGCGATCGGCTGCACCGGCGGCCAGCACCGTTCGGTCTATCTCGCCGAGCGTCTCGGGCACAGCTTCTCGCCGCGCTACCAGGTGCAGGTCCGCCATCGCGAACTGGGCTAGTTTCCCGTTCCTGCGTGGCACCTCCGACCGCGAATCGATGCAGCTGCCTCTCTTTCCGCTGCGGACCGTGCTCTACCCCGGGGGACTGCTGCCGCTGCGGATATTCGAGCAGCGCTACATCGGGCTGACCAAGGCCTGCGTCAGCGACGGCAGCCCCTTCGGCGTGTGCCTGATCACGCAGGGCGCCGAAGTCGCGGGCGAGGGCCAGCGCCCGGCGCAGTTCGCCCGCGTCGGCACGCTCGCCGCGATCGACGCCTGGGACGTGCCGGAGCTCGGCATCTTCCACGTCGCCGCGTCGGGCGGGACGCGCTTCGAGGTGCTCTCCCACGCGGTGCGCCCCGACGGCCTCGTCGTCGCCGACGTCGCGCCGATCCCGGTCGAGCCCCCGGTCGCGATCGAAGCCGCGCACGCGCCGCTGGTGCAGTTGCTCGAGGTGCTCGCCGCCCGCGTCGGCCCCGAGCATTTTCCGGCGGCGCGCGCGTTCGGCGACGCGTCGTGGGTCGGCTACCGGCTGGCCGAACTGCTGCCGCTGCCGCTGTCGATCAAGCAGGGCATGCTCGAGATCAACGACGGCAGCGTGCGCCTGGAAATGCTGCGGCGGTTCCTGGCGCGGCAGGGCGTGCTCTGATCCCGGGCGCGCGCCGCCCGCGGGTATAATTTCGGTCTTCGAAACAACGCCTCACCGGAGTCTCCATGGCTGGCCACAGCAAGTGGGCGAACATCAAGCACAAGAAGGCCGCCACCGACGCCAAGCGCGGCAAGATCTTCACCCGCCTGATCAAGGAAATCACCGTCGCCGCGCGCCTGGGCGGCGGCGACGCGTCGATGAATCCGCGCCTGCGGCTCGCCGTCGACAAGGCGTACGACAACAACATGCCCAAGGACACCGTCGAGCGCGCGGCCAAGCGCGGCGCGGGCGAACTCGAGGGCGTCAATTACGAGGAAGTCCGCTACGAGGGCTACGGCATCAACGGCGCCGCGGTGATCGTCGACTGCATGACCGACAACAAGACGCGCACGGTGGCCGACGTGCGCCACGCCTTCTCCAAGTACGGCGGCAATCTCGGCACCGACGGCTCGGTCGCGTTCCTGTTCAGGCACTGCGGGCAGATCCTGTTCCCGCCCGGCACCGACGAGAACCGGCTGCTCGAGGCGGCGCTCGACGCCGGCGCCGACGACGTCGTCACCAACGACGACGGCAGCCTCGAGGTCATCACCGGGCCCTACGACTTCCTCGCCGTCAAGGACGCGCTCGCCAAGGCCGGCTTCAAGCCCGAGTTCGCCGAGGTGACGATGAAGCCGTCGACCGAGGTGACGATGGCCGGAGACGACTCGGCGCGCATGCAGAAGCTCCTGGACGCGATCGAGTCGCTCGACGACGTGCAGGATGTCTACACCAACGCGGTCATCGACGATTGACGCGCCGCCGCCGTTCCCGCCGCGGACGGGGGCACCGGCGGCGGTGCGGCGCATCCTCGGCATCGATCCCGGCCTGCGCGTGACGGGGTTCGGCGTGATCGCGGTCACCGGCAGCAAGCTCGTGTACGTCACCTGCGGCTGCATCAGGAGCGACGCGAGCGAGCCTCTGCCCGCGCGGCTGAGGACGATCCTCGCCGACCTCACCGAGGTCATCGCGCGCGAGCACCCGACCGAGGCCGCGGTGGAAAAGGTGTTCGTCAACGTCAACCCGCAGTCGACGCTCTTGCTCGGCCAGGCGCGCGGCGCGGCGATTTCGGCGGCGGTGCAGGCCGGCCTCCCGGTCGCCGAGTACACGGCGCTGCAGGTCAAGCAGGCGGTCGTCGGACACGGCAAGGCGGCCAAGGAGCAGGTGCAGGAGATGGTGAAGCGCCTGCTGAACCTGCCCGGCGCGCCGTCGGCCGACGCGGCCGACGCGCTGGCCTGCGCCATCGCGCACGCGCACGGCGCCGTTGGCCTCGGCGGCCTGCGCACCGCGGGCTACCGCGTGCGCGGCGGCCGGCTGGTCTGATGCGACGCCGAAGCACCGCGCGATGAAGGCGCGCCGTCCCGCGCGGCGTCCGGCCGCGGTGATCTTCGACATGGACGGCCTGATGCTCGACACCGAGTCGCTCGGGCCGCAGACCTGGCGCGACGCCGCCGCGGCGGTCGGCGTCGACTTCGACCCGGCGCTGCTGCCGGCGATGATCGGCCGCAATTCCCGCGACACCCGGGTGCTGCTGCGCGAGCGCTACGGTCCCGATTACCCGGTCGAGCGGCTCACCGCCGCGTACCTGGTCGCCTTCGACGCC
Organism: uncultured beta proteobacterium; assembly: GCA_903912485.1. Lineage (GTDB taxonomy): Bacteria > Pseudomonadota > Gammaproteobacteria > Burkholderiales > Casimicrobiaceae > CAIWHR01. The sequence goes on along the minus strand of CAIWHR010000233.1, from coordinate 2,173 downwards.
ATCGTCGCGCGCGAAGGCATCGCGCAGAAGGCGGGGCTGCGCGAACTTCTCGACTGGCTGGAGCGCGAGAACGTGCTGCGCGCGGTCGCGACGTCCACCCGACGGGACCGCGCCGAAGCGCAGCTGGCGCAGCAGGGGCTGCTCGGCCGCTTCGCGCTGCTCGTCGGCGGCAACGACGTCGCCCAGGGCAAGCCTGCCCCCGACATCTTCCTGCTGGCCGCCGCGCGGCTCGACGTCGCCGCGGCCGACTGCGTCGTGCTCGAGGACTCGGAACCGGGCGTGCGCGCCGCGCTGGCCGCCGGCATGATGCCGATCATGGTGCCCGACCTGCACGGGCCCTCCGACCGCCTGCTGGCGCACGAGCCGCTGGTGCTCGCGTCGCTGCACGACGTGCGCGCGCACCTGGCGGTGCTGCCGCGCTGAACGGCGCGCCGCATCGGGTGCAAAGCCCCGTGCCATAATCGGCGGATCATGATCGGCCGCCTCTCCGGAATCCTCGTCGAAAAGAATCCCCCGCAGATCCTGCTCGACGTGCAGGGCGTGGGCTACGAGATCGACGTGCCGATGAGCACGTTCTACAACCTGCCGGCGACCGGCGAGCGCGTCGTGCTGTTCACGCACCTGGTCGTGCGCGAGGATGCGCACCTCGTCTTCGGCTTCGGCAGCGAGCCCGAGCGCCGCGCGTTCCGGCAGCTGGTCAGGATCAGCGGCGTCGGCGCGCGCACCGCGCTGTCGGTGCTGTCGGGGCTGTCGGTGGCCGAGCTCGCGCAGGCGGTCACGATGCAGGACACGGGCCGTCTGATCAAGGTCCCCGGCATCGGCAAGAAGACCGCCGAGCGGCTGCTGCTCGAACTGAAGGACAAGCTGGGCGTCGATCTCGGCACCGCGGTCGGCGTCCACCGCGCGGCGCCGGTGATGTCCGACGTCCTCAACGCGCTGCTGTCGCTCGGCTACAGCGACCGCGAGGCGGTCGCGGCGGTGAAGCAGCTGCCCGAGGACCTCGCCATCGGCGACGCGATCCGGCAGGCGCTGAAGCTGCTGGCGAAGGTATGATCGCCCGATGATAGAGAACGACCAGCTCAACCGCCTCGTCACCGCCAAGGTGGCCGGCGTCAAGGAGGAAGTCGTCGAGCGCGCGCTGCGCCCGAAGATGCTCGACGACTACGTCGGCCAGGAGAAGATCCGCGGCCAGCTTTCGATCTTCATCGAGGCGGCGAGAAGGCGCGGCGAGTCGCTCGACCACGTGCTGCTGTTCGGGCCGCCGGGGCTGGGCAAGACGACGCTGTCGCACATCATCGCGCACGAACTCGGCGTGAACCTGCGCCAGACGTCGGGGCCGGTGCTCGAACGCGCCGGCGACCTCGCCGCGCTGCTCACCAATCTCGAGCCCAACGACGTGCTGTTCATCGACGAGATCCACCGCCTGTCGCCGGTGGTCGAGGAAATCCTCTATCCGGCGCTGGAGGACTTCCAGATCGACATCATGATCGGCGAAGGCCCCGCCGCGCGCAGCGTCAAGCTCGACCTGCCGCCGTTCACGCTGGTCGGCGCGACCACCCGCGCCGGCATGCTCACCAATCCGCTGCGCGACCGCTTCGGCATCGTCGCCCGGCTCGAGTTCTACACCGCGGCCGAACTGACGCGCATCGTCACCCGGTCGGCGGGTCTGCTGGCGATCGCGATCGACCCCGACGGCGCGCACGAGATCGCCCGCCGCTCGCGCGGCACGCCGCGGATCGCCAACCGGCTGCTGCGCCGCGTCCGCGACTACGCCGAGGTGCGCGCCGACGGCGAGGTCACGCGCGCGGTCGCCGACGCCGCGCTGCTGATGCTCGACGTGGACTTCGCCGGCCTCGACGTGATGGACCGCAAGCTGCTCGAGACGGTGCTCGAGAAGTTCGCCGGCGGGCCGGTCGGCGTCGACAATCTCGCCGCCGCCATCGGCGAGGAGCGCGACACCATCGAGGACGTGCTCGAGCCATTCCTGATCCAGCAAGGCTTCCTCCAGCGCACCTCGCGCGGCCGTGTGGCCACCCTGGCCGCGTATCGGCACTTCGGTCTGGCGGCGCCTGCCCAAACCGGGATGCCCGACCTGTGGAGCGGGAACTGAGCCGCGTGCCCGCAGCGTCGGTCCCTGCCGCCAGGAGGTTCTCGATCCCGATTCGGGTCTATT
>CAIWHR010000232.1 GCA_903912485.1 uncultured beta proteobacterium | reverse complement strand
CCCCGACTACAGCGCGCAGCGCTTAGTCGCGGGAGCATTCACTCGCGCGGATATTCAATCGAACCTCCGTAAGAGCGTCATCCCGTGCGATCACGTGGGCAGTCGCTGTCCCGCTGTTTGAGAGGCGCGATGCTTCTGCTAACTTATTCGCCATCATCGCGTCGACCAGTTCATCGAAATTGTTGTACGGAGCGGCAAAACTCGTCATGGCTTCGACGTGGCGATGCAGGGCGAGAAGCGTTTCGCCAAAGTGACTCTTGACGAATTGGTAGCGATTAGCATCCCGCTCCTGTTGGCTATCTGGCGATGCCCGATCCGTAGTAAGGCTGGCCGTAGTAAGGCTGGCAATTTGCTTATTGAACACGGCTCTCGTATACAGATCTACACAACGCGCTTGGAACGCTTCTAGCTGTTCTGGAGACAGCGCGTCACTGCATTCAGGGAAGTCGTCGCTAAACGCCCCGGCCACCCAATTCAAGCTTCGCGCCTCGGTCTGGATTCGCGCCCAGCTTTCCTGTACCGGGAGGTTTGGGTCAACTGCGTCTGATGGCAAATCCGCGGACTCGGTGAATGCCTCGACGATGCGCCGTGCGCGCCGCTCCGCGTCGAACCGGCGGCCGCCGGCGATCTCCCAAATACCCAAGGAGCGCCATTCATCATGCATGGTGAAGGTTGCAATGACCTTCGCCTCCTGTTGCGCCACTTCGCGCCGCTGATCAGCGATCTTGCGTCGCGAATCCGCCGTCGCGCAGGCAAAGCCAGCCAGCAATCGTTGCGCCGATTTGCCAAGGCGATTGCGACACTCCCAAGCACTGACAGTACCCGCGGAGATGTTCAAGGCTTTGCCTAGCGCCCGCTGGCTCATGCCAAGGTCCTCGCGTAGGCGCCGCACGTCCGCCCCGGTGAACAGTGTTGGCGTGGGCAAAGCCGAATCGGAGGATCCAGGGGACTTGTTCCGCCTCTCGGGCATAGGAAGGACGCTCGTCAAAGGACTCAACGTTTAAGTATGCCACATCGAAATGCCTGCGCATGCATTTTTGTTGTTGCGTCCACGCTTGCATTTTTGTCGCAGCGCATGCAGAATTGTTCCGCGGCGTGCGTGTGTCTCGCGCCGAAAAAGACGAAGCCGCCGGTTGCAGCCGGCGGCTTCCAAAGCAATCCAACCCGTTCGGAGACATTATGGCCCAAATGACCCGCAGCACCCACCCCCCCTCGTCGCGCAATCCGGCGTTCGCCAGCACCGCGTTCGCAGTGGGCGCGATCACCATCGCGACGACCCGCATCGTGGGCAGCGCCCTGCTGCTGGCGGCTGTTGCCGCTGGTGCCGGACCCACCTACGCCGAACCGGTGCCACCCACGGCGATCATCCAGACGCCGACGGTCATCCAGGTGGTGGCGTCCCCCGACAAGGCCGAGACGCCCGTCACCATTCAACAGATCACCGTGGCGCAGGCGAACGAAATCGTCCGCAACCGGGTGGGCGATCTCGCCGTCGAGGAACGCGTCCGCGTTTTTCGACACGGCGTGCAGTTCGATCTCGACCCGGCCACACTGACGGTGATCCGCGACGCCGCCGATTCTGAAGCCCAGACCGGGATGCTGGTCTACTACGGCAAAATCGGTAGCACCGAGGTGGCTGAGGATCTCCGATTCATGCTGCACGGCGACCTCGCCTACGTGCTTCGCGACATTTATATCGATCCGACCGACGAAACGGTCTTCGTCGGTCGCTCGATTCCGTCGCCGCTCGACGCGAAGCGCGGCTTCGAATTCGCGAAGCGCGCGGCCGCGGTGACGGTCGTTTCACCGCCAGCCATCACCGGGATCAGCGGCGCCACCTCCGTCGACTCCGGCGTGGTGGATGGCGTAAGCCGGCAGCCGTGCGGACCGGCGTTCGACGGCCTGCGCGTCCGCAACAACATTTCGGCCCGACCGGGCGCCGCGAACGCCTTCCCGTGGGAAATCAACGGCTCCGGCTTCGGCGCGACGGCCGGTACGGTCAAATTCGACGGCCGCACGGTGCAAACGACCAAATGGACCAATACGACGATCAACGCGAACGTCGTCGACCCGACGCCGGGCGCGACGACGACCAAGACGGCTCTGCTGGAAGTCACCACGGCACCCGCGGCTGGGGGGAAGACCGCGCTGTACGCGGTGAGCGTGGTTGGCGCGACCCTCTCTCGCGTTTGGGGCCAATGTACCGCACACGCCGAACTCGCACGGATCGAGATGGGCCTGCTGCCGTCGCCGGACGGGTACAAGACCGGCTACATCGCGCTCGACAAGAGTTACACGCCGGTGAAGGGCGACCAATACAAATGGACGCTGCCGAACAAGTCCGGCACCGGCACGTCGCCGCACACCGGGGTGCTCAAGGCGGTGACAAAATCCGCCGCCCTGTCCTATACGACGGGAACAACGAAGGTCGAGACGTGGCTGCTGACCATCACCCAGCGCAACGCCTTGTGCACTAATGTCGTCAACGAGTACCCGACGACGTTCCAGAAGAAGACCGAGTCCAAGTACGGGATCGCAGTGACCACCGTCACGGCCTACCCGAAGTCCCAGTACAACGGCCAGCAGAACGCGACTTTCTACTATCCGTACAACAAATAACGAACCACTCGTTCGCAGGCGAGCGCGGGCGTCGGGAGGGCAACCTCCCGGCGCCCATTTTCATGCCGCCTTCGCCGCGCCAGCCGGGGCGCGGCTGCCATCGCCCCGAGCCGCCCTGCCGAGGGGATCCTGCCTACCGCCGACCTCACCGCTGCCGTCGCCGCCCGGTCCAGCCGGGTCGTGGCGCTGGCGGTGCTGCTCACCTTGACCGCCCCCTTGGGCGATCTCTTCGCCGCCGACGGTGACGGTCGGCACGACGACGGTCGGCACGACGACGAAAGGGTGGTGCGGCGGGTTTGGTTCCGATAAAGTCCTTCTCGGAACCAAATCCGCCCCGGAAAAGGAGCCGCCGGGCCCGTCACCGCCGCCGCCGTCGTGCCCGCGGCCGCGCCGCTCCCGGCACTGCCGGCGGCCGAGGTCGCCCGCGCCCGCTTTCCCGGCACGCCGGTAACGGCCGAGGTGCAGCACAAGGCCGGGAAGTGGTATCTGTCGGTCACCTGCGATGTGGTCCCGGCGGATGTGGCACGCAAGGGCGGCACCGAGATCGGCGCCTATGACTGGGGAGTGCAGACGCTGTTGACGCTGGTCACCGGCGATTGG
>CAIWHR010000231.1 GCA_903912485.1 uncultured beta proteobacterium | reverse complement strand
GTGAACTGCCCGATCAGCGGCCGGCCGAGCAGGTAAAGGTCGCCGATCGCGTCGAGCACCTTGTGCTTGACGAACTCGTTGTCGTAGCGCAGGCCCTCGGCGTTGAGCACGCGGAATTCGTCCAGCACGACGGCATTCTGGAGGCTGCCGCCCAGCGCCAGCCCCGCCGCGCGCATCGCTTCGACGTCCTGCATGAAGCCGAAAGTGCGGGCGCGGGCGACCTCCTTGACGTACGAGTGCTCGGCGAAGTCGATGACCACGTGCCGGTTCTCCGACCCGAACACCGGGTGCGGGAAGTCGATCGTGAAGTCGAGCTTGAAGCCGTTGAAAGGGTCGAACCGCGCCCACTTGTCGCCGTCGTGCACCTCGACCGGGACGAGGACCCGCAGGAAGCGCTTGGGGGCATCCTGCTCGACGATTCCCGCCGACTGCAGCAGGAACACGAACGGGCCGGCGCTGCCGTCCATGATCGGGATCTCGGGGCCGGCGATGTCGATGTGCAGGTTGTCGATGCCCAGGCCCGCGAGCGCCGACAGGATGTGCTCGACCGTCGAGACGCTGGTGCCGCCGTGCCTGAGCGTCGACGACAGCCGGGTGTCGCCGACGTTGCGCGCGTCGGCCGGGATCGCCACCGGGGGCACGAGGTCGACGCGGTGGAACACGACGCCGGTGTCCGGCGCCGCCGGCCGCAGGACGAGATCGACCCGCACGCCGGTGTGAAGACCGACGCCGGTGGTCTTGATCGCGGTTTTCAGTGTGCGCTGCAGCAGCATGGCGTGCGTGATGTTCCTCGGAGCCGGACCCGCCCGCCGAACCGGGGGCGCAATTGCGCGCCGGTTCAAGGGTTTACAAGACGCGATCGTAGCACATCGGCCGCGGTCCCGGGGGCGCCAGGCGCCCGCGAAACCGCGGCATCCGCGGCGCTTTCAGTCCGCCTGCTTGCGCAGGAACGCCGGGATCTCCGCCGCGTCGAAAGCCGGCGCCGGAGCCCTTCCCGCCGAGCCGGCGCGGCCGTTGCGCGTCACCGCGGGCACGTCGAGCTCCTCGTAGTTGACGTGCTCGACGCGGATGCCGACGTTGTCGGTCCCGGTGCGCATCAAGGGGGCGTCGACCAGCTGGATGTTCGGCGTGCGCTGCTTGGCGTTGACCGCGCCGCCGAGGCCCGTCGCCACCATCGTCACGCGCAGCCGGTCGTCCATCGAGTCGTCGATCACGGTGCCGACGATGACCATCGCGTCGTCGGCGGTGAATTCCTTGATCGTGTTCATCACCTCGTGATACTCGCGCATCTTGAGCCCCGCCGAGGCGGTGATGTTGACCAGCACGCCGCGCGCGCCGAGCAGGTTGACGTCCTCGAGCAGCGGACTCTTCACCGCCTGCTGCGCCGCCGAGCGCGCGCGCTCGGCGCCGGCCGCGGTGGCCGAACCCATCATCGCCATTCCGACTTCGCCCATCACCGTGCGCACGTCGGCGAAGTCGACGTTGACGAGGCCGGCGTTGTTGATGACCTCGGCGATCCCCGAGACGGCGCTGTGCAGCACGTCGTTGGCGGCGGCGTAGGCGTCGAGCAGCGACACGTCGTCGCCGAGCACCTCCATCAGCTTGTTGTTGGGGATGATGATCAGCGAGTCGACCTTTTTCGCGAGCTCCTCGATCCCGGCCTGCGCGACGCGCTGGCGCTTGCCTTCGAACGAGAACGGCCGCGTGACGACGGCGACGGTCAGGATGTTCATGCTCTTCGCGATGTCGGCGATCACCGGCGCCGCACCGGTGCCGGTCCCGCCGCCCATGCCGGCGGTGATGAACAGCATGTCGGCGCCTTCGATCAGTTCGGCGATGCGGTCGCGGTCCTCCATCGCCGCGTCGCGGCCGATCTCGGGCTTCGCGCCGGCGCCCAGACCCCGCGTCAGGTTGCTGCCGAGCTGGACCTGCGTGCCGGCGGTCGACCTCCTCAACGCCTGCGCGTCGGTGTTGGCGCAGATGAACTCGACGCCGGAGAGGCCCTTGACGATCATGTGCTCGACGGCGTTGCCGCCGCAACCGCCGACGCCGATGACCTTGATGACGGCGCCTTCCTGCGAAGTCTGATCTATGATTTCAAACATGGTGTGCTCCTTTCTGCTGTCCAGATTGCGCCTGCGCCCCGGCGATGGAAACTCGCCACTTTGTTACGACCCCTGATCAAAAATTCGCCTTGAACCACTGCTTCATCCTTTCCAGGACGCCGGTGAACCCGGCGGTCCGCTCGCGCGACGCCTGCTCGCGCAGGTACTGATCCCGCCCTTCGAGCAGCAGCCCCACCGCGGTCGCGTAGCGGGGACTCCTGACGACCTCGGCCAGCCCGCCGACGTACGCCGGCACGCCGACGCGCACCGGCAGGTGGAAGACCTCCTCTCCCAGCTCGGCCATGCCGGCGAGCAGCGCCGAGCCGCCGGTCAGCACGATCCCCGACGACAGCAGCTCCTCGAAGCCGCTCCTGCGCAGCTCGCTCTGGACCAGCGTGTAGAGCTCCTCGATCCGCGGCTCGACGACTTCGGCGAGCGTCTGCCGCGACAGCTTGCGCGGCGGCCGGTCGCCGACGCCGGGAACCTCGACCACTTCCTTCGCGTCGGCGAGCTGGCGCAGCGCGCAGCCGTAGCGGATCTTGAGCTCCTCCGCTTCCTTGGTCGGCGTGCGCAGCGTCATCGCGATGTCGTTGGTGACCTGGTTGCCGGCGATCGGGATCACCGCCGTGTGCCGGATCGCCCCGCCGGCGAACACCGCGAGGTCGGTGGTGCCGCCGCCGATGTCGAGCAGGCACACGCCGAGCTCCTTCTCGTCGTCGTTCAGCACCGCGATCGCCGACGCCAGCGGCTGCAGGATCACGTCCTTCACCTCGAGCCCGCAGCGGCGCACGCACTTGGTGATGTTCTCGACCGCCGACACGGCGCCGGTGACGATGTGCACCTTCACCTCCAGCCGGACGCCGCTCATGCCCAGCGGCTCGCGCACGTCCTCCTGGCCGTCGATGATGAATTCCTGCGGCAGGATGTGAAGGATCTGCTGGTCGTTGGGGATCGCGATCGCCTTCGCCGTGTCGACGACGCGATCGATGTCCGCCTGCGTGACCTCCTTCTCCTTGATCGCGACCATGCCGCTGGAGTTGAGGCTGCGGATGTGGCTGCCGGCCACGCCCGTGTAGACCTCGGTGATCCGGCAGTCGGCCATCAGCTCGGCCTCCTCCAGCACGCGCTGGATCGACGCCATCGTCGCCTCGATGTTGACGACGACGCCCTTCTTGAGGCCGCGCGAGGGCTGCGTGCCGAGGCCGATGACGTCGAGGCGCCCGTCGGGCGTGATCTCGGCGACGATCGCGACGACTTTCGACGTCCCGATGTCGAGGCCCACGATCAGATTCTTGCTTTCCTTCACCATCCGTTCACCATCCGATGGATCGATGCGGGAGGGCGCATCAGGCCGCCCTCTTCGCCGACCGTTCCTTGAATCCGGGAACCCGCGCCGCAAACCCGTTGCGGTAGCGCAGATCCACGTGCCCGATCCGGGTGCCGCTCTTCGCGAGCACGCCGATCGTCCGTCCGTAGGCGTCGATGAACCGCGCGAGGCGCGCGGCCGGCTCGTCGCGGCCGATCTCGATCGACAGCGCACCGCCGCCGCCGCCCGCCGCGAGGCGCCACCCGCCGCGCTGCGACAGCTCGATGGCGCCGATCGTCAGCCCGAGCGGCGCCAGCGCGGCGCTCCACTCGCGGTAGCGCCCGGCGACTTCCGGCGCGCGTCCCTCCGGCCCCGTGAACAGCGCGAGTTCGCCGTCGTAGTCGGCGACGAACACTTCGCCTTCCGCGTTCACCAGCGCGCCGTCGTTCCAGCGCGCGAGCGGGACGTGTTCGTCGATCTCCACCTCGAGCCGGCGCGGCCACTGGCGGCGCAGCGCCACCTTGCGCACCCACGGCACGCGTGCGAGCGCCGCGCGCCCCCGGTCGAGATTCATCGTGAAGAAGGTGCCCGAGAGCTCGTCGCGGACGACCGCCTCGAGCTGCGCGGCGTTCACGCGGTCGAGCCCGCCGCTGACGACGACCTCGCGGAAGCCGAACGCGGACTGCCGCACCAGCCACGCGGCCCCGGCCCAGACCAGCAGCGCGCCGGTGAGCGCGACCAGCGCCGCCGCGAGCGCGTTGAGCCGCCTCGGGTCATCCCACATGCGCGCCCCGCAGGATCTCGACGCAGAGTTCGGCGAACGACATCCCCGCCTGCCGTGCCGCGATCGGCACCAGCGAATGCCCGGTCATTCCCGGCGACGTGTTCACTTCGAGGAACTGGAACGAGCCGTCGGGCCTGAGGATGAGGTCGAGACGGCCCCAGCCGGCGCAGCCGACGACGCGGAACGCTTCGAGCGAGCTCGCCCGGATCTCGCGCTCCTGCGCTTCCGGCAGCCCGCAGGGGCAGTGGTACTTCGTCTCGTTCGAGAAGTACTTGTTGTGGTAGTCGTAGTTGCCCTGCGGCGCCTCGATCCTGACCGCCGGCAGCGCGCGGTCGTTGAGGATCGACACGGTGAGTTCGTCGCCTTCGACGAACTCCTCGACCAGGACCAGGTCGTCGTGTTCGGCCGCGGCGGCGTAGGCGCGCGCCAGCGCGGCGGCGTCGCCGGCGGCCACGCGGGTGATGCCGATGGTCGAGCCTTCGCGCGCCGGCTTGACGATCAGCGGCACGCCGAGTTCGGCGACCAGCGCGGCCCAGTCGGTGCGGCTGTCGACGACGCGGTAGCGCGGCGTCGGGACACCGCTCGCCAGCCAGACGAGCTTGGTGCGCCACTTGTCCATCGCCAGCGCGGACGCCATCACGCCGCTCCCCGTGTACGGGATGCCCATCACCTCGAGCGCGCCCTGGACCGTTCCGTCCTCGCCGAAGCGGCCGTGCAGCGCGATGAACACGCGGTCGAAGGCGCCGGCGAGGTCGCACAGCGGCCTCTCCTTCGGGTCGAAGGGATGCGCATCGACGCCCTTCTCCTTCAGCGCGGCGAGCACCGCGTTGCCCGACAAGAGCGAGATCTCCCGCTCGGAAGACGGGCCGCCGAGGAGGACGGCGACCTTGCCGAAGGCGCTCACGATGCCGGGTCCCCGATGATCTGGATCTCGGGGTTGAGCAGGACGCCGGTCTGCGCGCGAACCGTGTCGCGGATGTGCGCGATCAGCGCCTCGATGTCGGCGGCGCTGGCGCGGCCGCCCGGATTGACGATGAAGTTCGCGTGCTTCTCGGACACGTGCGCGCCGCCGATGGTGCAACCCTTGAGCCCGCAGTTCTCGATCAGGCGCGCGGCGTGGTCGTCGTGCGGATTGCGGAACACGCTGCCGGCGTTGGGCAGGTCCAGCGGCTGCGTGGCGATCCGCTTTTCGAGCAGCTTCTTGATCCTCCAGCGGGCGACGTCGGGGTCGCCCGGCGGGAACGCGAACCACGCCGCGGTGAACACGTTCACCGGCGCGCGGGGGTCGGCGCGCCGGACCGAGCGATAGCCGATCAGGTAATCGGAGGGCAGCCGCCGCTCGAACGCGCCGGACCGCGTCAGCACCTCGACCCGCGCCACGTAGCGCCAGGTCTCGCCGCCGTAGCAGCCGGAGTTCATCGCCAGCGCGCCGCCGGTGGTGCCCGGGATGCCGGCGAGGAACTCGGCCTCGGCCAGCCGGTGGAGCGCTGCGAAGCGCGCGACCTTCGGCGACGCCACGCCGGCCTCGGCGTAGACGAGCCCGTCGCGGATCTCGAGCACGTTGAGCGCGGCGTGCATCACGACCACGGTGCCGCGCACGCCGCCGTCGCGCACCAGCAGGTTGCTCCCCAGCCCGATCACCGTCAGCGGCTCCTCGGGCGGCAGCTGGCGCAGCATCGCCGCGAGGTCTTCGCGGTCGGCCGGAGCGTACAAGCGGTCCGCGCGCCCGCCGCAGCGCCAGCTCGTGTAGCGCGCGAGCGCGACGTCCTGCTGCCACTGCCCGCGCAAGCCCTCGAATTGCAGCGCGCCTGTCGCCATCATCCACCTCCCAGCTGTGCCGGCACCTGGCCGATGGAGCCCGCGCCCATCGTCACCACCACGTCGCCGTCGCGAACGACGGCGCGGACCGCGGCGGCCACGCCGGCGACCTCGTCGACGAACACCGGCTCGACCTTGCCCGCCACGCGCACCGCGCGCGCGAGCGCCCGTCCGTCGGCGGCGACCAGCGGCGCCTCGCCGGCGGGATAGACGTCGCAGAGCACCAGCGCGTCGACCGTCGACAGCACGCCGACGAAGTCCTCGAACAGGTCGCGCGTGCGGGTGTAGCGGTGCGGCTGGAACGCGAGCACCAGGCGGCGCCCCGGAAAGCTCGCCCGCGCCGCCGCGATCGTCGCCGCCATTTCCGCCGGGTGATGCCCGTAGTCGTCGATCAGCGCGAACGCTCCGCCGCCTTCGAGCGCGACGTCGGGGTGGCGCTGGAACCGGCGCGCGACGCCGCGGAACTCGGCGAGCGCGCGCGCGATGGCGGCGTCGGCGACGCCGGCCTCGCGGCCGACCGCGATCGCCGCCAGCGCGTTCTGGACGTTGTGGACGCCGGCGAGATTGAGCTCGACGGGAAGGTCCCTGGCGCCGGCCGAGCGCGCGACGAAGCGCATCCGGCCGCCGACGTTGACGATGTCGGTCGCGCGCACCTGCGCGTCTTCGGCCAGGCCGTAGGTGACGATCGCCTTGGCGATCGCGGGCAGGAGTTCGCGCACGTTGGCGTCGTCGATGCAGAGGACGGCCACGCCGTAGAAAGGCAGCCGCTGCGCGAAGTCGACGAAGGCGCGCTTGAGGCGGCCGAAGTCGTGGCCGTAGGTCTCCATGTGATCGGCGTCGATGTTGGTGATGACGGCGAGCACCGGCTGCAGGTAGAGGAACGACGCGTCGGATTCGTCCGCCTCGGCCACCAGGAAGTCGCCCTTGCCCAGCCGCGCGTTGACGCCCGCCGACAGGAGCCGCCCGCCGATCACGAACGTCGGGTCGAGGCCGCCCTCGGCCAGCACCGACGCGACGAGGCTCGTCGTCGTCGTCTTGCCGTGCGTGCCGGCGACCGCGATCCCCTGCTTCAGGCGCATCAGCTCGGCCAGCATCAGCGCGCGCGGCACGACCGGAATGCCCTTGTCGCGCGCCGCGACGATTTCCGGGTTGTCGGCGGCCACCGCCGTCGACACGACGACCGCGTCGGCGCCGGCGACGTTGGCGGCCTGGTGGCCGACGGCGACCTTCACGCCCAGCCGCGCCAGCCGCTTGGTGACCGCGCTCTCGGCGAGATCGGAACCCGACACCTGGTAGCCCTGGTTCGCCAGCACCTCGGCGATGCCGCTCATGCCGGCGCCGCCGATGCCGACGAAGTGGATGCGCTTGACCTTGTGTTTCATGCTGCCGCCATGAGTTCGAGGCACGCGTCGGCGACGCGTTCGGAGGCATCGGCGCGCCCGACGCTGCGCGCGGCGACCGCCATGTCGAGAAGCTTCCCGCGCGCGAGCTGCCGCAGCTCGCCGGCGAGCCGGGACGGCGTGAGCTCGCGCTGCGGGATCATCAGCGCGGCGCCCGCGGCGACCAGGAACTGCGCGTTCGCACTCTGCTCGTCGGCGATCGCTCCCGGCAGCGGCACGATGATCGAGCCGACCCCCACCGCGGCCAGCTCGGACACGGTGATCGCACCGCCGCGGCAGACGACGAGGTCGGCCGCCGCGTACTGCCCCGCCATGTCGGCGATGAACGGCACGCACTCGGCGCTGACGCCGGCGGCCGCGTACGCCGCGCGCAGCGCGTCGATGTGCCGCTCGCCCGCCTGGTGGACGACCTGCGGCCGCGCCTGCGCCGGCATCGACGCCAGCGCCGCGGGAACGCGCTCGTTCAGCGCCACGGCGCCGAGGCTGCCGCCGACGACGAGCAGCCGCAGCGGCCCGGCGCGCCCGGCGAATCGCGCCGCCGGCGGCGGCACGCTGCCGATCGCCGCGCGCAGCGGGTTGCCTGTCCACCGGAGCTTGCGCGCGTGGCGGCCGGAGAACGCGTCGGGAAAGCCCAGCAGGATGCGGTCGGCACCGTAGGCGAGCACGCGGTTGGCAAGGCCCGCGACGGCGTTGGATTCGTGGATGACCAGCCGCCGGCCCCGCGCGACGCCCATCAGCGCGCCGGGAAACGACGCGAAGCCGCCGAAGCCCAGCACGACGTCCGGCGGGCGCCGGCGCAGGATGGCGAGGCTCTGCAGGCACGCGGCGAGCAGCGCGTAGGGCCCGAGCAGCAGCCGCTTCCAGCCCTTGCCGCGCACGCCCGCGAACGAGATCGCCTCGAACGGCACGCCGTGCCGCGGCACCAGCGCGGCCTCGATCCCCTCGCGGGTGCCGAGCCAGAACACGTCGACGCCGCGGGCCGCCAGCGTGGCGGCGACGGCGAGCCCCGGGAACACGTGCCCGCCGGTGCCGCCGGTGGTGATCATCACGGTGCCGGCCGACGTGGCGGCGCTCATACCGTGAACCCCCGCAGCAGTCGGCGGTTTTCGTAGTCGACGCGCATCACGATCGCCAGCGCGATGCAGTTGGCGACGATGCCGCTGCCGCCGAACGACAGCAGCGGCAGCGTCAGGCCCTTGGTCGGCAGCACGCCCATGTTGACGCCGATGTTGATGAACGCCTGCACGCCGATCCAGATGCCCACGCCCTGCGCGGTCAGCGCGGCGAACGGCCGCGCGAGGCCCGCCGCCTGGCGGCCGATCGCGTAGCAGCGGAAGATCAGCCAGACGAACAGCGCGATCACCGCCAGCACGCCGGCGAAGCCGAGTTCCTCGGCGATCACCGCGAGCAGGAAATCGGTGTGCGCTTCGGGCAGGTAGAGCAGCTTCTCGACGCTCGAGCCCAGCCCGACGCCGAACGCCTCGCCGCGGCCGAAGGCGATCAGCGAGTGCGACAGCTGGTAGCCCTTGCCGAACGGGTCGGACCAGGGGTCGAGAAACGCCACCAGCCGCTGCAGCCGGTAGGGTGCGGCGACCAGCACGCCGGCGAGCGCCACCGGCAGCAGCAGCGCGAGGCCGAAGAACAGCCGCCAGTCGAGGCCGCCGATGAACAGGATCCCGAACGCGAGCGCGACGATCACGACCAGCGCGCCGAAATCGGGCTCGAGCAGCAGCAGGCCGCCGGTGAGCGCCATCACCGCGAACAGCGGCAGGAAGCCCCGGACCAGCGTCTGCTTCAGCGGCAGCTTCCCGTGCAGCGATCCCGCCTTGCGCACCGCGTAGCTCGCCGCGTAGAGGACGACGGCGAGCTTCATGAATTCCGACGGCTGCAGGTTGATCACGAACAGCGACAGCCAGCGGCGCGAGCCGTTGACCGACTTGCCGATCCCCGGGACCAGCACCAGCAGCAGCAGCAGCACGCCGGCGGCGAACAGCCAGGGTGCCAGCCGCTCCCAGGCCTTCATCGGCACCTGGAACGCGGCGGTGGCGACGACGAGGCCGATGCCGACGAACAACGCGTGGCGGACGAGGAAGTACCACGCGCGGTACCCGGTGTGGCCCGACGCTTCGGCCATCGCGATCGACGCCGAATAGACCATGACGACGCCGATCGCCAACAGCAGCAGCGCCGACCACGCGAGCGTCGCGTCGTAGACGAGCATCGTGCGCGCGTTGCGCGGCAGCCCGCCGATCGACGCGGGGGCCTTCAGCACGCCGAAGGGCCGCAGCGTCGCGGTCGCGGCGATGTCCTTACGCATGCGCCTTCACCATGCTGACGTGCGCACGCACCTGCGTCGCGAAGCGTTCGCCGCGCTCGACGTAGTTGGAGAACTGGTCGAGGCTGGCGCAGGCCGGCGACAGCACGACGGCGTCGCCGGGCCGGGCGAGCTTCACCGCCCGCGCCACCGCGGCGTCGAGCGTGCCCTGCAGTTCGACCGGCACCGCGGCGCCGGAGAGCGCTTGCCCGATCCTCTCGGCGTCGCGGCCCACCAGCAGCACCGCGCGGCAATGCGCGTCGACCAGCGGCTTGAGCGGAGCGAAGTCCTGCCCCTTGCCGTCGCCGCCGGCGATCAGCACGACGGGGCGGTCGAGCCCCTCGAGCGCGACCCGCGTCGCCGCGATCGTCGTGCCCTTGGAGTCGTTGACGTAGAGCACGCCGGCCGCGTCGCCGATCCGCTGCATCCGGTGCGGCAGGCCTTCGAAGCGGGTGAGCGCCGCCAGCACCTGGCGCGAGATCTTCGCCACCGACGACACCAGCGCCAGCGCGGCCAGCGCGTTCTGCGCGTTGTGGCGGCCGAGGAGCGCGAGGTCCGCCGCGGGCACCAGCAGCGCGCCGCCCCGGGCGAGCCACAGGTCGCCACCGTCGCCGCCGCGGGCGACGAATCCCCACTCGTTCTCGGAGGCGGGAACCCCCGCGCCGAAGGTCTCGACCACGCGGCCGGGAATCGCCATCGCCAGCGAACGCGGATCGTCGCGGTTGAGCACCTGCACGCCGCCGCCGGCGAAGATGCGGCACTTGGTCGCCGCGTAGTCTTCGATGCCCTGGTAGCGGTCGAGGTGGTTGTCGGTGACGTTGAGCACCGTCGCCGCGGCCGGCTTCAGGCTCACCGTCGTCTCCAGCTGGAAGCTCGAGAGTTCGAGCACGAACACGTCGGGCCATTCGCGCCGGCGGGTGCCGGCGGTGATCGGCTCCAGCACGTCGAGCACCGCGTTGCCGATGTTGCCGGCGACGACGGCCGCGAGGCCGGCGGCGCGGCACAGCGCGCCGGTCAGCGCGGTGACCGTCGTCTTGCCGTTGGATCCGGTGATCGCGAGCAGCTTCTGCTCGGGCGGCAGCGCGCGCGCGAACAGCTCGATGTCGCCGACCAGCTCGACACCGCGCGCGACCGCCGCGGCGATCGGCGGCAGGTCGCGGCGCACGCCCGGGCTGATCGCGATCAGGTCGGCGCCTTCGAACGTCGCGTCGGTGAACGCGCCGGTCAGGATCGGCAACTGCGGCAGCGCTTCGCGCAGCGGCGCGGCGTACGGCGGCGCGCTGCGCGTGTCGGCCACCGTCACGCGGGCGCCGCGGGCGGCGAGGTGGCGCGCCAGCGAGAACCCGGTCAGTCCGAGTCCGACGACCACGGCATTTCTTCCGGCGTAGGGTTTGGGCATCAGCGCAGCTTCAGAGTCGACAGGCCGAACAGGACGAGCAGCATCGTGATGATCCAGAAGCGGACGACGACCTGATTCTCCTTCCAGCCCTTGAGTTCGTAGTGGTGGTGGATCGGCGCCATGCGGAACACCCGCCTGCCGGTGAGCTTGAACGAAGCGACCTGGATCATCACCGACAGCGTCTCGACGACGAACACGCCGCCCATGATCGCCAGCACGATCTCCTGCCTGACGATGACGGCGATGGTGCCCAGCGTCGCGCCCAGCGCCAGCGCGCCGACGTCGCCCATGAACACCTCGGCCGGGTACGCGTTGAACCAGAGGAAGCCCAGCCCCGCGCCCGCCAGCGCACCGCAGACGACGGCGAGTTCGCCGGCGCCCGGGATGTACGGAAACTGCAGGTAGCGGGCGAAGATGGTGTTGCCGCTGACGTACGCGAACACGCCCAGCGCCGCCGCGATCATGACGGTGGGCATGATCGCGAGGCCGTCGAGGCCGTCGGTCAGGTTGACGGCGTTGCTGGTGCCGACGATCACGCAGTAGGTGAGCGCGATGAAGCCCCACACGCCCAGCGGGTAGGTGACCGTCTTGAAGAACGGGACGATCAGGTCGGCCTTCGGCGGCAGGTCGAGGTTGAAGCCGCTCTGCACCCAGGCGACGATCAGCTGGACGAAGCGAGCGGTGTCCGGCGCCGACACCGAAAAAGCGAGGTACACGGCGGCGACCAGCCCGATTGCCGACTGCCAGAAGAGCTTCTTGCGCGCCGACAGGCCCTTCGGATTGCGGTAGACGACCTTGCGGTAGTCGTCGACCCAGCCCACGGCGCCGAAGCCGGCGGTCACCAGCAGCACGACCCAGACGAAGCGGTTCGACAGGTCGCCCCACAGCAGCGTGGTCACGACGATGGAAACCAGGATCAGCGCGCCGCCCATCGTCGGCGTACCCGCCTTGGCCAGGTGCGACTGCGGCCCGTCGTCGCGCACCGACTGCCCTATCTTCATCCGCGTCAGCCACGCGATCATCGTCGGGCCGACGGCGAACGAGATGAAGAGCGCGGTCATCGTCGCCAGCACCGCGCGCAGCGTGATGTAGCCGAAGACGTTGAACGCCCGGATGTCCTTGGCCAGGAGGTCGGCGAGCCAGAGCAGCATCAGTGCGCCCCTCCCGCCGGGCCGCCGGCGAGCACGGCGACGACGCGTTCCATGCGCATGAAGCGCGAGCCCTTGACCAGCACCGTCGCGCCGGCGGGGGCGTCGTGCGCCAGCCGCTCGCCGAGCGCGTCGACCGTGGCGAAGGTTTCCGCGCCGGCGCCGAACGCCGCCGCGCTCTCCGTCGCCAGCGCGCCGGCGGTCAGCAGCCGGTCGACGCCGCGAGCGCGCGCGTACGCGCCGACCTCGCGATGGAAGGCGGGCCCCTGCGCGCCGACCTCGCCCATGTCGCCCAGCACCAGCCATTTCGGGCCCGGCATTTCGGCCAGCACGTCGATGGCGGCGCGCACCGAGTCGGGATTGGCGTTGTAGCTGTCGTCGATGACGACGACGCCGTTGGCCGCCTGGCGCGCGACCAGGCGGCCGGCCACGGGACGGAACGCCTCGAGCCCGCGCTTGACCGCCGACAGCGGGACGCCGACCGCCAGCGCCGCCGCGGTCGCCGCCAGCGCGTTGGCGGCGTTGTGGCGGCCCGGGACGGCGAGACGGACGGTCGCGTCGCCGGCCGCGGTCGCGAGTTCGAGCGTCCCGGCGCCCCCCGCCGGCAGGTAGGCCCCATGCACCTCTGCCGCCTGGTCGAGCGCGAATTCGACGACGCTGCCGTGCCCCCGCGCGGCGGCGCGCCACAGCCCGACCTGCGCGTCGTCGCCGTTGAGCACGCTGACGCCGTCGGCGGGCAGCGCGCGCAGCAGCGCCGCGTGTTCGGCGGCGACGTCGGCGGTGCTGCGCATGAACTCCTGATGCTCGCGCTGCGCGTTGTTGATCAGCGCCACCGTCGGCTGCGCGATCGCCGCCAGCTCGGCCGTCTCGCCCGGGTGGTTCATTCCCAGCTCGATCACGGCGACGCGGTGCTGCGCCCGCAGCGCCAGCAGCGTCAGCGGCAGGCCGATCGCGTTGTTGAGGTTGCCGCGCGTGGCGTGGACCGCGTCGTCGCCGAAGTGCGCGCGCAGCACCGCCGCCAGCATCTCCTTCACCGTCGTCTTGCCGTTGCTGCCGACGACGACGATCACCGGAAGCGCGAATCCGCGCCGCCAGTGGCGCGCGAGCTGCCCCAGCGCCGCCAGCGGATCGGCGACGGCGACGAGGTTTCCCCCGATCCCGGGGGCGCGGTCGGCGGCGACCAGCGCCGCGACGGCGCCGCGTTCGAACGCCGTGGCGACGAAGTCGTGGCCGTCGAAGCGCTCGCCGGCGAGCGCGACGAAGAGATCGCCGGGCGCCAGCGCGCGCGAGTCGGTGGTCACGCGCAGGAAGCGCACGCTGCCGCCGACGACGCGGCCCCGCACGACCCCGGCGGCGGTCGCCGTGTCCATCATGCCGCGCTCCTTGCCGCCAGCGCGGCGGCGGCGGCGCGGACGTCGGAGAAGGCGTGGCGCACGCCGTCCTTCTCCTGGGTTTCCTCGTGCCCCTTGCCGGCGACGAGCACGACGTCGCCCGGATGCGCCGCGTCGATCGCCGCGCGGATCGCCGCGGCGCGGTCGAGTTCGACGCTCCAGCGCCGGTTGGACGTGCTGCGGATGCCGCCGACCACCGCGCTGGCGATGGCGGCGGGATCCTCGCTGCGCGGGTTGTCGCTGGTGACCACGACGCGATCGGCGAGGCGTCCGGCGATCGCACCCATCTCGGGGCGCTTGCCGGCGTCGCGATCGCCGCCGCAGCCGAACACGCAGACGAGATCGCGCGCCGGGAGGACCGCCGGCCGCAACGCCGTCAGCACCTTCTCCAGCGCATCCGGCGAGTGCGCGTAGTCGACGACGACCAGAGGCAGCGCGTCGCCTCCGAGGCGCTGCATGCGGCCGGGGGGCGGCTCGATGCGGGCGAGTGCGGCCAGCGCCGCGTCGAGCGGCACGCCGCTGGCAAGCAGCACGCCCAGCACGCCCAGCACGTTGGCCGCATTGAACGCGCCGACGACCGGCGAGCGCAGCTCGCCCTGGCCCCACGGCGTCGCGACCGCCATCGCCACGCCGTCGGCCGTCGTCTCGACGGTCGTCGCCACGATGTCGGCGCCGGTGAAGCCGTAGGTCAGCAGCCGGCAGCTGCCTTTCCTGGCGACGTCGATCAGGCTCTGGCCGAAGGCGTCGTCGGCGTTGATCACGCAGGCCGACAGGCCCGGCCAGGCGAACAGCCGGGCCTTGGCCGCGCCGTACGCCGCCATCGTGCCGTGGTAGTCGAGGTGGTCGCGCGTGAGGTTGGTGAACAGCGCGACGTCGAAGGCCACCGCGTTGACGCGGCCCTGGTCGAGGCCGTGCGACGACACCTCCATCGCCACCGCGGTGGCGCCGTCCGCCTTGAACCGGGCCAGCATCTCGTGCAGCTGCGCGGCGTCGGGCGTCGTGCCTTCGGTCGGCGCCAGCGCGCCGGCGAGGCCGTTGCCGAGCGTGCCGACGACGGCGCTGCGCCGTCCGCAGCGGTCGAGGCAGGACGCGATCCACTGCGAGCACGAGGTCTTGCCGTTGGTGCCGGTGACGCCGACGACCCACAGCGACTGCGACGGCCGGCCGTAGATCGCGTCGGCGATGGCGCCGAGCCTGGCGCCGAGCCCGTCGACGGCGTGGTGGGCGACCTGCCACGCCGGATTCCAGCGGAAGCCCGACGCTTCCCACAGCACGAGGGAGGCGCCGGCGCGGACGGCGTCGGCGATGAACGCGCGGCCGTCGGTGCGCGTGCCGGGGTACGCCGCGAACGCGTCGCCGCTCCGCAGCTTGCGGCTGTCGGCGGTGATCCGCTGCGGCACGACGCCGGCCCGCGCGAACAGCGCGGGAACGTCGACGTCGGGAGCGGGCGCGGCGGTCATCACGTCTCCTCGCGGACTTCCGCCCCGGGCGGCGGCAGGATCACGTTGCCGACCGGCGCGTCGGTCGGCACGCTCATCATGCGCAGCGCCGAGCCCATCACCGTCGAAAACACCGGCGCGGCGACGGCG
>CAIWHR010000230.1 GCA_903912485.1 uncultured beta proteobacterium | reverse complement strand
GCCCTGCTCGGCCATCATCTTGCGCGCCGCGGGCAGCACCGCGGCCGCCACGGCCGGCGGCGCTGCCGCTGCGGCTGCCGACGAAGCCGACGACGACGCGGCAGCGGCGGCAACCGCGGGAGCCGCGGCAGCGGTCGCGACCGCCTCGCTGTCGATCACCGCGACGACCTCGCCGCCGGCGACGGTGCTGCCGTCGCCGCGCAGGATCTCGACCAGCACGCCGGCCTGCGGCGCGGGAAGCTCCAGCACGATCTTGTCGGTCTCGACGTCGACCAGGTTCTCGTCGCGCGCGACCGCGTCGCCGGCCTTCTTGTGCCAGTTGACGAGCGTGGCCTCGGCCACCGATTCGGGGAGTTGCGGAACTTTGACTTCGACTCGCATGGGGGTTTCCTGTCAGGTGCCGACCAGCATTTCACCCTCGGACAACTCGGGTGCGAATGCGTCGGCGACGAGCTGAATCTGGCGGGCGACGTGCTTCGCCATCGAGCCGACGGCGGTGGTGGCCGCGACCGGACGGCCGGCGTAGGCGACGACCTGCCTGGGCAGCGCGTCGGCGCGCAGGTACGCGCGCAGCCGGTACCAGGCGCCCTGGTTCTGCGGCTCCTCCTGGCACCAGACGACTTCCTTCGCGTTCGGGAACTTCGCGAGCGCCGCCTTGAAGTCGGCGTGCGGGAACGGGTAGAGCTGCTCGAAGCGGACGATCGCGACGTCGGCGATGCCGTGCTCGCGGCGGTGCGCGGCCAGTTCGTAATAGACCTTGCCGCTGCACACGACGACGCGCTTCACCTTCTTCGCGGCGAGGCTCTCGACCTCGCCGATCACCGTCTGGAAGCGGCCTGCCGCCAGCTCGTCGAGCGTCGACACCGCCTCCTTGTGCCGCAGCAGGCTCTTCGGGCTCATCACGATCAGCGGCCGCCGGTACGGACGGATCATCTGCCGCCGCAGCAGGTGGTAGATCTGCGCCGGCGTCGTCGGCACGCAGACCTGCATGTTGTGCTCGGCGCAGAGCTGCAGGTAACGCTCGGGCCGCGCCGACGAGTGCTCGGGCCCCTGGCCCTCGTAGCCGTGCGGCAGCAGCATCGTGAGCCCGCACATCAGCCCCCACTTCACTTCGCCCGACGCGATGAACTGGTCGATCACGACCTGCGCGCCGTTGGCGAAGTCGCCGAACTGCGCCTCCCAGATGACGAGACGCTCGGCGTCCGACGTGGCGTACCCGTATTCGAAGCCGAGCACGGCGAACTCGGCCAGCACCGAGTCGATCACCTCGAACGTCGGCTGCCCGGCCTTGACGTGCTCGAGCGGAATCCAGGTCCCGGAATCCCACTTTTCCCGGCTCTGGTCGTGCAGCACCGCGTGCCGGTGCGAAAACGTGCCGCGACCAGAATCCTCGCCCGACAGGCGCACGCCGTAGCCGGCGTCGAGCAGCGTCGCGTAGGCGAGCGTCTCGCCCATGCCCCAGTCGACCGGCATCCTGCCGTCGACCATCGCCCTGCGGTCGGCCATCACCTTCTCGACGCGCGGGTGCAGCCGGAAGCCTTCGGGGACCTCGGCGACCCTGCGCCCGAGCGCCTTCAGCGCCTTCATCGGCAGCGCGGTGTCGCCGGGCTCGGTCCACTTGCGGTCCTTGTAGCGCTTCCAGTCGCCGGTGACCGCGCCCTTGTAGTTCGACAGGATCGTCGTGTTGGTGTGCAGACCCTTGTCCATCGCCGCGCGGTAGGTCGCGACCATCGCTTCCGCGTCCTCCGCGGCGATCACGCCCGCCTGCGCGAGGCGCTCGGCGTAGAGCCTGCGCGTGCCGGGGTGCTGCGCGATCCTCTTGTACATCAGCGGCTGCGTCACCATCGGCTCGTCGGCCTCGTTGTGGCCGAGGCGGCGGAAGCAGACGAGGTCGATGAACACGTCGCGGTGGAACTGGCGCCGGTAGTCGAGCGCCAGCTCGACGGCGAGCAGGCAGACCTCGGGATCGTCGGCGTTGACGTGCAGGATCGGCGCCTCGGCCATCTTGGCGATGTCGGTGCAGTAGAGCGTGCCGCGGGTGTCGCGCGGGTCCGACGTGGTGAAGCCGATCTGGTTGTTGACGACGATGTGGATGGTGCCGCCCGTGTAGTAGCCGCGGGTCTGCGCCATGTTCAGCGTTTCCTGGATGATGCCCTGGCCGGCGACGGCGGCGTCGCCGTGGATCAGCACCGGCAGCACCTGGTCGCCGCTGACGTCGCCGCGCTTGTGCTGGCGCGCGCGCACCGAGCCTTCGACGACCGGGTTCACCGCCTCGAGGTGCGACGGGTTGAACGCCAGCGTCACGTGCACCGGCCCGCCGGGAGTGATCACGTCGGAAGCGAAGCCCTGGTGGTACTTCACGTCGCCGCCGGAGAGCTCCTGCGCCGCCTTGCCCTCGAACTCGGAGAACAGGTCGGACGGCATCTTGCCCAGCGTGTTCACCAGCACGCCCAGCCGGCCGCGGTGCGCCATGCCGATGACGAGCTCCTGCGCGCCGGCGCCGCCGGCTTTCTGGATCAGGTGGTCGAGCATCGGGATCAGCGTGTCGCCGCCCTCTCCCGAGAACCGCTTCTGGCCGACGTACCTGGTGTGCAGGTAGCGCTCGAGCGTCTCGGCTGCGGTCAGCCGTTCGAGGATGTGGCGCTGCTGCTCGGGCGTGTACGCGGGCCGCGAGTGGATCGGCTCGACGTGCTGCTGGACGAAGCGCTTGGTCGCCGTGTCGTTGATGTACATGTACTCGGCGCCCAGCGTGCGGCAGTACGTGTCGCGGAGCGCGGCGATCAGGTCGCGCAGCCGCATCCGCGGCGTGCCGCCCAGGAACGAGCCGGCGTCGAATTCGGTGTCGAGATCGGCCTCGGTAAAGCCGTAGGTCGCGAGGTCGAGGTCGGCGATGTAGGGCTTTTCCTGGCGCTTCAGCGGGTCGAGGTCGGCGTGGAACATGCCGAGCGTGCGGAACCTGCCGATCATCTGCAGCACCAGCACCTGCTTGCGCATCGTCGTCGCGTCGACCATCGCGCCGGCGACCCGCTTGCTCTTCCCCAGCTGGATGAACGACTCGATGACCGGCGCGTGCGCAACGTCGGCGGCGCCTCCGCGCAGCGAGTCGAAATACGCGCGCCAGTCGGGCGCTACCGCCGCCGGATTCGCGAGGTAGTTCTCGTACTGCTCCTCGATGAACGGCGCGTTGCCGCCGAACAGCGTGGTCGTGGATTCGTACTCGCGCATCGTGCCCATGCCTTGATCCTCGTGAATTGCCCCCGGCCGGGGCGTCCGTCCCCGGCGCGACGACACGCCCGCGGCCTGCGACCGCGGGCGCGCCACCACGCCGGAACCCGGTTGCCGGCGCCGTCCGCTAGACGCCGGGCATGCGACCGCAGTTCACCGCTGCGCGAGCGGCACCACCGAGCGGCGCGTCTGGCCGGTGAACAGCTGCCGCGGCCGGCCGATCTTGTACTCGGGATCGGCGATCATCTCGTTCAGCTGCGCGATCCAGCCGACGGTGCGCGCGAGCGAGAAGATCGCGGTGAACAGCGGCACCGGGATGCCGATCGCCTTCTGCACGATGCCCGAGTAGTAGTCGACGTTCGGGTACAGCTTGCGGCTGACGAAGTACTCGTCCTCGACCGCGATCTTCTCCAGCGTCATCGCCAGCTTGAACAGCGGGTCGTCGCCGAGGCCGAGCGCGTCGAGGACCTCGTAGCAGGTCTCGCGCATCAGTTTCGCGCGCGGGTCGTAGTTCTTGTAGACGCGGTGGCCGAAACCCATCAGCTTCACCGTGCTGTTCTTGTCCTTGACCTTGGCGATGAAGTCGCCGATCTTGGCCGCGCCGCCCTGCGCCTGGATGTCGTAGAGCATGTTGAGGCAGGCCTCGTTCGCGCCGCCGTGCGCCGGACCCCACAGGCAAGCGACGCCGGCGGCGATCGCCGCGAACGGGTTGGTGCCCGACGACGCGCAAAGGCGCACCGTCGACGTCGACGCGTTCTGCTCGTGGTCGGCGTGCAGGATGAAGATGCGGTCCATCGCGCGCACCAGCACTTCGTTGATCTTGAAGTCCTCGCACGGCGTGGCGAACATCATGCGCATGAAGTTCGCCGCGTACGACAGGTCGTTGCGCGGATACATGTACGGCTGGCCGACCGAGTACTTGTAGGCCATGGCGACCAGCGTCGGCATCTTGGCGATGAGGCGGATCGCCGAGATGTCGCGCTGGTTGGCGTCGTGCAGGTTGATCGAATCCGGGTAGAACGCCGACAGCGCGCCGACGAGGCCCGTCATCACCGCCATCGGGTGCGCGTCGCGGCGGAACCCGCGCAGGAAGAACTGCATCTGCTCGTTGACCATCGTGTGCTTGGTCACGCGACCCGAGAACGCGATCTTCTCGGTCGAGTCCGGCAATTCACCGTACAGCAGCAGGTGGCAGACCTCGAGGAAGTCGCACTTGGTGGCAAGCTCCTCGATCGGATAGCCGCGGTAGAGGAGCTCGCCCTTGTCGCCGTCGATGTAGGTGATCGTCGAGTTGCACGACGCCGTCGACAGGAAACCCGTATCGTAGGTGAACTTGCCGGTCTTGGCGTACAGCGTGCGTATGTCGATGACGTCCGGGCCCACCGTGCCGGCAAGGACGGGAAAAGTGACGGGGGGGGCCCCGTCGGAGAAGGTGAGGGTGGCTGTGCGGTCGGTCATGACATTGGCTCCATGCGCGGTTGATCTTGCGGACGGTGCACCGGCATCGCCGGCAACCCCGTCCGAGACTTTCTCCTCAAGCTCTGTCCGGCTTTTCCCACCGTTGGTTCGTCGATGGCACGTTCGGCGCAGGATCGCGATGTCAGGCCGCGCGCAGCGAAGCGACCAGCGGACGCACACTCGCATCCGCCGGATCGGCGCGGCCCGACAACAGGTCCCACAGCTCGTTATCAGAGAGGTCGAGCAGCCGGTCCAGCGCCGCCACCTCGTCCTCGGTCATCGCCTCGCCCCGCGCGTCGAGGAATCGCGTGAGGATCAAATCGTTCTCCAGCATGCCGCGGCGGCAGCGCCAGCGCAGGCGCGCGAAGCGGCGGTCGTCGTGCGGCGCGGAAGCCGTCGAGTCGTCGGTCGGCATGGGGTGCCGGATGTCAGACCGCCCTCTTCACCATGATTTCGCGGATCTTGCCGATCGCACGCGTCGGGTTGAGGCCCTTCGGGCAGACGTCGACGCAGTTCATGATCGTGTGGCAGCGGAACAGCCGGTACGGGTCCTCCAGGTTGTCGAGGCGCTCGTTCACCGCCTGGTCGCGCGTGTCGGCGATGAAGCGGTACGCGGCGAGCAGGCCGGCCGGGCCGACGAACTTGTCGGGATTCCACCAGAACGACGGGCACGCGGTCGAACAGCATGCGCACAGGATGCACTCGTAGAGGCCGTCGAGCTCCTCGCGATCTTCGGGCGCCTGCAGACGCTCCTTTTCCGGCGGGCGCTCGTCGTTGACGAGGTACGGCTTGATCGAATGGTACTGCTTGAAGAACTGACTCATGTCGACGATCAGGTCGCGGATCACGGGCAGCCCCGGCAGCGGGCGCAGTTCGACCGGCTCCTTCAGTTCCAGCAGGTTGGTGACGCAGGCCAGCCCGTTCTTGCCGTTGATGTTCATCGCGTCGGAGCCGCAGACGCCCTCGCGGCAGCTGCGCCGGAACGACAGCGTGTCGTCGACCGCCTTCACCCGCATCAGCGCGTCGAGCAGCATGCGGTCGTGCGGGTCGAGCGCGACGTCGTACTCCTGGAGGTACGGCTTCGCGTCCTTTTCGGGGTCGTAGCGGTAAATGCGGAATTTCATCCGGCGCTCCAGGATCTCGTTTCAGTACGTGCGCGTCTTCGGCGGGAACGCCTCGACCGACGCCGGCTTCAGGTTCACCGGCTTGTAGTCGAGCCGGTTGCCGTCGCGATACCACAGCGTATGCTTCAGCCAGGTCACGTCGTCGCGGTCCGGGTAGTCGCTGCGCGCCTGCGCGCCGCGCGACTCGCGGCGCGCTTCGGCCGACACCACCGTCGCCTTCGCCGTCTCGATCATGTTGTCGAGCTCCAGCGCCTCGACCCGCGCGGTGTTGAACGTCGTGCTCTTGTCCCCGATCGCGGTCCGCTGCACGCGCTGCTCGACCTCCATGACCTGACGCACGCCTTCGGAAAGAAGCTCCTGGTTGCGGAAGACACCGCAATGCGCCTGCATCGTCGTGCGCAGCGCCGCCGCGACGTCGGCCACCGATTCGCCGGACGTGGCGGAATCGAGGCGCGCGAGCCTCGCCAGCGTGCGGTCGGCGGCATCCTTCGGCAGCGGCCGGTGCGCCTTGCCCGGCAGCGCCAGGCCGACGACGTGGTTCCCCGCCGAGCGGCCGAACACCAGCAGGTCGACCAGCGAGTTGGTGCCCAGCCGGTTGGCGCCGTGGACCGACACGCAGGAACACTCGCCCACCGCGTAGAAGCCGCCGACGACGGCCGCGGGGTCGTCGCCGCTGGGCGCGACGACCTGGCCGTGGACGTTGGTCGGAATGCCGCCCATCTGATAGTGGATCGTCGGCACCACCGGGATCGGCTCCTTGATGCAGTCGACGTTGGCGAACTTGAGCGCGATCTCGCGGATCGACGGCAGCCGCTTCAGGATCACGTCGGGTCCGAGATGGTCGAGCTTCAGCATCACGTGGTCCTTGTTGGGACCGCAGCCGCGCCCTTCCTTGATCTCCTGGTCCATCGACCGGCTGACGACGTCGCGCGAGGCGAGATCCTTCAGGTTCGGCGCGTAGCGCTCCATGAAGCGCTCGCCGTTGCAGTTGAGCAGGATGCCGCCCTCGCCGCGCACACCCTCGGTGATCAGCACGCCGGCGCCGTGGACGCCGGTCGGGTGGAACTGCCAGAACTCCATGTCCTCGAGCGGGATGCCGGCGCGCGCCGCCATGCCGAGCCCGTCGCCGGTGTTGATGAACGCGTTGGTCGACGCGGCGAAGATGCGGCCGGCGCCGCCGGTGGCGAACATCGTCGCCTTGGCCTGCAGGATCATCACCGCGCCGGTCTCCATCTCCAGCGCCACGACGCCCAGCACCGTGCCGTCGGCGTCGCGGATCAGGTCGAGCGCCATCCACTCGACGAAGAACTGCGTGCGCGCCCTGACGTTGCGCTGGTAGAGCGTGTGCAGCATCGCGTGTCCGGTGCGGTCGGCCGCGGCGCAGGCGCGCTGCACCGGCTTTTCGCCGAAGTTCGCCGAGTGGCCGCCGAACGGACGCTGGTAGATGCTGCCGTCGGCGTTGCGGTCGAACGGCATGCCGAAATGCTCGAGTTCGTAGACGACTTCGGGCGCCGTCCTGCACATGTACTCGATCGCGTCCTGGTCGCCGAGCCAGTCGGAGCCCTTGATCGTGTCGTACATGTGCCAGAGCCAGTGGTCCTCCGACATGTTGCCGAGCGACGCGCCGATGCCGCCCTGCGCCGCGACCGTGTGCGAGCGCGTCGGAAACACCTTGGTCAGCACCGCCACCGACAGCCCGGCCTCGGCGAGCTGCAGCGAAGCGCGCATGCCGGAGCCGCCCGCGCCGACGACCAGCGCGTCGAACTTGCGGACCGGCAGCTTTCCCACGTCGCCTACGCCATGACTCACTTGCCACCCCACAGGATCTGCATGGTCCACCCGATGTACGCGGCGAGCGCGAGGAGCGTGAGGACCTCGAGCGCCAGCCGCACGCCGACGGGCTTCACGTAATCCATCCATATGTCGCGGACGCCGACCCACGCGTGCCAGGTCAGCGCCAGCATGAACACGAACGTCGCGAGCTTCCACGCACCGCAGGCGAACAGCGCCTTCCACAGCGGATAGTCGATGCCTCCGTTCCACAGCGCGACGCCGAGCACGACGACCGTGTACGCCGCCATGACGACCGCGGTGACGCGCTGCACCAGCCAGTCGCGCCAGCCGTAATGGGCGCCGGCCGCCTGCCGCAGCGCCCGCGTCACCACAGCCGCAGCCCGACGATGAGCGTCAGCGCCAGGCTGACGGCGATGACCATGGCGCCCGACCGCTGCGCCGGCGCCAGGTCGTCGCCGACGTGCAGGTCGATCAGCAGGTAGCGGATCCCGGCGCAGAAGTGATGGAGGCAGGCCCAGACGACGCCGATCGCCGTCAGCTTCGCCAGCGGGTGAGCGAAAGCCGCCTTGAGCGCCGCGAACGACTCGGGCGAGGCGAGGCTCGCCTGCACCGCCAGCAGCATCAGGGGAAGCGCAAACAGGAACAGTGCGGCGCCGCTCACCCGGTGCAGGATCGACGCGATGCCGGCGATCGGCAGGCGGATGGCGACCAGATTGAGGTACACCGGACGCGGCCTGGGCGGCGGGTTGTCAAGCACGGACATCATGACCCTCGACATTGACGAGAGAAGCCGCAGGCAGCGCGGGCCGGGCAGCGAAACCGACGACGCCGTTCGCCATTGAAATGTGACTGGGTACGGCGCGAAATTATAACGCGATTCGCGCGCGCGCAGCCAATCGCGCCCCGGCATCGGCGCGCCGCCGCGCCCGCCGGCACACCGGCGCCCGCCGTCGCGGTATAGTTTGATCTATCTCAGGTCCGGACCCGGGCCGAAGGTTTACCGTCGTGGGCGCGCCGCACCGTCGATTCAGGATGAACCCGTGACTGCCCGGACCGCGGCCGACTCACTTCCCATAACATCCAGCGAGGAGTCTCTTCCATGAAAAAGCCCGTACGCGTCGCCGTCACCGGGGCCGCCGGCCAGATCGGATACAGCCTGTTGTTCCGGATCGCCGCCGGCGAGATGCTCGGCCGCGACCAGCCGGTCATCCTGCAGATGCTGGAATTGCCGATCGACAAGGCGCAGGCGTCGCTGCGCGGCGTGATGATGGAAATCGAGGACTGCGCGTTCCCGCTGGTGGCGGGCATGGTCGGCAGCGCCGATCCCGCGGTCGCGTTCAAGGACGCCGACGTCGCGCTGCTGGTCGGCGCCAAGCCGCGCGGGCCGGGCATGGAGCGCAAGGACCTGCTGATGGAGAACGCGAAGATCTTCACCGCGCAGGGCAAGGCGCTCGACGCGGTCGCCAGCCGCGACGTCCGGGTGCTGGTCGTGGGCAACCCCGCCAACACCAACGCGTACATCGCGATGAAATCGGCGCCGGGGCTGCCGAAGGGGAACTTCACGGCGATGATGCGCCTCGACCACAACCGCGCGCTGTCGCAACTCGCCGCCAAGACCGCCAAGCCGGTCGGCGCGATCGAGAAGCTCGCGGTCTGGGGCAACCACTCGCCGACGATGTACGCGGACTACCGCTTCGCCGCGGTCGACGGCCAGGCGCTGAAGACGCTGATCGACGACGAGGCCTGGAACCGCACGGTGTTCATGCCGACGGTCGGCAAGCGCGGTGCGGCGATCATCGAGGCGCGCGGGCTGTCGTCGGCGGCGTCGGCCGCCAACGCCGCGATCGACCACATCCACGACTGGATGCTCGGCACCGGCGGACGCTGGGTCACGATGGGCATTCCTTCGGACGGCAGCTACGGCATTCCGCAGGACGTGCTGTACGGCTTCCCGGTCACCTGCGCCGACGGCAAGTACGCCATCGTCCAGGGCCTGCCGATCGACGACTTCTCGCGCGAGCGGATGAACCTCACGCTGAAGGAACTCGAGGAAGAGCGCACCGCCGTCGCGTCGCTGCTCGGCTGACCGTCGCCGCACGCGCCCGTGCCGTCGCGCGCGTCGAGTTGCCGTTGACCGCGCAACGCCGCCGCGCCGCCGGCGCGGGCCCCGACCAGGTCCTGGTCGACATCGCCCGCTACGCGGCGGCGTTCCGGATCGGCAGCCGGCGCGCCTACGACACGGCGCGGCTGTGTCTGCTCGACACGCTGGGCTGCGGCTTCGAGTCGCTGTCGTACCCGGCGTGCACCAAACTGCTCGGGCCGGTCGTGCCCGGCACCGTCGTGCCCAACGGCGCGAGGGTGCCCGGCACGTCGTTCCAGCTCGATCCTGTCGCCGCCGCGTTCAACATCGGCACGATGATCCGCTGGCTCGACTACAACGACACCTGGCTCGCCGCCGAATGGGGGCATCCTTCGGACAACCTGGGCGGCATCCTGGCCACCGCCGACTGGCTGTCGCGCACCGCGGTGGCAGCGGGAAAGCCTCCGCTGCCGATGCGCGACGTGCTGACCATGATGATCAAGGCGCACGAGATCCAGGGCGTGCTCGCGCTAGAGAACAGCTTCAACCGCGCGGGCCTCGACCACGTGATCCTGGTCAGGGTCGCGACCACCGCGGTGGTCGCCGCGATGCTCGGGCTGACGCACGACGAGATCGTCAATGCGCTGTCGCTCGCGTTCGCCGACGGCGCCGCGCT
Source organism: uncultured beta proteobacterium (assembly GCA_903912485.1). GTDB lineage: Bacteria > Pseudomonadota > Gammaproteobacteria > Burkholderiales > Casimicrobiaceae > CAIWHR01. The sequence goes on along the minus strand of CAIWHR010000230.1, from coordinate 8,272 downwards.
GCGCACGTATCGCCACGCGCCCAACACCGGCTCGCGCAAGAGCTGGGCGGCCGGGGACGCCACCGCGCGCGGCGTCCGTCTCGCGCTGATCGCGCGCACCGGCGAGATGGGCATTCCGTCGGTCCTCAGCGCGAAGACCTGGGGCTTCTACGACGTCCTGTTCGGCGGCCGCCCGTTCACGCGCTCGCGGCCCTACGGCAGCTACGTGATGGAAAACGTGCTGTTCAAGCTGCGTTTCCCGGCCGAGTTTCACGCGCAGACCGCGGTCGAGTGCGCGCTGGAACTCCATCCGCAGGTGCGCGACCGCCTCGGCGACGTCGCGAACATCACGCTGCGGACGCACGAGGCGGCGCTGCGCATCATCGACAAGGCGGGACCGCTGGCCAATCCCGCCGACCGCGACCACTGCCTCCAGTACATGGTGGCCGTGGCGCTGATCCACGGCCGGCTCACCGCCGCCGACTACGAGGACGCCGTCGCCGCCGATCCGCGCATCGATGCGCTGCGCAGCCGGATGGCCTGCGTCGAGGACGAGGCGTTTTCGCGCGATTATCTCGACCCGTCGCGGCGCTCGATCGCCAACGCGGTGGCCGTCGCGTTCAACGACGGGAGCAAAACCCCCGAAATTGTGGTCGAATACCCGATCGGCCACCGTCGGCGGCGCCGGGAAGGCGTTCCGGTCCTCGTCGACAAGTTCCGGATCAACCTTGCCCGCCGCTTTCCGGCGAAGCAGCAGCAGCGCATCCTCGAGGTCGCGCTCGACGCCAAAGCCCTCGCGGCGATGCCGGTCCACGAGTTCGTGGACATGATGATCGTCTGACCGGCGCCACCGGTCCGTTACACCCGAGGAGATTTCGATGACGCTTTTCCGTTCCCTTGTTGCCCCGCTGGCGCTGGCCGCGCTGACGCTGGCGCCGCCGGCAGGCGCCGCCGGCGTGACCGAGTTCCCGACGCTGAAAAGCGGCCAATGGGAGATGACGACGACGTCGGGTGCTGCCGCCAGCACGCCGCGCAAGTCGACGATCTGCCTCGACGCCTCGACGCAGAAGGCGATGCTCGACATGAGCGCCGGGATGCAGAAGGAGATGTGCACGCGGATGGACATGCGCCGCGACGGGTCGAAGTTCATCACCGACGCCGAATGCAAGCTCGGCAATTCGGTCGTCAAGTCGCACGGCGTGATGACGATGATCGGCGACTCGGCATACCACACCGAATCGTCGGCGACGTTCGACCCTCCGTTCAACGACACGCTGCGCGAGACCAAGACCGTCATCGACGGCAAGTACACCGGCGCCTGCCGCGACGGCCTGCAGCCCGGCGACATGGTCACCGCGGCCGGCCAGAAGATCAACCTGCGCCAGATGCGGGGGCAGGCGCAGCAGGGGCAGCCCCCGCGCGCCAAGTGACGCCACCGCCTCCGTCCCGTCCATCCACTCCCCAGGAGACCCCCATGCTGCAAGCCTATCGTGAACACGCCGCCGAACGCGCGGCGCTGGGCATTCCCCCGCTGCCGCTGTCGGCGGCGCAGACCGCCGAACTGATCGAGTTGATCAAGGCGCCGCCCGCCGGCGAGGAAGCCTTCCTGCTCGACCTGCTCACGCACCGGGTGCCGCCCGGCGTCGACGACGCGGCCAAGGTCAAGGCGTCGTTCCTGGCCGCGGTCGCGCACGGCGACATCGCCGTCGCGCTGATCCCCAGGCCCAGGGCGACCGAGCTGCTCGGCACGATGGTCGGCGGCTACAACGTCAAGCCGCTGATCGACCTCCTCGACGACGCCGACGTCGCCGCGGTGGCCGCCGCGGCGCTGAAGAAGACGCTGCTGATGTTCGACTTCTTCCACGACGTCGCCGCCAAGGCCAAGGCCGGCAACGCGTTCGCGCGCGAGGTCGTCAGAAGCTGGGCCGACGCCGAGTGGTTCACGTCGCGCCCCGAGTTGCCGCCGAAGATCACCGTCACCGTGTTCAAGGTCGGCGGCGAGACCAACACCGACGACCTCTCGCCCGCGCCCGACGCCTGGAGCCGCCCCGACATTCCGCTGCACTACCTCGCGATGCTGAAGAACGCCCGTCCCGGCATCACGCCCGAGGAGGACGGCAAGCGCGGGCCGATGAGGTTCATCGAGGACCTGAAGAAGAAGGGGCACCTCGTCGCCTACGTCGGCGACGTCGTCGGCACCGGTTCGTCGCGCAAGAGCGCGACCAACAGCGTGATCTGGGCCACCGGCGAGGACATCCCGTTCGTGCCGAACAAGCGCTTCGGCGGCGTGACGCTCGGCGGCAAGATCGCGCCTATCTTCTTCAACACGCAGGAGGACTCGGGCGCGCTGCCGATCGAGGTCGACGTGTCGGCGCTCGAGATGGGCGACGTCGTCGACGTCGAGCCCTACGCCGGCAGGATCGTGAAGAACGGGCAGGTCGTCGCCGAATTCAAGCTGAAGAGCGACGTGCTGTTCGACGAGGTGCGCGCCGGCGGCCGCATCAACCTGATCATCGGCCGTTCGCTCACCGCCAAGGCACGCGACTTTCTCGCGCTGCCGCACAGCACGGCGTTCCGCCTGCCGACGGTGCCCGCGGCGAGCACGCGCGGCTTCACGCTGGCGCAGAAGATGGTGGGCCGCGCCGTCGGCCTGCCCGAGGGCCAGGGCGTGCGCCCAGGCACCTACTGCGAGCCGCGCATGACCACCGTCGGCAGCCAGGACACCACCGGCCCGATGACGCGCGACGAACTGAAGGATCTGGCCTGCCTCGGCTTCTCGGCCGACCTCGTGATGCAGTCGTTCTGCCACACCGCCGCGTACCCGAAGCCGGTGGACGTCAGGATGCACCGCGAGCTGCCGGCGTTCATGGCGAGCCGCGGGGGCGTCTCTTTGAAGCCCGGCGACGGCGTCATTCACAGCTGGCTGAACCGGCTGCTGCTGCCCGACACCGTCGGCACCGGCGGCGATTCGCACACGCGCTTCCCCATCGGCATCAGCTTCCCCGCGGGGTCGGGACTGGTGGCCTTCGGCGCCGCGACCGGCGTCATGCCGCTCGACATGCCGGAATCGGTGCTGATCCGGTTCAAGGGCGAGATGCAGCCGGGGATCACGCTGCGCGACCTCGTGCACGCGATCCCCTACTACGCGATCAAGCAGGGGCTGCTGACCGTCGCCAAGCAGGGGAAGAAGAACGCCTTCTCCGGCCGCATCCTGGAAATCGAGGGCCTGCCCGACCTCAAGGTCGAGCAGGCGTTCGAGCTGTCCGACGCGTCGGCCGAGCGCAGCGCCGCCGGCTGCACGGTGCGGCTGAACCAGGAGCCGGTCGCCGAGTACCTCAGGTCGAACGTCGTGCTGATGAAGAACATGATCGCCGACGGCTACCAGGACCGCCGCACGCTCGAGCGCCGCATCCGGGCGGTCGAGGCGTGGCTCGCCGACCCGAAGCTGCTGCAGCCCGACGCCGACGCCGAATACGCGGAAGTGATCGAGATCGATCTCGCCGACGTCGGGGAACCGGTGCTGTGCTGTCCGAACGATCCCGACGATGCGAGGCTGCTGTCCGAGGTCGCGGGCGTCAAGATCGACGAGGTGTTCATCGGGTCGTGCATGACCAACATCGGCCACTTCCGGGCGGCGAGCAAGCTGCTCGAAGGCAAGCGCGACATTCCGGTCAAGCTGTGGGTCGCCCCGCCGACGCGGATGGACGCGGCGGAGCTCACGCGCGAAGGCCATTACGGCGTGTTCGGAGCCGCGGGTGCGCGCACCGAAATGCCCGGATGCAGCCTGTGCATGGGCAACCAGGCGCAGGTGCGCGAAGGCGCGACCGTCGTGTCGACGTCGACGCGCAATTTCCCCAACCGCCTGGGCAAGAACAGCAACGTCTACCTCGCCTCGGCCGAACTGGCGGCGATCGCTTCCAAGCTGGGGCGCATTCCGACGGTCGCCGAATACCAGGCCGACATGGGCGTGCTCAACGCCGACGGCGGCAAGGTGTACCGTTACCTCAACTTCAACCAGATCGACGAGTATGCCGACGCGGCGCGCGAGGTGAAGGTCTGACCGCGACAGCGCGCGGCTGAAGGCTCGTCCGGCGCCCCCTCGCCGCCGCGGCGGAGGGCGCAGCGCGCCCGCCGTCCGGCGGAGTTGCGCCGGCACGGCGCGCCACTCGGGTACACTCGGCCGGTGCCGCACACCGCCGCCGATCACCCCCTCCGCCGCGCGCTGCCGCTGTTCCTGCTCGCAGGATTCTGCCTCAGTTCGCTCGACGCGACGGCCAAGTACCTGGTCCGCGATCATTCGCTGTTCCTGGTCGTGTGGGCCCGCTACGCCGGGCAGATGCTGGTGGTCACGCCCTGGGCCTGGCATCGCGCGGGCCCCGGTTTCTGGCGCACGCAACGGCCGTCGCTGCACCTCGTGCGCTCCGCGTGCCTGCTCGCGGCGACCATCTGCTTTTTCGGCGGACTGCGCTACCTCCCGCTCGCCGAAGGATCGGCGATCACGTTTCTGGCGCCGATATTCATCGTGATACTTTCGCAGCCGATGCTCGGCGAAAGGCCGACGCGGGCGCGCTGGGCAGCTTCGGTCGCCGGCTTCCTCGGCATCCTGGTCATGCTGCGACCCGGGTCGGCCGTGTTCCATCCGGCGGTGCTGCTGCTCTTCGCCGCCGCGCTGACCAACGGGCTCTACCAGATATTCACCCGCAAGCTGGCCGGCGAGGATCCGCGGACGATGCTGTTCTACAGCGCGCTGGTCGGCACCGTCGCGATGAGCCTCGCGCTGCCCTGGGGCTTTGCGGCGGAGGCGATCTCGACCCGCACCGGCGCGCTGTTGGTGCTGCTCGGACTGCTGGCCGGGCTCGGCCACTGGTGCGTGATCGGCGCGTTCCAGCGCGCACCGGCCACGATGCTCACGCCGTACACCTACCTGCAGCTGGTCTGGACCACGCTCTACGGCTGGCTGATCTTCGGCCAGATGCCGGACCGCTGGTCCGCCGTCGGCATGACGGTGATCGTCGCCAGCGGACTGGCCCTCGCGCTGCACGAGCGCCGCAGACGCCGGGTCTGACGCGGCCGCCGGCGTGCGCGACTCTTTGCACTCCCCGCATAGGGGCGATCACGACGGCGCGCGACCGCGCCGCGGGCCGCTTTCCGACCGCGCCGCCGTCGTGCTCGTCGCCTGCTTCCTGATGCTGCAGCCGATGTCGACCGATTTCTACCTCGCTTCGCTGCCCGGGCTCACGCGGACGTTCGCCGCCTCGATCGCCACCGTTCAGCTCACGCTGTCGGTGTTCGTCATCGCGTTCGGCGTGGTGCAGCTCGCGATCGGACCGCTGTCGGACCGCTTCGGCCGCTACCCGGTGACGCTGTTCGGCATCGGTCTGTACGTCGCGGCCAGCATCGCCTGCGCACTCGCGCCGTCGATCGACCTGCTCATCCTCGCCCGGTTCTTCCAGGCGATCGGCTGCTGCACGGCGGTGGTCGTGGCCCGCGCCATCATCCGCGACGTGTTCGACCCGCTCGCGGGCGCGAAGGTGATGGCGCAGGCGTCGACGCTGCTCGCCATCGGCCCGCTGTTCGGGCCCATCCTCGGCAGCTTCCTCGAGGTCCGCTTCGGGTTTCGCGCCATCTTCGCCGCACTCGCGATCTTTTCCGGCGCGCTGCTGGTGGCGACGCTGGCGAAGCTTCCCGAAACCAACCCGCATCCCGACGCCACGGCGACGCGGCCGCGGGCGCTGTTCCGCAATTACGCGCTGGTGCTGCGCTCGCCGCAGTTCCTGAGCTACGCGCTGGTCGGGGCCGCGTCCTACGCCGGGCTGTTCGCGTTCATCTCCGGTTCGCCGTTCGTGCTGATCGGCGTGCTCGGCGTCCCGACCGCCTACTTCGGCTTCTGCTTCGCCTTCTGCGTCGTCGGCTACCTCCTGGGAACGATCGCCTGCCGCCGCCTGCTGGCGCGGCGCGGGATCGCGCGCACGCTGGAGGTGGGCGGCGCCATTTCCGCCATCGGCGGAATCGCGATGGCGCTGCTCGCCGTCGCCGGGTTGAAACACTGGGCGGCGATCCTGGTTCCGCAGTTCGTCTTCATGTTCGCGCACGGCATCAACTTTCCCTGCGCGCAGGCCGGCGCCGTGGCCCCCTTTCCGCGCCAGGCGGGCGCCGCCGCGGGAGTCCTCGGCTTCCTGACGATGACGCTCGCGGCGCTGGTCGGCTGGTGGATCGGCGCGTCGAACAACGGGACGGTGCTGCCGCTGGTCCTGACCGTCGCCGCGGCCGGGAGCGTGGTGTTCGCCGCGGTCCGGGGCTGGGTCGTCCGCCTGCCCGGAGCCGCCGGCGCGCCGTGACCTGCGGCGACGCCTCGCACGCGGTGAAGGGCCGGCATTTCCCGCCGCGCTGCGGGCTATAATCCGCCGCTGGTCAAGAGGCCCGCCCGCCGGCGCCTTGCCAGATACCCTGGAAGGGAAAATGCCATGAATCTCCGCCTGCTCGTGCTTGCCGGCGTCGCCATCCTCGCCCTGACCGCCTGCGGTCCGGACTCCAGGTCTGCCGCCGACGCGGCGAAGAAATCGGCGATGGAAGCCGTCGACAAGGCGAAAGACGCGGCGGTGAAGGCCGGAGATGCCGCCAAGGATGCCGCCAAGGAAGCCGCCGCCACGGCCGGCGACGCCGCCAAGGATGCCGCGAAAGATGTCGCCACCGGCGCCAAGGATGCCGCCACGGCGACCAGGGACGCCGCCGGGCAGGCCGCCGACGCGGCCAGGGAAGCGGCGGCCAGGACGGTGGACGCCGCCAAGGATGCCGCGAAAAAGTAGGAATCGCCGCCGAAGTCGAAGCTTGATGCCGACAGCATGATTCGCGCCAGACACCTTTCCCGGTTTGGGCGTCCGGCGAACTCGGGGCGTCGGCGGGCGCGGATCGGCGATCGGGTTGACGCCGCGCTTCGGGGGGACGTGCGGTAGCCTGCGGGCGACAGGCGTGCTGCCGAGGGGCCGTTTCCGGCCGTTATAATGACTGCAGGCAGGTCGTTCTCGTGCGGCCCGCCGGAATGAGAGGTTAAGCAGGATTCGGCGCCAGGCAACGGCGTCGGTTGCAGGGTCCCGCTAGGCGCGTTCGCGCGCCGTCTCACGGACGGCGCCGGCGAGCGGGCGGGTGTCTGACCAGGCTTTACCGGGCAAAGCCATCGAGAGATGGTGACGCAAAGCTTCCGACCCAAGCGCCTCGACGGCGACGGGTAGCGGGGCTGCCAGCCGGCACACGCCGGCTGCCGCCGGGAACCATGTCGGCTGTTCCCGGGACTGTGCGCCACGCTCCCCTCCGCCTTGCCCAGCGCATCGGAGGGCAGTCATGCACAGGACTCAGGCAGGTTCCTCGCTGGTCGAAGGACTGGCGGCGCTCTTGATCTTCACGGTCGGCATGCTGGGCCTCGCCGGCCTCAACACGGCGATGATGCAGCAGAGTGCGCACGCCCAGTTCCGCGCGCAGGCGAGCTATCTGGCCGAGGAGCTGCTGGGGCTCGCCACCGCCGACGTCGTCAACGTCCAGTGCTACCAGATGACCGCCGCCGGCCCCGGCAGCTGCGACAGCGCGGTCGCGCAGACCGCGGTGGCCGACTGGCGAACCCGCGCCCTCGCGGCGCTGCCCGGTGCGTCGTCTTCGCCGCCGACGGTGACCTACGCCGGCGACGGCGCGCTGACGGTCACCCTCCTCTGGCAGCGCCCGCAGGAGACGATGCAGCACAACTACGTCTCGACGACCAACCTCTATCCCGGCTTCTGAAGTGAAAGGACAGCGCGGCTTTTCGCTGATCGACCTCATGGTCGGGCTGTTCGTCGGCCTGCTGGTCGCGCTCGCGGTCTACGCGACGTCGACCGTCGTCGGCGCGCAGCGCCGCGCGGCGGTGAGCGGCAACGGAGCGCTGGAAGCCGGCATGGCCGGCGTCTACGCGATGCAGCACGACATCAAGGCCGCGGGCGTCGGCGTGTGGCTCGGCGGTCAGATCCTGTGCCCGACGCTCAACGTCTACCGCGACGCGTTGATCGCCGACGGCGTCGCCGTCGCTCCCGTCGTCATCGACGCCGGCGCCGCCAGCACCGACTCCGACAGCATCACCGTCGCGTTCGGCGACTCGGTGCTCGCCAACAACGGCGCCGCGCTCAGCGGCGGCATGCCCACGGCGGCAAGCGCGATGCGCGTGGGCAATCCGCGCGGCATCGCCGCCGGCGACATGGTCATCGTCGGCAACCCCGGCACCACGCCCCCGTGCACGCTGATGCAGGGCACCGCGAAGACCGACTCGGGC
>CAIWHR010000229.1 GCA_903912485.1 uncultured beta proteobacterium | reverse complement strand
GGGGGCAGCTCGACCTCATCGAGAATTCGTTCCAGCTGATCGGCGACCAGATCATCACCATGCAGACCCCCAGGGAACTCTCCGGGCAGCTCGACGAGCTGCTCGACGGCGTCGAGGCCATCCGCGAGACGGCGGTCGAGACCGAGCGCATCCTCGGCCCCGCGGGGGGGCAGCCATGAGCGCCGCCGGGGCGAATTCCATGAACGCGGCCGGCGCGCGGCTGCTGCCGGCGTGGGCCGAGGAGCTGCGGCGGCGCTACCTGCGCAACGAGGCGTCGATCTTCGTCCTCCACGGCAACGTCTACGACTCGGTGGTGAGCGGGGGCCGGATGCTCTCGCTCACCGACTTCCTCACCGACGTCCTGCTGCGCGAGTCCAAGGACACCATCGTCGTCTACAACCTCTCGACCGGCGTGCGCTTCGCCAAGCGCGACCGCACGCTGCGCAGCGCCGAGGACCTGTCCGCCGAGACGCCGCGCGACAAGGTCCTGCTCGGCCTCGAGCGCCTGGTGACCGCCGGGACGCGGACCGCCGCGATCATCGAGTACGCCGAGACGCTGGCGCCGGCGGCGGAGATCTCGTTCCAGGCCGACGCCGACCGCGCGTCGGTGGTCACGCTGCACCGCTGGTCGTTCCTGCCCGAGATCGAGAAGGGCGACAACGTCGTCTTCCTGATCACCGACAACCTGCCCGAGTTGTCGCCGAAGCTGGTGTCGAATCCCAAGGTCGGCGTGGTCGAGGTGCCGATGCCCGACCTCGAAGCGCGGCGCTCGACGGTGCGGATCGCCGACCCGAAGCTCTCCGACGCCGACGTCGACCACTTCGCCGAAGTCACCGCCGGGCTCAAGGCGATCCAGATCGTGTCGATCCTGGCGCCGCCGCCGCCGTCCGAAGAGGAACGCGCCGACCGCGAGCAGTTCATCGCCGCCATCCTCGGCGACGGCCCCGACGTCGTCGAGCGCGCGCGCAAGCTCGCGCTGCTGACCGCCGGCATGATGCGCGACGAGATACGCAAGCTGATCGCGCCGGGTGCGAGCGTCGCCGCGGCCACCGCCGCCGACGCCGCCGACCGTGCGCGGCGCGACGCCGACCTCCTGATCGCCAGCCGCAAGCGCGACATCCTCGAGCGCGAGTGCTTCGGCCTCATCGAGTTCGTCACGCCCGAGCACGGTTTCGAGGTCGTCGGCGGCATGGAGGCGGTGAAGGAGGACCTGCGCGTCGTCGCGCAGAACATGCGCGAGGGCCGCCGCAGCCGCGTGCCGATGGGGATCCTGTTCACCGGACCGATGGGGACCGGCAAGACCTTCGTCGCCGAGGCGTTCGCCAAGGAGTGCGGCCTCACCGCGATCAAGCTGAAGAACTTCCGCTCCAAGTGGGTCGGCGCCACCGAGGGCAACCTCGACAAGATCCTGACGGTGATCAAGGCCATCGGCCAGGTCATCGTGATCATCGACGAGGGCGACCGGGCGTTCGGCAACACCGGGGAGGAGGACGGCGGCACCTCGTCGCGCGTGATCGCGCGGATCAAGGAGTTCATGTCCGACACGTCGAACCGGGGCAGGATCCTGTTCCTGGTGATGACCAACCGCCCCGACAAGCTCGACGTCGACCTCAAGCGGGCAGGGCGGCTCGACCGGAAGATCCCCTTCCTGTACGTGCAGACGCCCGAGGCGGTCGAGGAGGTCGTTCGTGCGCAGTTCAGGAAGAACGGCGTCAGGACGCTCCCGGCGCCGCTGGATCTCGTGCCGCTGCGCGCCGCGTTTTCGGCAAAGCTTGTCGGCTACAGCAACGCCGACATCGAGGCGGTCGTGCTGATGGCCAACGACGACGCCGCGCGCGCGGCGGGCGGCGACGCGCCGGTGACCGCCGAAGCGCTCGCGCGCGCCGCGGCCGACTACTTCCCCAGCCGCGACGCCGAGCTGCTCGAGTACATGGAGCTGCTCGCGGTGTTCGAGTCGTCGAGCCGGCGCCTGCTGCCGGCGAAGTACGCCGGCATGACGCCGGAAGAGCTCGACGCGCGCTTGCGGCTGCTGCGCGCCGTGGTGGGGAACCGCCGCTGAAGAGGGCGCACGACGCCTGCCCGGCGGCTGCTATGCCGCCTTCGGTGGGGACAAGTCCTCGAAGCTGACCGACATCTTCTTTCCGGCCGCCCTGGCCGCCTTGGCAATCGTCACCAGCGTGACCGACGGATTTCGCGGGTCGAGAAGGCGATCGAGTTGTGTCCGGCTCGTTGCCATCCGCCTTGCCATCTCGCTCTTGGATACATGCGATTCAGTCATCGCCTGCTCAATCATGCTGGCGACCACTTTCTTGATCGCTCCCGCCTCGACTTCCGCGAAAATTCCTTCCTCGCGCAGGAAGTCGTCAAAGTTGGAACCGATGTTTCGTTTGCTCACTTGTTCCCTCTCATTCTGCGCAAGCGCTTTTCGGCAAGAGCCAAATCGGTCCGCGGCGTCTTCTGGTCTTTCTTGATGAATCCGTGCAAGAGCAGCATCTGGTTGTGTTCAACGGCAAACAGCACCCTTGCAATGCGGTTCTCCAGTTTCGTGCGAACCTCCCATATGTCTCCCGCAACGTGGTCCACGAGGGGCAGTCCGAGCGGCCATCCGAACTGCGCAGCCTTGATGTCCTGTCCGAGGGCGCGCATCTCACTTCCTGGCAACGACTTCAGCCATTCTCGAACCGGCTCGGAAGCCGATGCTTCCTGGCGAAAGAACACGACGGATAACGCCGGGCGCCGTCGCAGGGCATTACTCATGGCCCAGTGTACCGTTTTCGGTACCGCGCCTCAAGCGCACGCGAAGGCGGCGCGTGGGCCGGTCGCGCGGGCCTCGCTCGACAGAACGCCCGCCGCTCCAATTCTCCCGAAATGGGAGGACGAGGGCTATGCGCGTCGTTGCCAAGAGCTCCCTGGAGAAATCCCGGGAACAGCCCGAACACCGCGATGCAAAAGGGCCCTCGAGAGTTGGCACGAAGAGGCGTTGAGGTCGACGTGGCGAACGCCGATGGATGTGAAGGCGCAGTATCGGAATGCCAGCGTCTGCGCAAACAATCGTGTCGTGTTCAACATCGGCGGCGACAAGTACCGCCTGGTCGTGGAAATGCAGTATCGGGCAGGGGTCGCCTGCGTGAAGTTCATTGGCACACACAGACAGTACGACAGCATCGACGTGGAGACCGTGAATGAATGTTAGGCCAATCCGCAGCGACGACGACCTGCACGGTAGTTTGCGTCGCCTGGAATCCGTGTTTCAGGCCGAGGAAGGCACGCCCGAGGCCGACGAGATGGAGATTCTGGTGACCCTCATCGAAGCCTACGAGAACAAGCACTATCCCGTCGGTCCGGCCGATCCCGTCGAGGCGATCAAATTCCGGATGGAACAGCGGGGGCTGACTCCGCGCGACCTGGAGGAATACATCGGTCCGAGCGGACGCGTGTCGGAGGTGCTGAACGGCAAGCGTCGCCTGAGCCTGCGCATGATCAAGCGCCTGCACGACGGCTTGTCCATCCCCTACGAATCGCTGCTTGCCCGCGCCGCTTAGGTTGCCGCCGCAAACGCTCCCGGTCGCCGGAATTGAACGCAGTCGCCTCTTTGGCCCATGGCCCGTAAATACGGTAATATGGGTCTTATGAAAACGACGATCGACATTCCCGACCCGCTGTTTCGCAGAGCCAAGTCGCACGCTGCCGAACACGGGCAGACGCTGAAGGATCTTGTTGCGGATGCGCTGCAGGCGAGACTCGCGACTGCCGCCGAGGGCACGTCGCCGGGCGACCCGAAGTGGATGGCGGGGTTCGGCAAGCTGCGGCGCTTGCGGAAGGAGACGGCTCGCATCCAGGGCGTCATCGACGAGGCATTCGAGGCGGTCGAGGCCGAGGATCGGCTGTGATCCTGGACACCAACGCGCTGTCCGCCTTCGTCGACGGGGACGCCGAGGCAGGCGAGGTGCTGCGCCATCAGGCGCGAGCGTGCATCCCGGTGATCGTGCTCGGGGAATTTCGTTACGGGATTTCGCAGTCGAGGCACAGCGCCGTGTACGAGCAGTGGTTGCAGGCCGAACTGCGGCACTTCGACGTCCTGCCGGTCACCGACCAGACCGCCGCCGCCTACGCGAAGCTGCGCCTGGCGCTCAAGCAGCAAGGCACACCCATTCCGGCCAACGATGCGTGGATCGCCGCGCTTGCGCTGCAGCACCGGCTGCCCGTGCTCAGCCGTGACCGGCACTTCGATGTGGTGCCGCACCTGACGCGGCGGGGGTGGTGAGAGGGCGGTTGCCAGCCCGCGCCGCTCAGACCGGCGCTGCGCCGTCGACCTTGGCCAGCAGTAGGTCGAAGCTGCCCAGCGGAAGATGACCCGCCTTGCGGGCGATCTCCACCACCATGCAGTCGGAAAAGCCGAGGGCAGGCCTTGCCCGGAACTGCACGAGAGCCGCTGCGACGACGTCGGCATCCTGCAGCGCGAGTTGCGCGTGCGCCAGGAGCATCTCGACCGCCGCGGAGATCTGCCTTGCGTCACGCTCGTAGACGGCGTCGAGCACCCATAGCGTTTCCACCAGAACGACGTGCGAAACCCACGCGCCGGAGGCGATGAATTCTTCGGCGGCATCGAGTTGACGCTGCTCGTCCCGCACGAGCAATCGGACCAGCAGGTTGGTGTCAACCGCCCGCATGGCGTCGGCGCATGCGCGTTCGAATCGCGTCCTTGACGTTCACGTTCGGCTTCGGCGGAGTCTCGCCGAACAACGCATGATGCACGTCCGCCGACGAATACCGCCCGACCTTGCGGACGATGACGTGTCCGCTCTTCTCGTCCCATTCCAGGACCGATCCCGGGCCGATGCCGAGCCTTCTGCGAACCTCGGCGGGCACCGAAATCTGCCCCTGCGCGGTGACTTTCGAGTGTGCGATTGCCATCACGTCACATTACTCCGGTAATCAGAGCGGGTCAAGGCGTTGGGGATGGGCGATGCGGACTGCGCCTGTCCGTCGAGCCGGAGTGCCGCCTTCACGCGTAGACGCGCAGCCTCGCTTCGCCGTTGCCCGTCGGGCCGCCTTGCAGGATTGAATTGGTCAGAAGGAATCCGGATCGACGAGCACATCAAAGAAGAGGCAAGTGCCGTATTGGCGGCGATGGGCTTGACCATCTCGGACGCGTTTCGCATGCTGCTGACCCGTGTCGCCCACGAAAAGGCGCTGCCCTTCGATCCGTGGGTGCCGAACGCCGCCACCATCGCGGCCATGAAGGAAGCGCGCCGGCGTGCATCGAGTTTGACGGCTTTGCTTGACGCGGGGCCGCCGGGCATGCTTCGATCTCACGAGGACGCCGGCGCCCGTGGCGCGGGTGGATTCCATCGATGCAACCCACCGACAAAGGCGAATCATGAACTCCTCGGATCCCCGCTGCTTCCGGCGCCGGTCGCGTCTCGCCGCCCGCGCCATCGGTGTTGCCTTCATGCTGGTCTACGCCCTGATGCCGCTCGCTGCCGACGCGGCCTGCACCTGCCTCAACAACGCCAGCGTCCACGACCTCGACTCCAATGTCGGCGGGACGGACGGGCAGTTCGCCGAGCACGTCGTCGTCAACGCTCCGTCCGGGCAGACGTGGACCGTGACCGCCGCCAGCGGCGCGTTCGATGCGTTCAACGTTCCCCCCGTCGGCGTGCAGAGCCCGCTGGTGCCGATCGCGACGAACGGGTCGGTGGTGATGGCGCCTTCCGGCGGGACGACGTACACGCTGGACTTCGTGTTCGTCCAGGCGCAGGGCTACTCGCTGACGGTGGCCAACGCGCAGGGGGTGTCGCTCTCGATCGGCAACAACTGCCGATATCCGGACCCCGTGTTCGCGCCGGCGATCGCCTCGTCGTATTTCCAGAACGACCCGTCCGTCCCTCTCGGCGCCGCGTCGGCTTCCGGTCCGGCGCTTGCGAGCGCGAGCTTCACGATCGACGGTGCGCCGCAGACGATGCTGGTGCCGGCGGGTCTCGCGCTGGCGCCGAGGATCCACACGGCGGAGCTGACGGCAACCGGAACCCAGGATGCCGGCCCGAGCAAGTACATGCCCTGCGTGCAGGGGGCCCGGAAGTCCTTCGTTGTCAACCCGTCCATCGCGGTGCCGGCCGTCCAGCTAGGCTGGGGCAGCCTGGTCCTGACCGCGCTGCTGATGCTCGGGTTCATGGTCCGCAGAAGGCGATAGCGACGGCGCGGGGCCGGCACGGCGATCGTACAATGGCGCGTTCGTGCGGGGCTCCGAGGCGACAGGTTGGCGCCTGAGCCCGCTCCAAGACGTCGTTACGACGCCTCAGGTCGCGCTGGAACGCAGGCTGCCCCCTGAGTGGCGGGCGCCGCGGTCGCCTGGCAATCGTCAGATCGGCGCGCGCGGCAGCCGCAGGTCCTCGTAGGTCACCTCGATTCGCATCACCGTGGCGACCTTGCGGCCGTCGAGCTCGCCCGGCGCGAAGTGCACGCGCCTGAACGCCTCGGCCGCCGGCTTCGCGAACGGGCCTGGCAGGTCGGACTGCTCGACCACGGCGTTCTCGACGCCGCCGCTGCTGTCGATCCACAGCGCGATGACCATCTTCCCCGAGGCGACGTACGGTTGGAGTTCCGGGGGGTCGAGAGCGAGCTCGCCCAGCGGCTGCGGTCGGCGGGTGAGCTCCCCCGACGCGTAGTAGGTGACGCCGTCGATCGGCAGGAGGCCAGCACCCTCGGTGCGCGGCGCTGCGGCGCTGCTCTGCGCCGCTGCTTCGGCAGCGCCTGACGGCGCGTCGTCCTGCGTCGGCGCCGCGGCCGCGTCGACCGCTGCGGGAGTGTCGACCGGCGCTGCAGCCGCTTCGGCAGAGGTCGCGGACGAAGCCCCTGCGTCGGGCTGACCGGATTCGCTGGCCGCGCGCTCGCCGCCCAGCGTGACGCGCAGCGCCGCCTGCGGCGGTCCGCCGGCGGCGTGGAATGCAGGGACGGCGGCCGCGCCGGTGCCCAGATACGGCAGCGCGAGGACGCCGGCGTGAACGACGCAGGAGGCGGCGATCGCGGCGAACGCCTGGCGCAGTCCTGGGCGCCTGCGGTGGACGATCGTCGGGGCCGCCATGGGCTCGCGCATGGTTCGCGCGGGGTGTGACGGCATCCCCGCGCTCGCGCTGCGCGATGGCGGGACCGTGTGCGCCCCGCCGCCGCCCGGGCGTCCCGAAGCGCGGCTCCAGCCGGCGGGCCACGCGACGGATTCGCCAACGCCGGTCATTGCGTCGAGAGTTCGCGCCAGGATACGCGGCGCAGCGACGACGTCGTGCTGTTGTTGACCGGCGGCGTGATCTGCTTGGAGTTGCCCATGTCGGTGCCGCCGTGGTCCAGATTGTCCGACACGCGCACGATCGCCTTGACGGTCCCGTTCGGCAGCTCGAACAGCGTCGGGGCGGTAGCCAGTCCGCTGCCGAGGCTGACGCCGGCCACGCCGCCGGAGGCCGACACCGAGCCGCCGGTCGTGTAGTCGAGCGCATACAGGAAGCTCGCGTTGTTGTCGCTGAGGCCGCAGGCATTGGCGCTGGCTGCCGCCGGGGTGATGGTCGTGAACAGCAGCGTGCCCAACTGCAGCACCGGGTTGGTCACGGAACGCTCACCGGCGGTCGGGAAGTCCATGTACCAGCCGTCCTTGACGCTCCAGTCGACAGCGTTGTTGCTGCTGATCCGGACGGTCTGTCCCGCATCGCAGAATCCAGCCAAGGCGCCGGTCGGGCAGGTTGAGGTGGTCAGCGTCTGCTGCACGAACCGGCTGTCGGCGCGGATGCTGCCGTAGGCGGTCGTTCCCATCCTGTCCTTCATCGCGTAGAACGACTGGGTGCTGGTGTTGGCGACGTCGCTGGTGCCGAGGAAACGTCCGGTGCCGACGTACACGATGGTCGATCCCCCGTAGGTGATCACCGTCGGCTCGGCCGTGATCGGCTGGGCGGTGCCGCTGGCATCGGTCAACGTCGCCAGGAGCTGCGCGTCGTACCCGGACGCGCCGATGTCGCCGTTGATGTCGAAACGCCACAGGTTCCCGAAAGTGTCGCCACCGTAGGCGGCGACCGACGTGTTGTCCTTCAGCGGCAGCATGGCGTGGCCGACGATCGTCGCCATGCCGCTGGGCGTCGCCGCGTCGCCCGCGCTGGTGGCGATGCTCCGGATCAGCGCTCCGGTATTGGCATTGAGGACATAGATCCGGCCCTTGCCGTCGGCGTTGTTGTAACCGGAAGCGAGCAGCACGACCCAGGTGCGGTCCTTGAGCTTGGTGATCACCGGGTTTCCGAACGCATAGCCGAGGTTCGTGTCGGTGAACTCCCACAGTAGCGAGGGTGAAGCCGGATTGGTGACGTCGAGCGCGTAATAGCCCTTGCCGCCGCGGTTGAGCCCGCCCACGAGGATCGTCTTCCACTGTCCGGCGGTGCACGTCGACGACGGCGCGTTCGGGCAGATGTCGCCGACCTCGGGCGTGCCGTCGACGAAGAACTGGTGCTGCGTCGAGTAGTTGAAGTCGGCGAGCGCGTAGAGGTTCGGGAGCACGAACGACGGGATGTAGGCCCAGTTCTCCTGGCCGGTGGCGGCGTCGAACGCGTGCAGCATGCCGTCGTTGCTGCCGATGTACACGGCGCCGGTGCGCGACGTCTTCAGGACCTTGAAGTCGGCGTAGCCGGCGTCGATGTAGTTGAACAGCGGCGTCTGCACGTACCGCGATTCGGACGAGACGAGGTCGCCTAGAACGTGCGGGCGCTGGCGGTAGAACACGCCTTCGTTGGTCCTGTCGCCGCGCAGGTAGTTGACCAGCGCCTCGCCGCGGGCGCCGAAGGTGGCGATGGTCGTGTTGGTCTGCGCCGTGCTGGTGAGGCACGAGGCGCCCGCCGAGCAGAACTGCGACAGTCCGGTCGCCGGTGGCCCTGCGGCGTAGGTGAGCGACGCCGCGGTGAAGTACGCCTGCTGCGTCCCCGACAGGCTGGCCCACTGGAAGGGGATCAGCGCGCTCGTGCCCTTGGTGTAGATGGTGCGGGTGACGGGGGACGCATTGGGAATGACCGTGGTATTCGCCGTGTCGATGGCGGCGACGGTGCC
>CAIWHR010000228.1 GCA_903912485.1 uncultured beta proteobacterium | reverse complement strand
CTTCACCGTCACGTCGGAGAACGAACATACCCAGTCGGGCGCGGCGATTTCAATACGGGTTGTGGGGACGCTTACGCCGCGACGGCCCCGTACTTCAGGATCGCCGCCTTGATCTGCGCCGTCGTGTCGTCGTAATCGCTTGGATAGACGCGGCCGCAGCGCCTCAGGCAGATGCGCGGCGCGGCGATGGCGTGGTCGATCTCGTCCTGCGGCGGATCGGGGCTGAACTGCCCGAACGACGCAATTGGGAAGTCGATCGTCCGGCACGCGCCCTCCCGTCCGGTCGGCTGTTCCGCCGGATTGCCCCCCTTGGTCAACCCGTAGAAGACGCCGAGATCCGCGTCCGATCCCGTTTTCAGGACGTAGCGCACGTACATCGGCGACAGGATCACGCAGCGCTCGTCGTACAGCCCGTTCCTCACGTTGTGCGCGACCGAGGCCGCATCGCTCGACGCGAACGCCCAGCAGCTATTGGATTCGGCCTGGTTCTGGATCGGGCCGATGTAGCTGTGCCCGCCGCGGTTGCGGGCATCGCAGGCGGCGGGCAGGGATCCGGCATCCGCGCCCAGCAGGGCGTCGGAATAGGGGAACGGCACCGTGTCGAGCGTCGAGTCGAAGCCTACGGGCTGCTGCGGCGCGCCCGGAAAACCATAGAGGTCGTAGACCCAGTTGTTGTCGACCGTGAAGCGGTAGCCGTTGCGCTGGATCTTGGCGCGCAGTGACACGAGCGTTTCCCTGCTGTCGAAGGAGACCTTGTCGTCGAGGCCTGCGCCGGGCGCCTGGATCGTGCCCTCGCCGCCGCCACCGCCACCGCATCCGCCCAGCAGGACGAGCGGACCGCCGCCGATGGAGGTTGCAGCCAGCGCCCCGATCGCCTTCGTGAATGCTCGTCGCTTCATCGTTGTGCTCGTTCAATGGGGAAGTTGCCGGCGCACCGGCAGGACGGAGAAGGCGTCGTAGTAGCCGGAGCCCTGCCCCACGGTAGCGCGTCCGTCGCCCTGGTAGACGATCCAGGGAATATCGTGCCTGCCGTCGGTCGGATACGGCGCCAGGCTGCTGGACGACCAATAGCCGTCCAGGCCCACGTTCTCGAACGGATGGCCGGCCGGCAGCGCCGGATTCGATTGCGAGCGGTCGGTCAGGCTCGTCAATTCCGCGCGGTTCGGCAGCGCCCAGTCGCCGCTGGCTGAGCCGTCGGTCAAGCCGCAGGCCCCCGACGCCAGCGCGTTGCTCCAGACGAGCGCTTCCTTCCAATACAGAAGACCGCGGCGTTGGACCTTGGACACGGTGGCGACGGTTTCATCGAGGCAGTTGGCATTCTTGAGCCAGACCAGCCCGGTGAGGTTGTCGCGCACCGTGCCGTCCCGGTTGTCGGTGAACCGCGGTTCCGGCCAGGCTGCACCCTTCTGCCAGTAGCCGTCGTCACCGACCGCATGACTGTAGGTCTGCCCGGTCCTGGGCAGCCTGATCGTGGCCGCCGCCGCCGCGTTGCCATCGCGTACCGGCCAGAGGAAGAGCGTATCGGCCTTGCTCACCAGGTCGACGTAACCCATGTCGAGATAGACCATCCACGCGTAGTAGTCCAATTCGACGGACGTGGACGATGACCAGTAATACGACGACCGGACGTTGGTGAAGGTGGAACCGCCGGGCATGACCGGTAGCGCGGGAAAGATCGACGCGATCGAGATCAGGCTGGCCAGTTCGTCGACGTTCGGCACCCGCCAGTCGCCGGCCCGGGAGTTGTCGGAAAGGCCGCACGACCCGCTGGCCAGGCGGTTCGCTGCCGCCAACGTGCTGTCCCACGCCTTGCTGCCGTAGCAATCCGCGTTCTTGAGCCAGATCAGCCCCGTCAGCCGATCGGCGACCGTTCCATCGCCGTTGTCCAGGAACCGCGGGGTGGGCCACACTGCACCCCGGCGCGTGTCACCGTCGTCGCCTGCGCGGTGTACCAGCACCTGCCCCGTCTGCGGCAGCCGGATCGCCTCGGGCGCAGGCGCTGCAGTCGCGAGGAAATCGTTGCCCGGAGATTCCGCCGCTCCGACGCTGACCGGACGGGCCGCCGGAGTGAAGGCGTAGCCTGCCTTCGCCGGACTCAGCGAGTAAGTGCCATTGCCGACTACCGGGAACCGATAGTGGCCTGCGCCGTCGGTAGTGGTGGTCGCGTCCTCGGCCCCGGTAAGCTTCACGGTAACGCCGGCCAACGCTCCGCCCTGCGCCGAAATCGTTCCGGAGATGCCTGGCCCGTCGTTGCCCGAGTCGCCCGAGTTGCATCCAAGACAGAGCAACGCCATTGCCATCACAGCACCGAGCGACCGCATCCCCACTCCTCGATTCGACAGCCTACCGATATCCATCGGCCGGCCGATGGATATCGGTAGGAGTTGTCTCGCTCGTCGATGATCGTTCCTGACAAGTTGATTCGCGTTCGTGTCGCAGCTGAACGCGTACTGCCGGAGTACCTGCGATTGGCAGGTGACTCCTTGCTCGAGGGCCTGACCGAGATCATCCGCGCCGCCGACGCTCAACCCCGGACGCCGAACTGCCGCGCGGAAAGTCGGGAGGTTCCGAGCAAACGGGCTGCCGAGACGGCGTTTTCGGGCGTTGCGCCCGAACCGCAATCAGGAGGTGCAAGAAAAAAGCCCCAAAAAACACGGGGCTTTAGGCGCCTTCCAGCCGCGGTGAGCGAGTTGGAAAGCTATGTACTGGCGGAGAGACAGGGATTCGAGCCCCCGGGCCTAGCCTTCAAGAACACAATCCGGCCCCACTTTGGCCCCACCGGAAATGATGCATCAAGGCAATTCGTGCCGGATCGTATCGGGCAGGTCCTGACCGGCGAAACAGTCGTCGGCAAAGCCCCCGCGACCTACGCCCGAGAATGTTTCTTGACCCATTCGCGCATCGCGTCGTTCACGCGCGTTTGCCAACCCTTGCCCGATGCCTTGAGTGCAGCCAGAACGTCGGCGTCAAAGCGGATCGTGGTAGGCACCTTCAGCGCGGTCTTCGAGCGCGGCCGGCCGATGCGCACCAGCTGCGCAAACTCGGCCGCGCCGAGTTCGTATGTGTCCGGGTCAGCGGCGATCCCGGCATTGATTTCAGCGTCCTCCTTCGGGGTAGGCAGTGCGAGCACCCGTCCGGACCTAGACTTGACTTGCATAGCGACTCACCTCTCTACCGTTCGCCTTGCGCAGGCTGATGATGCGACGCTCGGTGCCGCGATCCACCAAGACCACGCAGTACAACCGCTCGCCAATCGGCGCATAGCCCACCACGCGCGCTTCGCCGTAGTCCCGCCTGACATCAGGCTTGCCCAGAAACTCGCCCCACTCAAGATCGGCCGCAAGCGCCAACGACACTCCATGCTTGGCCAGGTTGGCAGCGTCCTTGTCCCGGTCGAAGGTGATGTCCAAGACAGTTATTGTACGTACACGGATGTGCAGGGGCAATGCGCGGTCCTAGAAATTTCGGCGACCATCGAACCCTCCTCATGGAACCTCGCCGCGAGTTGATTCTGTACGGCTGATCGCCGCATTGAGCAGCGCTCCGCTGCCCAAGCACACCAGGCCCACCAACCGACACAGCGGGAAGCCCAGACCGGGCTGTTGGCTGCGCGGCTGCGGGTAGGCGCTCTGGTTGGCCGGCGTGTCGGGCAGCGTCACCGTCGTGCCGTCCACCAAGCGCACCGGATGACCCCGCCAGTGCCAGACCGCGGGGGCTTGCCCCGTCACCCACTGTCCCACGTACCCGGCCAGGGTTTGCACCATCGCCATCGGCAACCGCAGCCGCGCTTGGCAGTAGGCTCCCGTACGGTCGACCGATCCATGATGATGGCCGGCAGCTCGACCAATACCCGCCCTTCGCGCTCGGATGGCTGCTTTGCATCATGAGGTGGCCGCCCGGTCCAATTGCTTGACCTACGGCAGTCAGCCATGAGCGGGCATAACGCATTGCCTTTGATAGCGGTCACTGATCGGTGATTGCGGCTTGACTGCGGTCGGCATGCACGAGGCATGGTCAGCCTTGCGTACTCACGGCGCATCTCCACGCCGGGCATCAGGCATTCGGGCGATTGACGCCTTGTCTTCCATCGCTTAGGTTCGCTATCTTTCGCTGGGCTTCAGGAATGCGGTATACCTTATGACAGTTGCGCTTCAAGTCAGACTTGCGACCCCAACCGAGCGATTACCGCTGTATCGCATGCTTGAGTTGTATCAGCACGATCTCTCAGACATCTGGGACCAGGACCTAGACGTTCACGGCGAGTTTGGATACGCACTGGACCGATATTGGGAGCGCCCCGATTGTTGGCCCTACGTCTTCTTGATCGAAGAGAAGTTTGCTGGCTTTGCCTTGGTCGACAGAAGGGTAAGGATTCCCGGCGACGACTTCTGGATGGACCAGTTCTTCGTGATGAAGAAGTACCGACGACAAGGCATAGGGAAGACGACCGCTGCGGCAGTGCTCGATTTACACCATGGGCGCTGGCAGATCGGCCAGATGCCTGAAAATCGAAACGCGCAGATGTTTTGGCGCCAAGTCATCGGCGCCTACACTTGCGAGCGCTTCGCTGAGGAGCAACTCACTTCCGGGTGGTGGCAAGGGTATGTGCAACGCTTCACCTCACCGGGGCAACATTGACCACCTAGCCCGCGAGTCGCCGGCATGGGCCGGGGCGAGACTCGTTTCTTGTCCGCATCGGCGTGGCCCGCCGGTTGGCAGTGCAGCGATACCGGTCATGCCGCCGAGGCTGATCAACTACGGCAGCCGGCCATGACCTGCCGGACAAGCTCGTCGCCGAGATTTCCGGTAGGCCGCCGTTCAATTGCAGCCCGTCGGCTGTGGCTGCCGGCTAGGGTGGCATGTTCAGGGGCGCGCCGGCGGTCTCTCCCGGCATGCACCCCTTCACTTGACGCGGACCGGCATTTCGGCAACGCTGACCGTGGCCAAGTCGGCGTTAGGACGGACATCTTGGGAGCGACGCAATGAATGCACGCCCTGTCTTCAAGATCCTGAGCACGGTGGTCGCGGTCGCCTCGTGCCTGGGCTCCGTCTCGGCACAGCAGGTTACCGGCGTTCTGGGTTCGCCTGGCGCCACCACGACGCTCGACGGCAAGCAGCTGCCATCACCCAATCCGAAGTTCGAGGGGGTGATCAAGGAAAGGGCTTCGGAGTCGAAAGCCTGGTGGGCACCGCGCATCGTGCCGCCGAAAGGCGCGCCCAACGTTCTGCTGATCATGACCGACGACAGCGGTTTCGGCGCACCGGGCACCTTCGGTGGCGTCGTCCCGACCCCGGCCATGGATCGCATCGCGCAAAGCGGGCTCCGCTACACGAACTTCCACTCCACGTCGCTGTGCTCGCCGTCGCGCGGTAAGCGTCCCCACAACCCGTGTTGACGCGTCGCCTGTGGCCTACCACCGCTGCAGCGTACGCAGGTCGATGCCAGCGGTCGCGCAAGCGAGGTGAAGTCGCGCGCCGGTCGCGTGAGCGATGTTGATGCTTTGGGCAAGGGCTTGGCGATCTTCGAGGCCGATCATTCGTCCTCTCCCAGTTTG
>CAIWHR010000227.1 GCA_903912485.1 uncultured beta proteobacterium | reverse complement strand
GGGTTGCGCGGACCACGCCACCGGGCTTCGGTCAGCGCCGGTGCGCGCGCAACCCGGGCTACGAGTCGGCGACCGGCTCCACCGCTTCCAGCAGCCGTAGCCCGGGCTTCGCTCCCACCCGCGCCGACCGCCAGCCCCCGACATCGACCAGCGAAGCCCGGGGCAGCCGCATCGTCGCCGCCCCCCCCCCGGGCTGCGCGGACCACGCCACCGGGCTTCGGTCAGCGCCGGTGCGCGCGCAACCCGGGCTACGAGTCGGCGACCGGCTCCACCGCTTCCAGCGCCTCGAGGAAGAGTTCCGGTCCGGCGCGCTTCAGCTTCTCCGAGTCGGACAGGATCTGCCGGAAGCGGCGCCCTCCCGACTGGCCGTGATAGAGGCCCAGCACGTGGCAGGCGATCGCGCGCAGCGCGGTGCCCCGCCGCAGCTGTTCCTCGGCGTACGGAATCATCGCCCGCAGCACGTCCGCGCGCGACGGCCCCGGCGCCTCGTCGCCGTACGCGCGCCAGTCGGCCTGCGCCAGCAGCCAGGGATCGTGGTACGCGGCGCGGCCCAGCATCGCGCCGTCGACGTGAGCGAGCTCGCGATCGATCGCGTCCCAGCGCGCGAGGCCACCGTTGACGACGATCGTCAGCGTCGGAAACTCGCGCTTCAGCCGATGGACGACGTCGTAGCGCAGCGGCGGGACGTCGCGGTTCTCCTTGGGCGACAACCCCTTCAGCACGGCGTTGCGCGCGTGCACGACGAAGATGCCGCACCCGGCCGCGGCGACGGTGCCGACGAAGTCGCGGACGAAGCCGTAGTCCTCGTTGCGATCGAGCCCGAGCCGGTGCTTGACCGATACGGGGATCGCCACCGCGTCGCGCATCGCGCGCACGCAGTCGGCGACCAGCGCGGGCTCCGCCATCAGGCACGCGCCGAAGCTGCCGTTCTGGACCCGCGGCGAAGGGCAGCCGACGTTGAGGTCGATCTCGTCGTAGCCCCAGCGCTCGCCCAGCTTCGCGCAATGCGCCAGCGCCGCCGGATCGCTGCCGCCCAGCTGCAGCGCGACCGGGTGCTCGGCCGGATCGAAGTCGAGATGGTGGGGCACGTCGCCGTGCAGCAGCGCGCCGGTGGTCACCATCTCGGTGTACAGCCACGAGCGTCGCGTGATCAGGCGCAGGAAAAAACGGCAGTGCCGGTCGGTCCAGTCCAGCATCGGCGCGACGCACAGGCGGTGCGGCGCCAAGAGAGGCTACCCCGCCTTGACCGCCATGTGCTCCTCGACGGCGTCGATGACCTTCTCGGGCTCCTCGGCGTCGTCTTCGGTCTCGTTGTTGAGCACCTTCTTCATCCTCTTCATGTCGAGCTCGCCGCACCACTTGCCGACGACGACGGTGGCCACACCGTTGCCGATCAGGTTGGTCAGCGCGCGCGCCTCGGACATGAAGCGGTCGATGCCGAGGATCAGCGCGAGCCCCGCGACCGGCACGTTGCCGACCGCGGACAGCGTCGCGGCGAGCACGATGAAGCCGCTGCCGGTCACGCCGGCGGCGCCCTTGGACGTCAGCAGCAGCACCGCAAGCAGCGTCAGCTGCTGCGTGAGCGTCATCGGCGTGTCGGTCGCCTGCGCGATGAACACCGCGGCCATCGTCAGGTAGATCGACGTGCCGTCGAGGTTGAACGAGTAGCCGGTCGGGATGACGAGGCCGACGGTCGACTTCCTGACGCCGAGGTTCTCCATCTTGGCCATCATCCGCGGCAGCACCGATTCCGACGACGACGTGCCCAGCACGATCAGCAGTTCCTCCTTGATGTAGGCGATGAACTTGAGGATGCTGAAACCGTGCCATCGCGCGATGAGCCCGAGGACGACCAGGATGAAGACGAGGCAGGTGAGGTAGAACGTTCCCATCAGCTTGCCCAGCGACAGGAGCGACCCGACGCCGTACTTGCCGATGGTGAACGCCATCGCGCCGAAAGCCCCGACCGGCGCCACCTTCATGATGACGCCGACGATCGAGAACAGCACGTGCGACGTCTTCTCGATCATGTCGAACACCAGCGTGCCGCGGCCGCCGAACTTGTGCAGGCAGAAGCCGAACATGACGGCGATCAGGAGCACCTGCAGGATCTCGCCTTTCGCGAACGCGTCGACGACGGTGCCGGGGATGATGTTGAGCAGGAAATCCTGCGTGCTCTGCATCTGGCCGGGCTTGGTGTAGGCGACGATGCCCTTGGTGTCGAGCGAACCCGGATCGATGTGCATGCCGGCGCCGGGCTGGACGAGATTGACGATGGTGAGCCCGACGACCAACGCGACGCTGCTGACGATCTCGAAGTACAGCAGCGCGAAGCCGCCGGTCTTGCCGACCTTCTTCATGTCCTCCATCCCGGCGATGCCGACGACGACGGTGCAGAAGATGATCGGCGCGATGATCATCTTGATGAGCTTGATGAAGCCGTCGCCCAGCGGCTTCATCGCGGTGCCGGTCTCGGGATAGAAGTGGCCGAGCAGAATGCCGACGACGATGGCCGTGATGACCTGGAAATACAGCGACTTGTAGAGCGGCTTGTGGATCCTGGCCATGCCCGTCCTCCCGTCTTGCCATTGGTTGCCGTTGCGCGCGCCAGCGCGCGGGATTTCCTCGACCCGCTCAGTCGCCGGGCAGGCCCTGCACGCTGAAAATCTCCTCGAGGTGCGGGCTCATCGGCAGGTTGAGGCGCGCGCCCGACGGCAGCGGCTTCATGAACCAGCGCTCGTAGATGGCGAGGATCTCCCGGCTGCCCGCGAGCTTGTGGAAAGCCCGCTCGACGACTTCGGCGAAATCGGGATCGTCCTTCGGCAGCGTCAGCGCGTAGTCGGCGTAGTTGAGGAAGTCGCCGACGATGCGAAAGTCGCTGGCCGACCGGGTTTCCGCCAGCATGCCGAAGAGCTGCACCTCGTCGTTGGCGAAGGCGTCGGCCTTGCCGGCGGCGAGCGTCTGGAACGACTCGCTGTGATCGGCGGCGAAGACGAACCTGGCCGCGACGTGCTGGCGCAGCGCGAGCCTGGGGATCAACGCTTCGTGGACCGTGCCGCGCGTGAGCACGATGGTCTTGCCGTCGAGGTCGCGCAGCGAGCGGATGTTGCTGCCGCGGCGCACCAGCAGCTTGGTGCCGGTGACGAAAGTCGTCGGCGAAAAGGCGACGATCTTGCGCCGCTCGGCGGTGTTGTTCGACGAACCGCACTCGACGTCGATCGCGCCGGACCTCACGAGCTCGAAACGGTTCTCCGGCGTGACGGGCCGGTACTCGACCTTCAGCTCTTTGCCGACTTCGCGCGCAATCTCGTCGACGACGTTGTCGCACAGGTCGAGCGAATAGCCGATCGGCTTCTTCTTCGCGTCGAGGAAGGCGAACGGCGGCGAGCTCTCGCGGTAGCCCAGGCGCACGGTGCCGGTCGCGTCGATCCGCTTCAGCGCAGGCGACGTGTAGGCGACGACCAGCGCGCCGGAGCGCTGCGCGATCGCCGGCCCCGCCACCAGCAGCGCACACGCCGCGCCGACGAATGCCGCCCGCCATCCCGGGATGCGCGAATGCACGCCGGCGCGGGCCCTGCCGCTGCCGGTCGCGATCCGTCCGCTGTCGCCCCCCTCGCCGCTGTGCCTCATGGCGCCTTCCCCTGTCGAGCCCCGCGCCGTTCTCCGCGGCGTCTGTGGGTCGCCAATTCTGCCTGTTGCCGGCCGCGGGCGCTAGGGGGGGTCGGCATGGTGGAGGCTCGCATCCGGCGTGCGTGGATGCGGACCCGGGTTACGGCGCTGCGTCAGAGGCGGGGGCTGCGATCGCCGAGCGCGAACCCGGGCCACGCGATGGCGTCGGACTTCGCGAGCGCCAGCACCTTGAACAGCTCGCCCATTTCGGCGGGGCTCAGCAGCTTCTGCACCGGCGCCGCTGCCTTCGCGTACGCAAGCGACTCGGGGGCGCCGACCGCCGCGAGCGCGTCGAGAATGCCGCAGCCCAGCAGGAACGCCGCCTGCGGCGCGAAGCCGGCGACCTGCAGCCCTGCCCGCGCGCCGGCGGCGGCGATCGCGGAAAAGTCGACGTGTGCGGTGATGTCGGTGAGCCCCGGCCACGAAAAGGGATCGGCGTGCGCGCGGTGGCGGTAGTGGCACATCACCGTTCCGGCATTGCGCTGCGGGTGGTAGTACTCGGCCGCAGGAAACCCGTAATCGATCAGCAGCATCGCCCCGCCGACGAGCCGCCGCCCGATCATCTGCACCAGCGCCTCCGCCGCGGGGTTGATCTCGCTCAGGTAGTCGCCGCCCGCGGGGAAACGCGCCGCCGCCAGCGCCGCGACGCGCGCATCCGCAGGACGATCCTCCCAGGCGAAGGCAGCGCCTCCGTCGGCGCCGGCCGCGACGGCGACGCCGCGCTCGAAAATGGTCCCGCGTTGCCGCGCGACCAACTGCGGTGGCAACGCGTCCAGCACCTCGTTGGCGATGACGGCGCCGTCGATCGCCGGCGGTAGTGCGGAGAGCCACTCGACGCGGGCCAGCTCCTGCACCGCGTCGCGCGCGATGGTCGCGCGCTGCCGCTCGCGCAGGTCGGGGCTGGGCTCGAGGATCGCGTAGCGCGACGGCGACGCGCCGCGCGCGGCCAGCGCGACCAGCAGGTCGGCGGCGAGGCGGCCGCTGCCCGCGCCCAGTTCGACGATCTCGCGCCGCGGCGCGGCGTCCAGGATCAGGGCCACCTGCACCGCCAGCGCGGCACCGAACAGCGGCGTCATCTCCGGCGCGGTGACGAAGTCGCCCGCCGCGCCGAACTTGGTCGCACCTGCCGCGTAGTAGCCGAGCCCGGGCGCGTAGAGCGCGAGCTCCATGTACCGCGCGAACGTGATCCAGCCGCCGGCGGCCGCGATCTCGGCCGCGATGTGCGCGCCAACGCGCGCCGAATGCGCGCAGGCATCGGCGTCGGGACGAGGCAGTTCGGAGACGGGAGGCAAGGCGGCGAACCGAAGGGCGCCGGCGAATGCGGCGCAACGGTCGGTATGCTAGTGTACCGCTGCGCAACTCACTGGCGCACCCTCGGCGCGGCGCGCCGCGGGGCAGTCCGGCGCTCACTCGCGCCTGCGAAAAAGTCCAACGCTGAACACGGGGAGCCCGGCGTGCATGGCAAGAGCGTGCTGATCACCGGCGGCGCCAAGCGGGTCGGCGCCGCGATCTGCAGGCGCCTGCACGCTGCCGGCGCCAACCTGATGCTCCACTACCGCGCGTCGGCGGGCGAGGCGCGGCTGCTGCAGGCCGAGTTGAACCACGTCCGGCAGAATTCCGTCGCGCTGATCCAGGCCGACCTGCTCGACCTCGCCAAGCTCCCGGCGATCGTCGAGCAGACGCTCGCCACCTTCGGCCGCCTCGACGCGCTCATCAACAACGCGTCGTCGTTCTTCCCGACGCCCGTCGGCGAGATCTCGCCTGCCGACTGGGACGACCTCATCGGCACCAACCTTCGCGCCCCGCTGTTCCTGGCGCAGGCGGCCGCCGCCGCGCTGCGCAAGACGCAGGGCGCGATCGTCAACATCACCGACATCCACGCCGACCGCCCGCTGAAGAATTTCGTCGTCTATTCGGTCGCCAAGGCGGGGCTCGTGGGACTCACGCGCTCGCTCGCCCGCGAGCTCGCGCCGGAGATCCGCGTCAACGCCGTCGCCCCCGGCCCCATCCTGTGGCCCGACGACGAATCGTTCGACGAGCTCTCGCGCCAGCGGATCATCTCGCACACGCCGCTGCGGCGAGAGGGCACGACCGACGACATCGCCAAGGCGGTGCACTACCTCGTCGTCGACGCCGGCTACGTGACCGGCGAGACGATCAACGTCGACGGCGGGCGGCACGTCGCCATTTGACGCGCATCGACGTCCCCCGGTTTTCGTACCCGCCCGGCGCTTCGTCGCCGCGCCCCCCGGGCTACGCGACCGCCCATGCCCCCTGCGCGCCTCCGCCACCGACCCGCGTAGCCCGGGATCCACGATCCCGCGCCGAATTCACGATTCTGCGGATCGCGCGGCGTCGAGTTCCGCCGCCAGCTGATCGAGGTACGGATCGAAGATCCCGTGCGCGACCAGCGCGATCCGGGTGCGTTCGAGGTAGTCCGCCGACGAGCCGAAAGCGCCGCGCGCGCGGGCGAACACGTCCACCTCGCGCGACAGCGGCAGCTTGCCCGCGTACTGCGGATGGTCGCGGCGCACGACGAAGGTCAGCGCCGTCAGCGTCCGCCCGTCGGCGTCGAGCGAAACCCAGCGCGGCGTGTACGAGCCGACGACCATCTCGCGCCGCCACAGCAGGTGCAGCTCGTCGAGCGCCAGCGGCGCGGGCAGCCGCATCGCCACGCCGCGGCAGGCGCCGCCGCGTTCGAGCCCGAGGACCAGCCCCGGGCACTCGGGCGTTCCCCGCGACGCCAGCGACCACAGGCAGAAGCGGCGATGCAGGCCGTGCAGCCGCGCCGGGCGCATTTCCGCGACCGGAAACAGCGGGTTCCACAGCAGCGAGCCGTAGGCGAAGATCCACCACCCGGCTCCCTTGGGCTTGCGCGCGAGCGTCGCGGCCAGCGATGCCGCCAACTGCTCGTCGTCGAGCGCGCGCGTCGAATCGACCGCCGCGGCGTACAGGTCGCGCATGCGTCCCTGCTCAAGGTCGCTGCGGCACAGCGTCGTCGGATCGTGCGGCCAGCGCTTCATTCGGCGGCTTCGGAATCGCGCAGCGCCTTGCCCAGCGCGACCTTCTGCTGCCGGCGCTTCGCCGCCGCCGTCTTGCCGTGCGCGCCGCCCTTGCGCAGCAGCGGCGACACCGCCACCGGGTCGCGCTGTTTCGGAGGCCGCAGCGGAGCGTGGTGTTTGGCGCGCTTCATGGGATCAAGGATACGCCGCCGGCCGGGGCGACGGCGCCGGGCCGTCCTGCAGGAACAGCGCCTGCAGGTCGTTCAGGAACCGGCGCCCGAGCGCGGTCGCCCGGATCGCCGTCGGATCGGGATCGAGCAGCCCGCGGCGCACCGCTTCGGCGCGCTCGCGCTCGACGATCGAGAGGGCAAATCCGGTGCGCTCGGCGAACAGCGCGGCGGCGACGCCGTCGGTCAGCCGCAGCGCATTCAGCATGAACTCGAAGCCGATGTCGCGCTTGCCCACCGCGACCTCGTCCTGCACCGGCGCGCCACGCGCGACCTCGTCCAGGTACTTCTGCGGCTGCTTCCAGCGCATCTGGCGCAGCACGCGGTCCGGCAGCGACAGCTTCGAATGCGCGCCGGCGCCGATGCCGAGGTAATCGCCGAACTGCCAGTAGTTGAGGTTGTGCCGGCAGGCGTGCCCGCTGCGGGCGAACGCCGACGTCTCGTAGTGCCGGTAGCCCGCGGCGGCGACCGCCGCGTGCACGGCGTCCTCGATGTCGGCGGCGGCGTCGTCGTCGGGCAGCGGCGGCGGATGGCGCGCGAACAGCGTGTTGGGCTCGAGCGTCAGATGGTAGAAGGAGAGGTGCGGCGGCGCGAACGCCAGCGCGGCGGCGACGTCGGCCTCGGCCTCGGCGACGGTCTGCCCCGGCAGCGCGTACATGAGGTCGAGGTTCACGTTGCCGAAGATCGCCAGCGCGGCCTTTGCCGCGGCGCGCGCCTCGTCGGCGCCGTGGATGCGGCCCAGCACCTTCAATTGCCGCGGTTCGAAGCTCTGGATGCCGAGCGACAGCCGGTTGACTCCCGCCGCCCTGAACCCCGCGAAACGCTCGCGCTCGAAGGTGCCGGGATTGGCTTCCAGCGTGACCTCGGCGTCGGGCGCCAGCGGCACGCGGGCGCGGATGCCGGCGAGCAGCCGGTCGATCGCCGCCGCGGCAAAGAGGCTCGGCGTGCCGCCGCCGATGAACACCGAGACCACGCGGCGGCCCCAGATCGACGGCAGCGCGAATTCGAGGTCCGCGAGCAGCGCGTCGACGTACGCGCTTTCCGGCACGTCGCCGCGCGCCGGGTGCGAGTTGAAGTCGCAATACGGACACTTGCGCACGCACCAGGGCACGTGGACGTACAGCGACAGCGGCGGCAGCGCGGTGAACCGCGGCGCCGCCGACGGCGGCAGGACGGCGGCGGCCGGCGCCGTCCTGCCCTGAACGACGACGCGCGGCATCACGCCCCGTCGGCGAGCAGCTTCGCGATCAGCGCGCGCATCGCGCGCCCGCGGTGCGACAGCTCGTTCTTCTGCGCCAGCGGCAACTCGGCGGCGGTGAGGCCGGTCGTCGCGTCGAGGAAGTGCGGGTCGTAGCCGAACCCACCGCTGCCGCGCGGCGCGTCGACGATCGTGCCGTGCCAGTCGCCCTCGGCGATGATCGGCTCCGGATCGGCCGCATGGCGGACGAGCACCAGCAGGCACGCATAGTGCGCGCGGCGATCGGCCACGTCCCGCAGCGCACCGATCAGCCGCGCGTTGTTGCCGGCGTCGGACCTGGGCTCGCCGCCGTAGCGCGCGCTGTGCACGCCGGGCGCGCCGCCCAGCGCGCGCACGCAGATGCCCGAGTCGTCGGCCAGCGCCGGCAATCCGGCGATCGCGCTCGCGTGGCGCGCCTTGGCCAGCGCGTTCTCGACGAACGTGACGTGCGGCTCGTCGGCCTCGGCGATGCCGAGATCGGCCTGCGCGATCACCTCGATCGCCAGCGGGCCGAGCAGGCGGCGGAACTCGCGCAGCTTGCCGGCGTTGTTCGAGGCGAGGACCAGGCGGGGAATCATCGCGGCGCCGTGTGCCTTCCGGCTACGCCGCGGCGCCGAGCGCCGCCTTCTGCGCGGCGATCAGTTCGCGGATGCCGCGCCCGGCGAGCAGAACGAGTTCGTCCATCTGCTCGCGGGTGAACGGCGCGCCCTCGGCGGTGCCCTGCAGCTCGACGAATCCGCCGGCGCCGGTCATCACCACGTTCATGTCGGTGTCGCAGCCGGAATCCTCGGCGTAGTCGAGGTCGAGCAGCGGCACGCCGTCGACCACGCCGACCGACACCGCGGCGACGCCATCGGTGAGCGGCTCCGCGGTGACGAGGCCGCGCGCCCGGCACCAGGCAATCGCGTCGGCAACCGCGACGTACGCGCCGGTGATCGACGCGCAGCGGGTGCCGCCGTCGGCCTGCAGCACGTCGCAATCGACCTTGATTGTGCGCTCGCCGAGCAGCGCGAGGTTGGTGACCGCGCGCAGGCTGCGCCCGATCAGCCGCTGGATCTCCTGCGTGCGCCCCGACTGCCGGCCCTCGGCCGCCTCGCGCCGCATCCGGGTGTTGGTCGCGCGCGGCAGCATGCCGTATTCGGCGGTGAGCCAGCCCTGGCCCTTGCCCTTGAGAAACGACGGCACGCCCTCCTCGACGCTGGCGGTGCACAGAACCCGGGTGTCGCCGGCTTCGATCAGCACCGAGCCCTCGGCGTGCATCGTGTAGCGGCGGGTGATGGCGAGCGGGCGCAGCATATCGGCGCTGCGGCCGTTGAAGCGGGGATTCTTCATGGGTTCTCGAAAGGATGACCGGGGATTATGGCGGCGAGCGCGCCGGCGAGCGTGCGCTACAGCGGCGACAGCCGCGACTGCCGGTGCTCGGCCGCAGCGTCGTGGCGGAACTCCGCCTGCGAATCGGGCCACGAGCGGTAATGGCCGATGACGTAAGGCAGTCGCACGGACTTCTTCTTCATCGGGCCCAGCAGCAGGTTCCACCACAGGAAATCGCCGATGACGCGGATGAGCGTGCCGTCGACGAACCGGTAGGGATAGCGCGGATACCCGAGGTGGGCCTCCATCCGCCACATCGTGGCCGGGCCGAACGTGCCGCGCGTGCCGTCGCCGCTGCCGAGGCGGGTGCTGGCCGGCGGCGCCGGCGGCCATTCCTGCACGAAGGGGACCTGGGCGACCGGCACCGCGAGCCGCACCGCGTCGGTTTCCTCGGCCGAGTAGCAGATCCGCCAGTCGCCGCCGGTCAGGAAGACCTCCGGATCGTCGCGAAACGGCGCCGAAAGCATGGCCAGTCCCTCCGGTGCCAGCCGGTCGTCGAGGTTCAGGTTGGCGACCAGCGGCGTGGTCACCAGCGACAGCGCCACGTTCCACGCCTGG
Organism: uncultured beta proteobacterium; assembly: GCA_903912485.1. GTDB lineage: Bacteria > Pseudomonadota > Gammaproteobacteria > Burkholderiales > Casimicrobiaceae > CAIWHR01. The sequence continues at coordinate 530 of CAIWHR010000227.1, read as the reverse complement.
TAGATGGTGAGATCGCCGGACACCGTGACTTTCATCCCGCCCAGCCACGGCGGCGGCGGGTCGCCGCCGTCGAAGACGTAGATCACCCGGTGCGGAACCGTCTGCCGCGCGAGGTTTCTCATATGCCCGCGCAGCAGTTCGTCCTTGTCTCTCTGGTGCCGCCATACCGATGCGATGACGGTGATTTCCGGTGTCATGAAGTCTCGCTTGCAGTGGACGTGAGGTATTCGTCGGGCTCGCCGGTCATCCTGCGCGTGGATCCTTCCCCGGCAACTCACGACCAGAGGCCCTGTTCCGGCCCGAGGCGCCGGTTCCGGCAAGTACCGCCAGGACGCGTTCGGACCCGGGCCGACGATCGCAATTGTAACGATCCCCGGCCGCGGCGGACGATTCCGCTGCGCCCCCGGACCGGTCAGGCGTCGGGGGGACGTCGTTGCGCTTGCGGCCGCTGCGGGCCCGCAAGGTCCAGTACGCCGGCGTCGCGCGCGAGGGCGCCGGCATGGCGTGACCGCCGCCGCCGGCGGGACCGC
>CAIWHR010000226.1 GCA_903912485.1 uncultured beta proteobacterium | reverse complement strand
GTCGATCCCATCGTGGTCGATCATCTGATCGATCAATAGCCGCGTGCCTGATCCGCGCTGCCGGTTGATGAACCGCAGCGTCAGCCGGCCGACGTCGCGGAAACCCTTGATCCGCGCGGGGTTCCCGTGCGGAAGGATCAATCCCTGGTCGCGGTCGACAAACCGGATCAGCCGGTCGCGCTTCGCACGCAGCCCCTGCAGGTAGGGCGCGCGATCCCAGTCGTGGCGGCCGGCGATCGGGACGTGGAATCCGGCGACGTCGACGCGGCCTTCGGCGAACTCCCTCAGCGCGTGCAGGCTGCCCATGAACGCGAGTTCGAGTTCCGGCCCGCGCAGCTCCGGCAGCGCGCTCGCGAGCGCGGCCAGCGCGAGGTCGTGGCTGGCGGCCGCGCGCAGCGCCGGCAGCGCTGCCCGACTTTCCTTTCCGGGCGCCGGCCCGACGCCGACGGCGAGCGAGGGGAGGATGCGTGCCAGCCGCTGCCTTGCCGCGTTGTCGGCACCGACCAGGCGCGCGCCGGAAAGCGTGAGGCTGGCGCCGCGGCCGCGCTCGAGCAGCACCAGCGGCTCTCCCAGCAGCCGCTGGTAGTCGCGCAGCAGCCCCCACCCCGCGCGGTACGAGATCCCGCAGTCGGTGACCGCCGCCGCCAGCGACGTCGACGCGGCGATCGCATGCAGCAGCGGCAGCAGCCGGGCGTCGAGCGCGTCGACCGAGTCGCCCTCCAGGTTCCACACCAGCGTGGGGACAAACTGCATTATGCAGAAAGAAGCATATTTTGACGAAATGCGTATTCAGCTATGATGGCGCGGAGTCAATGATTTGGGTGAGTAACTTGTACATTGTTGCATATTGTAGCCGGCGGGACAGGCCGCGGAAAAGCCCTTGAACAGCGTCGCCGATGCGGCCGGGGCAGCCTTCGGACTGATCGTCGTCGCCGATCCGAAGCTCGTCGGCATTGTCCTGCTCAGCCTGCGCGTCAGCGTCACCGCGGTCCTGATCGGCTGCGTCGTCGGTCTGCCTCTGGGCGCCGCGATCGCGGTCAACGAGTTTCGCGGTCGGCGCGCGCTGATCGTGATCCTCAACAGCCTGATGGGGCTCCCCTCGGTCGTCGTCGGTCTCGTCGTCTACCTGCTGCTGTCGCGCGCCGGCCCGCTCGGCGCGCTGGGGATCCTGTTCACGCCGACGGCGATGGTCATCGCGCAGTCGATCCTCATCACGCCGACGCTCGCCGCGCTGTCGCGCCAGGTCGTCGGCGACGCCTGGCAGGAGTACCGCGAGCAGCTGCGCTCGCTCGGCGAGACGCGGCTCGGCGCCGCGCCGACGCTGCTCTGGGACCTGCGCTTCTCGCTGGTGACGATCGTGCTCGCGGGTTTCGGCCGCGCGGCGTCGGAGGTGGGCGCGGTGATGATCGTCGGCGGCAACATCGACGGCGTCACCCGGGTCATGACCACGACGATCGCGCTGGAGACCAGCAAGGGCGACCTGCCGCTGGCGCTCGGGCTGGGGTTCATCCTGTTGTTCATCGTTCTCGCGCTCAACGCCTGCGCCTACGTGATCAAGGAAACGGCGCAGCGGCGGTACGGGTGACGGCCGGCGTCGACATGCGAGCCCCGCTTTCGCTGCTCCCGCTGCGCCTCGACCAGGTCGTATTCGAGGTCGGGACGCGGCGCATCATCGACGGCGTCTCGCTGCGGCTCGACCCGGGGGCGCGCATCGTGATCCTCGGACCGAACGGCGCGGGGAAGAGCGTGCTGCTGCGGCTGTGCCACGGTCTGCTCGCGCCGACCGCGGGAACCATCGCCTGGAACGCCGCCGAGGTCGCCGGCGGCGCGCGCAGGCAGGCGATGGTGTTCCAGCGGCCGGTGCTGCTGCGGCGCTCGGCGCTGGGCAACGTAGCGTACGCGCTGAAGCTGGCCGGTGTCCCGCGCGAGCAGCGTCGCGAGCGGGCGGTCGAAGCGCTGCGCAAGGTCGGGCTCGAGGGGCAGGGCCGGCACTCGGCGCGCGTGCTCTCCGGCGGCGAGCAGCAGCGCCTCGCGCTGGCCAGGGTGTGGGCGCTGCGCCCGGAAGTCCTGTTTCTCGACGAGCCGACCGCGAGCCTCGACCCCGGCGCCACGCACGAAATAGAGAACGTGATATCCGCGCTGCACGCGGCCGGCACGACGACCGTCATGGTCACCCACAACCTGGGACAGGCGCGTCGCCTGGGCGACGACATCCTGTTCCTTCACCAGGGCCGGCTGCTGGAACGCACGCCGGCCGACCGCTTTTTCAAGCACCCATCCTCATCCGAGGCTGCGACATTTCTGGAAGGAGAATTGCCATGGTAATCACCCGGCGCACATTGCTGGCGCTGCTCGCCGCGCTGGCCGCGTTCGGCGCGCAGGCGCAGGACCGCTTCATCACCGTCGCTTCGACGACTTCGACCGAGCAGTCGGGGCTGTTCGGGTACATCCTGCCGATCTTCGAAAAGAAGACGGGCATACAGGTGCGCGTCGTCGCCCTCGGCACCGGCCAGGCGCTCGACCTCGCACGCCGGGGCGACGCCGACGTCGCGTTCGTTCACGCCAGGGCGGCGGAAGAGAAATTCCTGGCCGAAGGGCAGGGCGTCAGGCGCTTTCCGGTGATGTTCAACGATTTCGTGCTGATCGGCCCGAAAGGCGATCCGGCGAAGGTCGCCGGAGGCAGGGACATCGTCGAGGCGCTGAAGAAGATCCAGGCCAGCCAGGCGCCGTTCGTCTCGCGCGGGGACAAGAGCGGCACGCACATGGCCGAGCTCGATCTCTGGAAGACCGCCGGCATCGAAATCGACAAGGCCAAGGGAGCGTGGTACCGCGACACCGGACAGGGCATGGGCCCGGCGCTGAACACCGCGGCTTCGATGAACGCCTATCTGCTGGCCGATCGCGCGACCTGGCTCGCGTTCAAGAACCGGGGCGACCTCGCGATCCTGGTCGAAGGCGACAAGCGCCTCTACAACCAGTACGGCGTGATGCTGGTGAATCCGGACAAGCACCCGACGGTGAAGAAGGACCTGGGACAGGCATTCATCGACTGGCTGGTCTCCCCGGAGGGACAGAAGACCATCGGCGACTACAGGATCGGCGGCGAGCAGCTGTTCTTCCCCAACGCCGGGCAGGCAGGGGTCTGACGGTGAGGCGCATCCTGTGCGGAGCCCTGCTCGCGCTGAGCACGGCGGCCGGGGGCCAGGAGCCGGCGGTGCAGCTGTACGCGGCAGGGAGCCTGCGCGCCGCGATGAACGAGATCGTGCAGGCCTACGGCACGCCGGGCGGCACGCCGGTCGTCGCGACCTACGGCGCGTCGGGACTGCTGCGTGAGCGCATCGAGAAGGGAGCGCCGGCCGAGGTCTTCGCTTCGGCCGACGTCGGCAATCCGCAGGCGCTGGCGCGCGCCGGCCGCGCGGCGCCGCCGGTCGTCTTCGCGCGCAACCGGCTATGTGCGCTGGTGGCGCAAGGCGTCGACGTGACCCGCGAATCGCTGCTCGACCGCATGCTCGATCCGCAGGTCAAGCTGGGAGCGTCGACGCCCAGGGCCGACCCGGCGGGCGACTACGCCTGGCAGTTGTTCGAAAGGGCCGAGAAGCTGCGGCCGGGCGCATTCAAGGCGCTCGACGCCAGGGCGCTGAAGCTCACCGGCGGCCCCGATTCGCCGGCGCCGCCCGCGGACCGCTCGATCTACGGCGTGATGATTGCCGAGCACAAGGCCGACATCTTCCTCACCTACTGCACCAATGCAGTTCAGGCGGTGCGCGAGGTGCCGGGCGCCGCAATGATCGCGGTGCCGGAGGCGCTGGCGGTGGGTGCCGATTATGGCTTGACCACGATGACGAATGCGTCGCCGGCTGCCGTGCGCCTTGCCGCCTTCATCCTGGCGCCGCAAGCGCAGGCGATCCTCGTGCGCCACGGCTTCGCGCCCGGCGCAGCGCCGTAGGAGCGGCGGTCGATGCAGACTCCTTTTGCGCTCGTCGGCCTGGCTGCGGGGAGCGGCAGCGGCAAGACCACGCTGCTGCTCAAGGTGATCCCGCTGCTGAAGGCGCGCGGCTTGCGCGTCGGGCTGATCAAGCGCGCGCACCACAGTTTCGACACCGACAAGCCGGGAAAGGACAGCTTTGAGCTGCGCAAGGCCGGCGCCTCGCAGGTCCTCGTCGGATCGGACCATCGGTGGGCGCTGGTGGTGGAGAACGACACGCCGAAGGAGCCGACGCTGCGCGAGCTGCTGGAGCGGCTGCGTCCGGAAGCGCTCGATCTTGTCATCGTGGAAGGCTTCAAGTCAGCGCCGATACCGAAGATCGAAATCCATCGGCCGAGCCTCGGCCGGCCGCTGCTGGCCGCTACGGACCCGCACATCATCGCGGTCGCGACGGACGCACCCGGTTCGGTGCGCGTCGGCGTTCCCGTGCTCGATCTCAATCGGCCGAACGAGGTAGCGGAGTTCATCGTCGGGCGCCTGATTGCGCCCGCGCCTGCGTTGGCGCGTGCGGTGCCCACCGGGCGTCGGCGCAGCGACCTCCGCAGCGCGCTGTCCTGACCGGGAGAATCGCCGGACCGTTCGCGGCGAGGCGCCGGCGCAGGCGGACGCCGTCGGTCCGCCGTCGGTCCGCCACATGGCGCGGCGCGAGAGCTTCGGGCATAGTACGGCACGCCAAATGGCTTGCCGGTCGAGCCGACGAACCCTCTTTCCTGGATCACCGATCATGTCGCTGCTATTCGCAAGCACCACGCTGGGGCCCCTCACGCTGCAGAATCGCCTGGTCATGGCGCCGATGACGCGCAACCGCGCCATCGGTAACGTCCCCAACGAACTCATGGCCGAGTATTACGCGCAGCGCGCCTGCGCCGGGCTGATCATCACCGAAGGAACGTCGCCGTCGCCCAACGGGCTGGGTTACCCGCGGATACCGGGAATCTTCAGCGCGGAGCAGATCGCGGGCTGGAAGCGCGTCACCGATGCGGTGCACCCGCTGGGCGCGAAGATGTTCATGCAGTTGATGCATTGCGGACGCATCGGGCACGCGCTCAACCTGCCGGCGGGCGCGCGCATCCTGGCGCCCTCCGCGGTCGCCGCCGCGGGTGAAATCTACACCGACGCCGAAGGCCTGAAGCCGCACCCCGTGCCGGCGGCGATGACCGCGGCCGACCTCGACGCCGCGATCGGCGAGTTCGCGCAGG
>CAIWHR010000225.1 GCA_903912485.1 uncultured beta proteobacterium | reverse complement strand
GCGCGCGCACGCCCGTGCTCGGGCAGCGCTTCGATCGCCGCCATCAGCTCCTCGAAGCTCGCGCGCAGGCAGTCGGCGTAGAAACCGGGGTCGGGCATCATGTTCCGGCACGCGACCGCCGAAATCCACAGCACGCCGTTGTAGCTGAACCCGGTGTGGTTGAGCCCTATGTAGTCGGTGGCGATGCTGATCGGATAGAAGTGCACCAGCCGCGCCCCGGCCACGTACAGCGTCGCCTCGGGGCCGCGGACGTTGGACACGGTGACGTTGAGCTGCGGATAGACGCAATAGCGGATGAACGCCTCGGCGGCGAAGTGCGGCATCTCGTCGAGGACCGACTTCAGGAAGTCGCGGCCGAGGATCTCGACGCCGCGCTTCGCCGAGCGCGCGTCTTGGTGCACCGCCTTCAGCCGCCGCAGCGGATCGTGGATGTCGGAATGCACCGGCACTGGCGCGCCGCCGACCTGGTTGCCGCCGGCAGCGCCGCGGCCTTCCTCGCGCACGTTGATCGGCATCAGCGCCATCAGCGACGTCTCCGGCAGCTCGTCCTTGGCCGCGAGATAGCGGCGCAGCGCGCCGCCGACGATGGCGAGGAAGAGGTCGTTGATCGTCGCGCCCTCGACCTTCCGGCACGCGGCCTTCATCCGCTCGAGCGGCAGCGCGACCGCCTCGACCACGCGGTTGGCCGACACCGGCCGGTTGAACCGCGTCGACGGCGCCCTGACCCAACCCGGCAGCGCTTCGAGGGCGCCGTCGGCGCTCCGGTCCGGACTCGCCCTGCTGCGCACCTGGTCCAGCGCCAGCCCGGCGACCCTGCCCAGCGCCGACGCGTACAGCCTGGAGATGCTCGTCGCCCGGCCGACGCCGTGCGCGATCGCGCGCGAGTACAGCTCGATCGCGGTCGGGTCGCGCTCGGCGTAGAGCATGCCCGCGTCGCGGCCCGCGTCGTCGACGTCCGGCGCCAGCGAATGCACCGCGCGCAGCAGTTGCGCGCCCGCCTGCCCGTCGAGCGACGCGTGGTGGAATTTCATCAGCAGCGCGAAAGCCCCCTTGGGCAATCCTGGAATCCGGTCGAGGCCTTCGATCACGTAGACCTCCCACAGCGGCCGGCTGCGGTCGAGCGGCCGCGAGTGGATGCGCGCGACCTGGATCATCAGCTGGCGCCAGTCGCCGGGCTCGGGCAGCGCGATGTGGCGGACGTGGAATTCGAGGTCGAGGTCGGGATCGTCGACCCAGTACGGCCGGTCGATGCCGTGAGGTGCGGTCACCAGCCGCCGGCGGAACAGCGGATTGGTGTCGAGCCGGCGGCTGAAGTGGCGCAGGATGTCCTTGAAGCGGAACTTCCCGCCCGGCACCGTCGACGGGTCGTAGATGCCGACCGACGCCACGTGGTTGTAGACGTTGCCGTGCTCGGTGTAGAGAAAGTAGCTGTCGGTGCCGGTGAGCTGTTCCATGCGTTCCCTGCTGTCGGTGGCCGGTGTCGCGAAAGCGCGGGTTCAGCCCGCGGCGGCGGCGTCCTGCTGCTTCTCCCTGCCGGGCATGGCGACGGCGTGCCGGCGGGCTTGCGGCTCGACCAGCGCCTCGTGCCGGCGGTCGGTGCGCAATCCGAGCGCGTCGGCAAGCTCGTCGTAGGCCTCGTACAGGCACGCCGCGTAGCGGCCGGGATCGGGCATCATCGCGCGGCAGGCGGTCACGCCGATGGTCATCGCGCCGTGGTACTGGCCGACGACGTGCGCGAGGCCGGCGAGGTCGTGGATGACCGACAGACCGTAATAGCCGACCAGCGGCGCGCCCGCGAAATACAGCGGGACGTCGGGGCCGCGGACGCTGGCGATCGACGTGTTGACGATCGGCGCGACCCGGCTGCCTAGCCGCAGCCACTGCGCGAGGTCGCCGACCACGCCGAGCACCGGCGACGGGACGAACTGCATCGCGTCGACCACCAGCTTGCGGCCCATCCGCGCCACGCCGTCGGCGTGCAGCCGGCGCGCCGCCTCGACGACGCGCCGCAGCCGCTCGGCCGCGTCCTCGATGTCGGTGTGGATCGGCATCACCGCCGAATCGGCGAAGGTCCGGCCGGGGCGCGACCGGGCGTCGGCCCGGGTTCCGATCGGAACCTCGGCCACGAGGCTGTCGGCCGGCGCCTCGAGCCGCGCATCGAGGTATTTCTGCAGCGCGCCGCCGATCACGGTGACGGCGACGTCCTCGGCGGCGGCTCCCGGCACGCACTCGATCATCCGCTCGACCTCGGCCAGCGGGAAGCGGACGCCCTCGACGACGCGGTGCGGCGAGACCGGCTGATTGAAGCGCGTGCGCGGCGCCGGCAGCGCGACCGCGGGCGCGGCGTGCGGCGCCCTCCG
>CAIWHR010000224.1 GCA_903912485.1 uncultured beta proteobacterium | reverse complement strand
TCGCGCGCAGCGCCTGCGCCGCGGCGGCGGACGGCGCCATGGAGTGGCTGGCGTCGCTGCGCGCGCTCGTTTTTCTCGGCACGCCGCACCACGGCGCGCCGCTGGAGCGCGGCGGGCACGGCGTCGACCTGCTGCTGGCGGCGAGCCCCTACACGGCGGCATTCACGCGACTGGGGCGCCTGCGCAGCGCCGGCATCACCGACCTTCGCCACGGCTCGCTGCGCGACCAGGATTGGGCCGGTCGCGACGCCTTTGCGCACGGGACCGACACGCGGGCGCCGCTGCCGCTGCCGGCGGGGGTCGACTGCCACGCGATCGCCGGCAGCCTCTCCAGGGCGCTGCCGCGCGGCGGCCGTGCCCGCAGCGACGGCCTGGTGCCGGTCGGCAGCGCGCTCGGCCGCCACGCGGATGCGCGCATGGCGCTGCGCTTCGCGCCCGGGCACACGTGGGTCGCGTACGGCACCGGTCACCTCGACCTTCTCGCCAGCGCCGCCGTGTACCGGCAGCTCCGGCACTGGCTCGCGCCCGCGCGATGACCGGGCGCCGGCATGCCGCGGGTCCCCTTCCCCGCGGCGCCCCGCTTCGGCCTGCGCTGCGGTAACATTGCGCCTATCCATGGCTGATACCATTCTCGTCACCGGCGGCGCAGGCTACATCGGGTCGCACATCGTCGTCGAGCTCGCGCAGGCGGGCTACGCGCCGGTCGTCCTCGACAATTTCGCCAACAGCTCGCCTGCGGTCCTGCCGCGGCTCGAAGCGCTCGCCGGCCGCAGGGTGCCCTGCATCGAAGGCGACGTGCGCGACGTCGCTGCGCTGCGTCGGGTGTTTCACGACCACGCGATCGCCGCGGTCATCCACTGCGCCGGCCTGAAGGCGGTCGGCGAGTCGGGAGAGCGGCCGCTCGCGTACTACGACGTCAACGTCGCCGGCAGCCTTGCGCTCGCCGAGGCGATGGGCGAGGCGGGCGTGACGACGCTGGTGTTCAGTTCGTCGGCGACCGTGTACGGCCAGCCCGAGCGGCTGCCGGTCGCCGAGGATGCGCCGGTCGCGCCGAACAGCGTCTACGGGCGCACCAAGCTTGTCGTCGAGGATTTCCTGCGCGATCTCGCGCCCGCCGGTCCGAACTGGCGCATCGCGATCCTGCGCTACTTCAACCCCGCCGGCGCGCACCCGTCGGGCACCATCGGCGAGGCGCCGCTCGGGCGCCCGAACAACCTGGTGCCGCTGCTGTGCCGCATCGCCGGCGGCGAATTCGCCGAGCTGTCGATCTTCGGCCGCGACTGGCCCACGCCCGACGGAACCGGCGTCCGCGATTACCTGCACGTCCAGGACCTGGCCGAGGGGCACATCGCGGCGATGAAATACCTCGCGCGCACGCCGGGTGTCGCGACGTTCAACCTCGGCGTCGGCCGGGGTTTCTCGGTGCTCGAGGTCGTGGCGGCGTTCGAGCGCGCGTGCGGGCGGACGATTCCGCGGCAGTTCGCGCCGCGCCGCGCCGGCGACATCGCCTGCGTCTACGCCGACCCTGCGCGCGCCAACGCGTCGTTCGGCTGGCGCGCGGCGCGCGGCCTCGACAGCATCTGCGCCGACGCCTGGCGCTGGCAGGCGGGCGGCGGGAAGTATTGAGCCGCCTCGGCTGAGCGTTCCCGGGGCGCGGCGACCGCTGCCCGCCGGTCCGCACAGCGCGGCGCACGGAGCCCCTCGGTCGACAAGATGGTCGAACATCGCCTGCTGACTCCCGCCGACTACCGGCGCATGCCCTGGCGCAACGGCGCCGGGCGCACGACCGAGATTGCGGCGCATCCGCCCGGTGCCGGGCTCGACGATTTCGACTGGAGGATCAGCGTCGCCGACGTGGTGAAGGACGGCGCGTTCTCGCGGTTCGCGGGCGTCGACCGGACCATCGTGCTGGTCGCGGGGGCGGGGATGCGCCTCGAAGGCAACGGCGCCGCAGTGCTGCTCGCAGGGCTGTTCGAAACCCACGCTTTCAGCGGCGACGACGCCGTCGGATGCACGCTGCTTGCGGGCCCGGTGCGCGACTTCAACCTGATGCTGCGCCGCGGGCGCGGGCGCGGCGGCG